>JAPYUH010000157.1 GCA_029936195.1 Alphaproteobacteria bacterium
CTAGGCACTTGCACTCGCCATTATTGCTTTTACGAACGACAACGTGATTTTTGTTTTTGCTTGTGCGCTATTCGGTGCATCGGTTGGCAATATGATCACGTTTCCCACGCTCATTATTCGCAAGGAATTCGGCCTTGTGGACTTTGGAATGTTGGCGGGTTTGGCAACGGCGATCGGGCAAATCGCCTACGCTTTTGGGCCAATAATGTTCGGTGTTCTTCGAGACTTCCATGGCGATTATCGTTCGCCTCTGCTGATTTGCACCGTCTTGCAAATTGTAGCCGGCATTGTCGTGCTGCTTCGCGGCAAGGAGAGAGGCTCGGATGTCATGCCACGGGTATAACAAGGCGGTGCCGTCTCTTAGTTTTATGATTACACCAGATTCGCTCAATATCCCGCGCCTTGGCGGTCCCGGGTTCAATCTTTGGGGTATTCGCCCAGCAGCACCTTGCCCACGTATTCACGGGCATCGATTGGTGAATAGGGCTGCATGAACGGACCGGCCTTGACGTCGCGATACAAACGGGACAACGGATTGCCCGCCAGGTATCCGCCGCCGCCGCTCAGGTCCATGGCCTGGCCAACAATATCGATGGCATGGCGGTTGGCCACCCATTTGGCGGTTTGATAGTCCTTCATCAATTCGTGGCCCTGCACATAGGTCGCCGTTGCGCCGCCATTGGTGGCCGCCATGAAGTCATCAAGACGCACCCCGAGCCGGGCCAGAATGCTTTGCGCGGTGGCCAGGGCAATCTCCATTTCCGCCAGGGCGTGGTGTGCGCCAGGCCTTGCATTGGCGCCTTGGTTGCTGGATTGTGCATTCGACGGCGCATCCAGGGCATATTCAAAAGCCGTTTCCGCGATGCCCAGAAAGGCGCCCACAAGGGGCACATTGGCCAGGGTGCGATTGACCAGAACCGGCGTGCTCCACTGGCCCCAGGGGCCGATCTTGCGCAAGGCATCGTGGGGCACCAGGCAATTTTCAAACTGGACGGACTGGCTGCCCGAGGCGCGCATCCCCAACGCATCCCAGTTGCCAAGCGGGCGGATGCCCTCGGTCGCCATGGGGAGGAGGACATTGGCGATATGATCGCTATCCCCGTCCCCGTCGCCGTTCTTGTCCCGCAGGCGCACATTGGTCGCGATATGGGTGGCCAGGGGCGACATGGTAACGAAGTGTTTGGTGCCATTCAGCCGCCAGCCATCCTCGCTCCAATGGGCTTCGGTCAGGGGATGGAGATTGTCCGTGCCCCGTTCGGTGGTGGTGGAGCAAATGAGCATCTCGCCCCTGCCAACGGCTTCGAGGATGCTTCGGGCCCGAATGTGAGGCGGGGAGCCGGCTTCGCTGGCACGGTAAAGAGCGGCCAGTCCCCGGGTCGCGGAAAGATGCATGGAGATGGCAATCGCGGCGGAGCCATCGCCCTTGGCAAGGGTCGCGATGGTCAGCGTCCAGTCGTGCAGGGAGCCGAGGCCCATGCCGCCTAGCTCCTCCGGCACGAATGCCGCCGCTATGCCGGTGCGTTGCAAGTCGGCATAGTTCGCCGCACAAATCTCGTTCGCCCGGTCGGCGGCATCGGCGCGGGCCCGAAATGTTTCGATCAGATCAGCGGCGGCGGCAACAACCCGCGCGCCGGCCGGGGTTATGGGGGCAATGCTGTAGCTCATGGACGCTCGCTCATGGTGGCACGTTCTTCTTCGCAGCTGAATTGAGGCGGGAGAGGCATGGCTGGTTGCCCGGCAACGCTGCCTAGCGTTGGCAAGAACCGTGTCGGGTCCTTATCTATGATTTGTATACCGGTTGCCAATTCTCGACAACGTCATCTTGCGACCGGCCGATGCCGCCCTAAACAGCGAAGGCGCGGGCCAGCAGGGCGGCATCTTGCAAGGCGGAGGGCGGGCGCAGCATGTTCTGCACCTCGAATACCAGACCACGGACTTCTTTGTCATGCGCCGCCAGTTTGAAGACGGCGGCGCGGGCGGCCAGGCGTTCGGCCAAATCATCGGGACGGGTGCCCTTGGCCTGGGGGTAGGCGAAATCCAGCATCTCACCCAGGGACCAGGCATCGGCGGCGATCTTCATGGCCTGGGTCATATAGCGCCCCTGGGCGCCGCCCAAACCGCCCAGGCCGCCGTGCAGGGCATCGCGCAGGGTAATGGCGTGCAGGGCCGCCATGGACATGCCCTGGGCGGCCAGGGGGTTGAAACCGGCGATGGTATCGCCCAGGGGGATCAGGCGGTCGGGAAAATCAGCGACCTGGTCATAGTGGCGCCAGATCATCCGGGGGATGCGGTAGGAGGTGATGGGGGTGGCAAACCGGGCATCCTTGGCCTCTCTATGGACGTGCGGGTCTTCCAAGGCTTTTGCGTAGGCCAGGAAGCCGGCCTCGTCCTCGGGCGGGACTTCGCCGAAACGGCCTGACAGGGTCATCATCCAGCGCTCGCCCTCGATCGGGACCAGAACGCCGGATTTGGTGTTGTGGGGCGCCGTCGGCCGGGTGATCCAGCCAAAGTTCCTGCCCCGCCAGGCCGCGGTTCGGTGCAACAGGGCCGAGGTGTAAACCAGATCGATGCCCAGTTCCGTCTCCGCCACCATCCGGCCGCGGTTTTTGGCCAGCCAGCGGCCGGTGTAGCCGGACCGCCCCATGCATTCCACCACCAGGTCCGCCGCCAGATCGCGCCGTTGGCCATCCTTGTCCGTGATCGCCACCCCGGTCACGGGGCCGTCGGGGGCGCGGAGGATGTCCATCAGGCGGGTTTGATCCAGGATCCGGACGTTGGGCAGTTTTGCCAACAGGGTCCGGACGGTGAACTCCAGCAGGGGGCGGGTCTGGGAATGCACCACGATGCCCGTGGACTTGGGTGAATGGCGGCGTCCGCCCTCGTATGTCTGCAAGTCCTTGCCGAATTCCAGAGGGGTGGCGCCGGCGACCGCCAGACATTCGCGGAAACCAGGGAAGACGGCGGCGAAGGCATTGTCACCACCCTTGAGGATGACATGGATCTGGCCGTCCTGTGGCACCCCCTTGCGCTGCCCGGGGGTCAGGGGCAGGGCGTCTTTTTCCAGCAACAGAACTTCATGGAAAAATTCCGAAAGCACGCCGGCGGCGATCAACCCGCCGATGCCGGCCCCGGCGACGATGGCCCTTTCGCCAAGCAGGCTCAAGGCGCCTTGTGACCCGGTGCCGGCCAGGCCGGATCCTGGAACCGCTGCACCTCGATCAGATAGCCATCCGGATCGCGCAGGAAAAAGTGATATATGTTGAAGGTTTCCTTGGTCGCGGGTGGCGCTTCCAGCGCAACGCCGCGCGCTTTCAAACGTTCGTACCAGCCGTCCACGTCACCCGTTACCAGGGTCACGATGATGCCGTCGGGTGCCATGGAGCGCCCTTCGGCACATTGACAGACGCCAAGGAAACCATCGCCGCTGACCTGAAATATTTGGCATCCGACGCCCTGGTCCAGCGACTGGTCCAGCGCCAGGGGCAGGCCCAGGGTTTGGCCGTAAAAGGCGGCACTTCTGGCCAGATCGGCGGTATAGAGGAAGGTAACCTGCTGATCGAACATGGGCCTATGTTCCCTCCGTGGCGTGGCTGGCCATGGCGCGGTTAGATAGGGCGCGTTCGAAAAGAGCCAGCTCCTTGATCGTTTGTCCACTCAGCGCGGCCGTGGTCGCGGCGGTGAAGGCGTGCAGGACATCATCGATCCCCTCCGGCGCGGGGATGCGGTCATAGGATAGATCGCCGCCATCGCCACCCCGCCGGGTGGCGGCCAGAACCTCGTCCAGCGTGACCTCCTCGAAGGGGCGGGCGGGCAGATAGGTGGGCGGACGGTCCGCCGTGGCTTTGATCAGGTTAGCCCGCTCCAAGGCGGACAAGACGTCGTGCACGGGGTCGTTCCGAATACGCAATTGTTCCGACAGTGCCTCCGCCGACCACGCCGGGCGTTGGCGGTAGTGATGCTGGGCGATCAAAACGGTCAGGGTCAGGGCCAGTTTTCCCGGGCCCGGTGGCTCAGCCGCCCGGCGCCGCCCTGGCCCCGCAAATAGGCGGGATGTTGCAAGTAGAAGCAGATATTGGCGCCGATCAGCAAGATCAGCCAGGCCACGTACAGCCAGATCATGAAAAGTATCAGCGTGGCAAAGGTGGAATAGATGGCTGTGTATTTTGCCGAACCCACCACGAAGGCGGCAAAGATCCAGCCCAGGACATTCCACATCAGCCCGGCCACCAGGCCGCCGGACAGGGCGGCGCGCATCCCAACCTTGGTGTTGGGAATAAAGGCATACATGAAGCTGAAGGCACCGGCGATCATCAGGAACGGGATCAGTTTGCCGGCCATGCGGATCATGCTGCCCAGGGGCTCGATGGCGGCCAAGGTGCCAACCATGGCATGGGAAGTGATGGAGGCGCCGATGCCCACGGCGGCAAAGACAAGCGCCGGCCCGATCACCAGAACCGAGAGGTAATCGCGAAAGCGCTGGCCCAGACTGCGTTCGCGCTCCACATGCCAGACCGTGTTGAAGGCCCGTTCGATCTTCTGCATCAGGGAAACCACGGTGTAAATCAGCATGGCAAAGCCCAGGGAGCCGAGCACGCCCACCTTGACGTTATCGACGAATTCAATGATCCGTGCCGTGATCTCGGCGCCCTTGCTGCCCAGGGGTTCCAGCAGGCTCAGCAACATGGGCTCAATCTGGTTATGGACGCCGAAACCCTTGAGGATGGAAAAACTGATGGCTAGTAGCGGCACCAGGGATAGCAGGGTGGTGTACACCAGGCTCATGGCCCACAGTGTCAACTGCCCACGGGCTAGATCGCGGCCGATGGCGGCGGCCATGCGCAGGGCCATGACGGGCGCTGACCGCCAAGGAGGCAGTCCGCTCAGCTCGGCCCGCCAGATGATGCGATCCAGATTGCCGCCCAGGGCGAACAGGCCTGGGGTATGGCTCCCGCTGTCCTTGCCCCCGGCCATCGGTCCTACATGCCGAAATCGATGCCGGTGCGCGAACTGACGGCGAGGTCGGAAAGACAGTCCAGATCCTTTCGTCCGTCGGTGCGGCAGGCCGGCACGTCCTGGAGCAGGATGCGGGAGACGCCGATGCAGGCGCCTTGAACCAAGGGGAAACTCGCCACCGTGGTGCGGCCGTGGGGCAGAGGGGCCAGGTCGATCAAAATCCGGTCGAACAGCACGCCCTTGCCGTTGAACAGGACCAGGTCCAGGCGAAACCGGTCCAGGGTCCGCCCCAGTCTGTTGCCGATCAGCACCGTGGCCAGACAACCTTGCGGGCCGTCGGCGACTTTGTTCAGCTCCAGCGTAAGGCCATTTGCCTCGGCCGGTGTCGGTGCCGTCCAGATACCCGTGGCGAGCAGTAAGACGATAAATGCTGTGGCGAGGCGCATGGCCTGGTTCCCAATTCGGTTATTGAAACAACAATGACCCTTGCCTAGCTGATCGCGCCATATGCGTGCAAGGATTGATTGCATCCCAAATTATCCCGATACTTGGAAAAGAAATGGGGCGCCCCCTAGACTGAGCCATGGTCTCAATGAAGCCGTTGAGATAGCCCTGTAGTTCGGTGGACCTCTCAGCCAGCTCCGAAGAGGCCTGGAGAACCCCGTTGACCGATTGAGCGGCGCTCCCGGCGGCGCTCATTGTATCGCCGATCTCAAGTTGGCCAAGAATGAATGGCAAACATGCCCCATTCGGTGAACGAGCCCGCATCAGCCGCCGCGCCGGATCAGAAACGTCAACTCGGGCCCCTGTTCGCCCTGAATCTGGCGGCTCTCCACCAGGGCATGACCGGCGGTGGTGCAATATGCCGGAAAATCCGCCGCCGCCGCCGGATCAGTGCAGAAAACCCGCAGCATGGCGCCCGGCCGCAACGCCATCAGCGCCTTGCGGGCGCGCAATACGGGCAGGGGACAGATCAGTCCCCGGACGTCGAGTTCGCTCTCGCCTGTTTCCCGGCTATCATTCATGGTCATAGTGTAATACCAACCCGTGTTGATGGACACCCAACACGATTCCATACACAAGACTGTGTATTGGCGGTGCGGTGCGGCGAGGGCCATAATCAATTGACCATCAGCAGTATGGAAATTGTTCATGAGTGTCTTTGATATTAGCTATGTCGGCGCCCTTGGCGGCGGCATGCTAAGTTTTGTCTCACCCTGCGTATTGCCGCTGGTGCCGGCCTATCTTTGTTTTCTGGGTGGCACCTCGCTTGAGCAGCTTTCCGGCGAGGAAGCGTCGGAGGCGGGAGGCGCCCGGCGGGTGGTGATCGCGGCGATCATGTTCATTTTTGGGTTTTCCACCGTCTTTGTAGCCTTGGGGGCCTCGGCGTCGGCCATCAGCGGCATTTTATTGCAGCATAAACTATTGCTCGGTCAGATTGCCGGCGTGGTTATAATCGCCTTTGGCCTGCATGTTATGGGATTGTTACGAATACCGTTCCTGAACCGGGAAGTCCGCCTGCATCCGCAAAACCGTCCCGCCTCCCTCGTCGGCGCATATGTGTTGGGACTGGCCTTCGCATTTGGCTGGACACCCTGTATCGGGCCGATACTGGCAACGGTGCTGTCCGTCGCCGCCCGAGGTGATAGCCTGTGGTATGGGACCACGCTGTTGTCAGTGTATGCTGCGGGTTTGGGCATCCCTTTTCTATTATCCGCTTTCCTTGCCGCACCATTCTTACGGTGGATGAAGCGCATGCGTAAGCATATACGACGAATAGAAGTTGCCACGGGCGGCCTTTTGATTGTAACGGGATTGTTGTTTTTGTTTAATTCATTTGAATTATTGGGATTTTGGTTAATTGAATTCATTCCCGTTCTTGGCGAAATCGGATAAGATTTTTTGTTGATGCCGATTTTTAGTTAATTATACATTGTAATATTTGATCGCATGTCCTATCAGATTGACCCTTTAGTGTACCGAATGCTGAAAACAAGGCTGTAAATCAGCTCGGCTTGGGGTTGGAGGGGCGTTTCGGCGTCTTTGTAGACGGGGAGTATGATATGACACCGAGTACCCTGCAGGATCATGCGCGCGGCGCATGCCGGATCCTGAAGTCCATGGCAAATGAACGGCGTTTCATGATTTTGTGCCATCTTATTGAAGGTGAACTCAGCGTTGGAGAACTGGAAAAACTATTGGGGATTAGCCAGTCCTCATTGTCCCAGCATCTGGCCCGCCTGAGGAGCGATGGATTAGTGGTTCCACGGCGCTCGGCGCAGAACATATTTTACTCGCTGCGGGGCCAAGAGGCCCGGGTGATCATGGAATTGCTGGACGGGCTTGTCGTCTCCACCGACGCCGAAGACGTCCGCCGGCAAATGTAGACCATCTCTACCGAGCTATAGCCGGTTGGGTTTAGGGGCATTTCGTCGCGCCGAGGCGCGTTGGATACTTAGCAAACCGGGTATTTTCGAAAATATCAGGTTTATTGGCGGTTATTGAAAAAACCCGGCAGGTTTTGTTTGCCATAACCGTCCGTATTGCTGTATTCACCAAATAACTCGTTGGGCGGGCCTTGGCTGAGGTCGGCCCAATTCTTTTGGCGGCATTGTTTGATTTGGCGACATCGGCGATACCCGCCGCCAACTCAACGTGCCTCATGTTTATGTGCCTGTTGCATGCAGATCTACCTACCCATTGCAGAGTTGTCCGTTAACGTCTTCCTGTTTCTAGGCATGGGAGCCGGTGTCGGATTTCTTTCGGGCCTGTTCGGGGTCGGCGGTGGGTTTCTCATGACACCGTTGCTGATATTCGCCGGCATTCCCCCCGCCGTGGCCGTGGCCACGGAGGCCAATCAGATCGTCGCGTCCTCCGTTTCCGGCGCGCTCGCCCATTGGCGCCGTGGCAACGTCGACATCAAAATGGGCGTGGTGTTGCTGATCGGCGGCATTATTGGCTCCACCTTGGGTGTCTGGGTGTTTGGTCTGCTGCGGGGCCTGGGCCAGATCGATCTGGTCATTCGCCTGTCATATGTTGTCTTCCTCGGTATTATCGGCGCCTTGATGCTGGTGGAGAGCCTGAAAGCCATATCCCGCCAGCGCAAACCGGGCGGCAAGCGGCGCAAGCTGCATCAGCATAATTGGCTGCACGGCCTGCCCTTCAAAATGCGCTTCCGCCGCTCCAAGCTTTACATTTCCGCCCTGCTGCCCCTGGGTATCGGTGTTCTGGTCGGCATCCTGGCCGCCATCATGGGCGTGGGTGGCGGTTTCATCATGGTGCCGGCGATGATATATTTACTTGGCATGCCCACGGCCATGGTGGTGGGCACCTCGTTGTTTCAGATCATCTTCGTGACGGCCAACGTGACGTTCCTGCAGGCTTGGCAGAACCAGACCGTGGATATCTTCTTGGCCCTGTTGTTGTTGACGGGGGGCGTGATCGGAGCCCAACTGGGGACCCGGGCGGGATCGAAGCTGCCGGGCGAGCAATTACGCAGCATGCTTGCCCTGATCGTCCTGGCCGTCTGCGCCCGCCTGGCCTATGAATTGCTGGCCCATCCGGAAGATCTGTTCTCCATTGGCGCCCTTGTGGGGCACGGCGGATGAGGCGGGGGCTGAAAATGGTTGTTGGGGGCGTTGCCGTCATGGCCATTTTGTCGGGTTTCGCCCGCATGGCCCTGGCTCAGGCGGTGGTGGCGGATCTGTCGGACCATCTGATTGCCGTGACCACGGGATTTTCGGGCACCAAGCTGCTCTTGTTCGGGGCCATTGATGGCGATGCCGGGGATGTGATCATTGTCGTCCGCGGTCCGGCGGAGCAGGTCGTTGTCCGGCGCAAGGAACGTCTGGGCGGCATTTGGGTCAATCGCCACAAACTGGTCTTCGGCGGCGTCCCCGGGTTCTACCGGTTGGCCAGCACCCAAGCGGTGGAGGATATTGCCACCAGCCGCATTCTGGCCCGCCACGGTATCGGCCTGGAGCATATTCGTTTGATCAACCCGAAAGGGGAAAATGGCGATTTATCGATGTTCCGTGACGCCTTGATCCGAAATAAACAGCGCCAGGGCCTCTATCCCGACGTCAGCGGTCAGATCACCTTGCTGGGCAACCGGCTGTTTCGCAGCGATATCTTTTTCCCCTCCAACGTGCCCACCGGGACCTATAACGTGACCGTTTATTTGTTGCGCAACAGCAAAGTCATCAGCGCCCAAACGACGCCGTTGGTAGTGTCAAAGATTGGCGTTGGCGCCCGCGTCTTCGCCTTCGCGCATAGC
>JAPYUH010000158.1:0-1656 GCA_029936195.1 Alphaproteobacteria bacterium
CATCGCGGAAATGGGCGTAGTTCTGGGTGGCGAACCAGGTCATGTATTTGGTGTAGGTGGTCGGCTCGTAGCGGGCTGGGTTGTCGGCGCCTTGGCAGGTGGGCAGGCATTCGATGACGTGATCGGCGTGGGCATCAAAAAAGAAGGGTATGGCGTAACGGTCACGGTCGGGTGACGCTGCCTTGGCCCGGTGCGGGGTGGAGAGGAAGCGGTGGTTGGTCCAGCGCCGCAGCATATCGCCGCCGTTGACCAGAAAGGTGCCGGGCAGGGCGGGGGCGTCAATCCAGGTGCCGTCCGTGCGGCGCACCTGCAGCCCCTCCACCTTATTCTGCGCCAGCAGTGTCATGAACGAGCTGTCCGTGTGCGGTGCCAGGCCGAACTGGTTATCCTCCGGGTCCGAGGGCGGATAGTGGGACAGACGCAGGGTATATTGCGGCTCGACAAATCCCTGGGCGAAATAGTCGGCGGGCAGGTCCAGGGCCGTGGCATAGAGGGGCAGCAGGCTCTTGGCCAAGGCCTCCAAGGCGTCCATATAGCCGTTCGCGGTGTCGCGGAAGCCAGCCAGATTTTCCGGCCACTGATTGGCGCCGCGAAAGCGCTTGTTGTTGATGATGTCGGGATGATCGGGGGGCAGATCGCGTTTGAGAAAAATGGCGGAGACAAGATTGCTCTTGCGCTCCCCTTCATAGACCCGGCTGGCCTGCGAGACCGAGGAGCCATAGGCCATATAACCGATGTTGTGCTCGTTCGCCTTCAGGGCGGACTTTTGCGCCTGGGGCAATTCGTGAAACCGCCGCGAAGCCTCGAAGGTGTCATCGATCAAATCCTGGGGCACGCCATGGCCCTTGATAAAATAGAAGCCGACGTTCTCGGCCGCGTGTCGCAATTCCTTGGCCGTTGTTTCCAGCGCGCCCGGCTTGCCCGCCAAATAATCGCCAAGATCGAGGATGGGAATTTCACTCGTCATATCTGCCTCCACATCTACCTGCCTTTGCCAACCACAGGTTAGCATAGTACCTTCGTGGTCCATACGGTACCCAACCGATCCGCAATGGGCGAGAAAGCGAGCGCGCGATGATTGAATTCACCCCACTGGACGGCCCCTTTGGCCGCGCCGTGCATGACCTGGATATCAGTGACGGCGTCGATGGCGAAACCTGCCGGCAATTGCACGAGGCGCTGTATGAACACCGGGTTCTGGTGTTGAAGGATCAGCGCTGCGATGAAGCCGCCTTTCTTGCCTTCGGCCGCCAATGGGGCACGCCGATCCCCCATGTGCTGGACAACCATCGCATGCCAGGTTTTCCGGAACTGTTGCAGATCGGCAATATGTCGGAACGGGCCAAGGACCGCCTGATCCGCAATAACGCCGCCTTCTGGCACACCGACCAGTCTTACGACGCCAACCCGGCCACGGCGACCATGCTGTATGCCCGCATGGTACCCGACGTGGGCGGCGAAACCCGGATCGTCAACATGAAGGCCGCCTACGAGGATCTTGATGGCGCCACCAGACAGCGCATCGACGCCCTGACCGCCATGCATCTCTATGGCGCCACCGCCGGCCGCGATGGGGAGGAGCCCACCGCCAAACTGACCGGGGCGCAGGCGGCCGAGGTGCCGCCGACGCCGCACCCTCTGGTCCGGCCCCATTCG
>JAPYUH010000158.1:1756-6096 GCA_029936195.1 Alphaproteobacteria bacterium
GATTCCCGGCATGGACCGCGGGCTGGACGCGGGCGATGTGATCAAGGTCGGCAGTTCGGTCGAGATCGAGGCCCTGGATACCCCCGGCCATACCATGAGCCATGTCTGCCTGCTGACCCGTACCGATCAGCCGGCCCTGATCTGTGGCGACACCCTGTTCAACGCCGGGGCCGGCAATTGCCACAATGGCGGACATCCGAACGAGCTCTACGATACCTTCGCGAATATTCTCGCCAATCTGCCGGACGAGACCCTGATCTATCCGGGACATGACTACATGGGCAATAATCTCGAATTCACCCTGGACCGTGAGCCCGACAATGCGAGAGCCCAAAGTCTGCTGGACGAAGTTGGCGGTCAGGACCCCAACGCCGCCCTGGTCTCCACCATGGCGCTGGAAAAGGAGATCAATACTTTCCTGCGGCTACGCAGTCCCTCGGTCATCGCCGCATTGCGCGAAAGCTTCCCCGATCTGTCCGATGCGCCGGATCCGCGTGAAGTATTCGTGAAACTAAGGGAGCTACGAAACAGTTGGTGAAACCGGTTCCGGTATTTTCCGGATATTGCGGTTGGCGGGAAAACCGACGGTGACGGTGGTGCCGGCGCCAAGTTCGCTCTCCAACTTCAGGCTGCCACCATGCATATCCGCCAGCTCTTTCGCCAATGGCGGGCCCAGGCCGGTACCGGCATATTTTCGATTCAGGTCACTGTCGATCTGACCAAACGGCTGCATTGCCTTCGCCAGATGATGCGGCGCGATGCCGATGCCCGTGTCTTCGCCCGCAAAGACATAGCCTTCGCCCGGACAGCAGCGCACGGAGAGGTGGACGCTGCCGCTGGGATGGGTGAATTTGATGCTGTTGGACATCAGATTTATTAATATCTGCTTCAATTTGCGTTCATCGCCACGCAGCAGCGGCATTTCTTTCTGTAATTCCGTGGTGATCTTGATCGACGCCTCGCGGGCCCGCTCCCGCATCAGAACCAGCATGGAATCGACCAATACCGGGACATTAATTTCGACGTCATTGGGTTGTTCAGAGCCCAGTTCGATCTTCGAGAGATCCAGGATATCATTAATCAAGTCCAAAAGGTGCAATCCGGATTCGTGTATGTCGCCAGCGTATTCCTGATGTTTCCCGTGGCCGTGATCGCCCAGAACGCCGCTTTTGATGATTTCCGCAAAGCCGATGATCGCATTCAGGGGCGTTCTTAGCTCATGGCTCATATTGGCTAGAAATTCGGACTTGGCGCGGTTCGCCATCTCGGCCCGGTTTTCGCTTTGCCGCAGGGCGTGTTCGTTGCGGGACCGTTCCGTAACATCGTTTATGACGCCGCCGAACCCAGCCGGCGCACCGGCATTGAAGATCGGGAATTTGGTCAAGGTGAAATTCCTGTCCTCGCCGGCGGGACCGGCGACATTCACATCGTCGGTGACCGCTTCCATGCTTTCGAGAATTTTTTTGTCCCCGTCGGCATACCGTTGGGCCCGCTCGGGGGGGGGGGTACAGATCGTGCGCGTTTTTGCCGATCGCCTGCCCCTGATCGATGCCGAACCACTCCTCGTACTGTTTGTTGATCAGCAAATAGCGAGCGTCCATGTCCTTCAGGTACAGCGCCACGGGCACGTGGTCCATGATCGCTTTTAGCCGTTGCTCGCTCTCCCGCAGAAGGTGTTCCGTGCGTTTTTGCCGGGTGATATCCGCGCCCGTACCGCGATAGCCGTTGAAGCTGCCGTCATCATTAAAGTCCGGCGTGCCGTTGATAGAAAACCATAGAACTTCACCAGCGGTACTGGTGCGGGGATGGACGAAGTCACGGAATGGGCGATGGGCATCCAGGTCGGCCAAATGCTGGCGCCAAATTGTTTCATCTACATTTGGAATGCCGGTTTCCTGGCGGATTTTGCCCAACAGTTGATTTTCCGCTACCCCGGTAACTTCGCTGAAACGGTCGGAAAAATAGGAAAAGCGCAGGTCCGAATCCATTTCCCAGAACCAATCCGAGGCAGACGTGGCAAAATCCCGGAATACTGCCTGGCTTCGCTCCAACGCTTGTTCGGTCTCTTTTAGCCGCGTGATATTGGCGCGAATGCCCACCGTGCCGCCGTCCCTGGTGGGGCGTTCGGAATACTGCAGCCAGCGGCCGTCGGCAAATTGTTGCTCTCCCGGTCCAACCGGATTTCGAAACCGCTCCAGCCTTTCGGAGATCCAGTCTTCCATGCGGCCCAGGGCCGCCGGATGCTGGCCATCTTGGGCCGCCTTGCGGATAATGGCCTCGAATTTGGCGCCCGGCACCATCATGTCCGCGGCGATGGGATGCAAACTCTTGTAAATGTCGTTGCAAATGACCAAGCGCTCATCTGCATCGTAGAGCACGAAGCCTTCGGATATGGACTCTATTGCATCTTCCAATTGCGATTTGGCCCTGGAAAGGCCGTCTTGCACCAGCCGCCGTTCCGTCAAGCTGTCTTGGAGCCGTTGGTTCAGGCGCATTACGGTACGGTAGCGCCACCAGGCCATCGCGATGGTAATCAGCGGCAGCAGGCCAAGGCCGAAGTAGACGACCATCCGGGTGGACCAGAATATCGCCGGTGGTCCGTGCCAATTTTCATGTATGGCCCAGTACGCCGATGTGTTCTTAAAGCGGGCAACACCGTGGTTCAACAGGCTCAGCAATTCCGCTTCATGGGGCTGAACCTTGATACCCCGCCGCACATGGTCGAGCGGCGGCTCCACCACCCGAATGGCCTCCTCCATGCCAATGGTCCGGGCCGCGTGCAGTAAAACTTGTTTGGGAAACACCAAGGTATCGGTCTCGCCGGACAACAAGGCAGACAGCGCCTTTTGCAAATTAGCATGCACCACCAGTGTCAGGTTTTCCCGATATTTCAGCAGATCATGCCCCGCATCGCCCGACACCACTGAAACGTGGCGTCCTGTCAGGGCATCCGGTCCCGAGGCGATGTATTGGCCCTGGCGAACAAAGATGGAAACGGCGAAGGTTTCAATGGCGTCCGTATATCGGGCATCGAGGCGTCCGCCTCGCGTTATGGCGGCGCCGGGTACAATATCAATGTCACCACGCCGCCAAGCCCGGTCAAGCTCGGCCATGTCCGCGAATATGCGGTAGCCCGGCGTGATGCCCACATCCTTGGCAATTTCCCTGAACACATCGATGGCAAAGCCTTGCGGCTGCCCGGCCTCGTCCAATTGGAAATGAGGCGGCAAATGGGCGGGAACGCCGACGGTCACGGTGCGTCGATCGCTCTCGATAACGGATTGTTTCGCCGCAAATGCCGTGGTGCCCGGCATCAGGAACAGGCAGCCACAAAGTAGGGTAAAGACCGCGAACGGGTCCGTGCCTTTCAACCAACATCGTTTCCGGTCAGATACGGCCGCCTTCATCCCCGCCCTCGTTTCCCGCCCTTGGCCCAAGTCATGCTTGGACCCAGCCCTTAGTCTAAAAGGATAATGTTAACAATCGGTTGTATATTCTTCGGCGTCCTGGGCGCGGTGATTACCGCAAAACATTGGTTGAACCGCATCGGCGGTTGTGGCCATCTAGCCGCGGCCTTCACGAAGCCAGGATGTTGATCATGGCACTTGAACACCTTCCGCGGGGTAGTTGCGCGCATGCCGGATGCGGCCTGCCAGCTCGGGAGACGGCGCGGGAGACGGCGTTGTGTTTCTGGCATGATCCCGACTGCGACAAGCGGGGCGCCAATATCCGCGGTGAATTGGAGGATTTGGCCCGTAGCGGCGCCTCCCTGGCCGGGTTCCAACTGGCCCATGCCGATCTGCGCGACATTAACCTGAACCGGCGCGGCAGTAAGAAAGGTTACGATCTCTCGAACGCCGATCTGTTTCATGCCGACCTGCGGGGCGCGCATCTGTTTCAGGCGGATTCTACCAATGCCTCCCTGATGAAAGCTCATTTGGAGGATGCCAATCTTAATCATTCCGTTCTGCGCGGGGCCAATCTGTTGGGCGTGGTGTTCGGCAATGCCAAGACCGAGAATGCCGATTGGGGCGCCAAAATCAGGCAGCATGACGCCGTTGACGCGGCCCGCGCACGCCGCGACCATCAGGCCGAACTGTCCGCCGCCGCGGAAGCCGAAGAGATCTATCGAAATCTGCGCAAACAGGCGGAAAACACCGGACACTTTGACATTGCGGGGCTGTTTTTCGTCAGGGAAATGACCATGCGCCGCTATCAGATGCGGCGATGGAGCCTGGCACGGTTGTTCTCCAAGGCGGTGGATCTGTTCTGCAGCTATGGTGAACGGCCGTTTCGCGTGGTGCTATTTTCCGTCGCCTTGGTTGTGGGCTGCGCCATGT
>JAPYUH010000158.1:6196-9161 GCA_029936195.1 Alphaproteobacteria bacterium
CCTCCACCTATATGCTGTTATGATGGCCTGTTTTTGATCCCGGATTGGATGGGAGAGCTTGAGTATGCATGACCTTGTGGTGCGCGGCGCCGGCGTGATTGACGGCACCGGGGCGGCGCGAAAAACCGCCGATATAGCCGTCGACGACGGCATCATCACGGCGGTATCAAACGGCGCGGATTTGGGTGCCGGAGCCCGTGAAATCAGTGCCGACGGCTTGTTGTTGACGCCGGGATGGGTCGACATCCATACCCACTACGATGGTCAGGCGACCTGGGACCCTTATTTGACGCCGTCGTCCTGGCATGGCGTGACCACCGCCGTGTTCGGTAATTGCAGCGTTGGCTTTGCCCCCGTGCGGCCCGGCCAGGAGCCGTATCTGATCAACCTCATGGAAGGGGTTGAAGATATTCCCGAGACAGTCCTGGCCGAGGGCATTGATTTCCGCTGGGAGAGTTTTCCGGACTATCTCGATGCCTTGGACGACACGGCGCGGATCATGGATATCGGCGCCCAGGTGCCCCACGCAGCCTTGCGCTATTATGTCATGGGAGAGCGCGGCGCGGATTTCGCCGAACGGCCCACGGCGGCGGAAATCACCGAAATGGGCGATTTGCTGGAAACCGCCCTGCGGGCCGGGGCCCTGGGCTTCACCACCTCGCGCACCGTCAAGCACCGGGCCGCCGATGGGCGCCTGACACCGGGCTATGGCGCGGAAGAAGCCGAGTTGACCGGCCTGGGCCTGGCCATGAAGCGGGCCGGCCGGGGCGTGTTGGAAGTCAATTCGGATTTTGGCGATGGCGATTTCGCCCGTCTGCGCGCGGTGGCGGAGATATCCGGACAGCCCCTCTCGGTGCTTTTGGTACAAGTGGACGATGCGCCCGGTCTTTGGCGGCAAACCCTGGATCAGGTGGCCGCCGCCCGGGCCGATGGCCTGGAGGTTACCGCCCAGGTCGGCAGCCGGCCCATTGGCATGCTGATGGGATTGGAGGCGACGGTGCACCCCTTCACAACCCACCCCCTGTGGCTGGGGATGTCGGATATCCCGCCCCGGGAACGGGTTCGCCGCCTGCAAGCAGATGGCGATCTGCGCCGCCGCCTGGTGGACGAACGCCCCGACGACGGCCACGTGAAATGGATGGAAAAGGTGCTGGAGCGCACCTTCGAGTTGGATGACCGGGTGGATTACGAACCCGGCCCGGAACAAAGCATCGCCGCCCGCGCCGGGGTCATGGGCAGGGACCGTTTCGCGTTGGCCCTGGAATTGCTGCTCGCCGACGACGGACGTGCCCTGTTGCTGCATCCCTTCGAAAACTACAACGCCGGTGATCTGGAAGTCGTGAAGGAGATGCTGGAGGACCCCAATTCAATTTGCGGCGTGGCCGACGCGGGCGCCCACGTGGGTCTGATCTGCGATGCCTCCTCCCCCACCTCGCTGTTGACCCATTGGGGACGGGACCGGCGCCGGGGGGACAAACTGCCCCTGGAATTCCTGGTCAAGAAACAGACCGCCGACACCGCCCGGGCCTATGGCCTTGGGGACCGGGGGGTCATCGCGCCGGGCTACAAGGCGGATTTCAACCTGATCGATTTTCCGGCCCTGCGCCTCCGCCGCCCCGAACTGGTCCACGACCTGCCCGCCGGCGGCCGGCGGATCATCCAAAAGGCGGATGGCTATCGCCACACTTTCGTGGCTGGAATCGAGGTCATGCGGAATGGCACGGCTACGGGCGAGTTGCCGGGCAAGCTGTTGCGGGGCGCGCGGCGGGGGGCAAGTTAGAGCGTTTTCGGGCGGCCGGTTTTTCTCCTCTATGAACACCGTTCTAAGCAAACTTTTGTCTTGAACGGAGCAAATGGAAGCAGCCTGCTTCGTATTACACGCCGGCTCGGCGCCAATAATCGTGACAGACCATAACCCCACACTATCAACCCAACCGTCACTGGCCATACGGTGCCGCCCATGGTTGATTGTCGTAGCCAGGGGCAAAATCACGGTTGGTCTGGTCCGGGTTGCGGTTAACCAGGGGCCGGGCGTAGAGGGGGTGGGTCATGGAGCGGATTTCGTGCTCAATGGTGTACACCACCTTGCCGCTGCCCGGATCAACGATATCGCGGAAGCGGTATTGGTGTTGATTGCTCTCCTCCGATATCAAGCCCAATTCGTCCAGCCTGCCATGGGGCGCGGAGAAATTATTGACGTAGAGCTGCAGATGATGGCCGTCATATTTCGCCAGGCGCCCCTGCCCTTCGCGAAAGATCAGGCGTTGGTGCTGGCCGACCGTCACGTGCGCCGCCCGTGCCCGCTCAAACGGTTTGACGGTGGCCGCGGTATCGAGGGTCTGGCGGTAAAATCCCGCAATGCCCCGCGCCGCGCCGGCCGGGACATCGAACATCACATAGGCCATGCCCAGCATGGTCGGGCCAAATGCCGCGCCCGGCTGATGACAACGGATCCTATTGCCCCAGGGGCAGGTTACGTCCACATAACCCTTGCCGGATCTGTATGCGAACTTGGTTGAGGCGAGGTCCCCGCGGACGGATTTCAGACGGCTTGCCAGCGCCTTTAGATCCGGCACGACCAGACCCACCCGCCCGCGCAGCACCTGCGCCTTGCCGGTCGGCAGGTGAAACTGACTGCGGCCGATATTAACCCACATGTTCACCACCCCCGTGACCAAATAGGGGTCCCGGGTAAAGCCCATGCCGGTGATATAGAACAGGGTGGCCAGCCGCTGGTCCGGCACCCGGATATTCACATGTTCCAGGGCGACCACATTGGTGAGGTCTTCGGCGGAACGGTCGAATTGCTTTGCCAGTTGCTTTGCCATTGGGTGCTTTCCGTTTTTTGTCTCTACTTCCAAGGTGGCGATTGGCCCCATTGCCCCCAAGACGTGGTGGCGGACGTGGGCAGGCGGGAGGTCGGCCCGAAGTTGCCGCGCGGATAGCCCAGCGGGATACAGCAGTG
>JAPYUH010000416.1 GCA_029936195.1 Alphaproteobacteria bacterium
GGGCCTGGTTGGAGCCATCGGCCGCCGTCTCCACCACCTCGCACAACACGGCCATTTCCTCGCGCGCCCGGGTAATTTCGGCTATCAGGCCCCGGTTGACCTCGCGCAATTCATCAATTTCGTCATAGACCTGATCCAGTTGCTCCGCCCCGCCCCGCTGCGCCAGGCGGCGGGAGATCATCTCGTGCAACACCGCCGCAGCCAGAAAACCGGCGCCGGCGAGCAGATAGCAGAGCATGGGATCCAAATGGGGCAACGAACGAGGCAACATGAACCCCGCCGCGGCCGCAGCCACGGCATAGGACGCTAGAAACAGAAAATGTGTCATAAACGACATACGACCTCAATTAAGTTGAGGTCCGCAGTCTGCCAGCCAGCGGTTTCAATATGGTTAATAAAATCTTGTCCCGCGCAAAGCGATCTTAGGCGATCAATCAGGCACTAGGCCCCGGGGTGCCAGATAGATCCGCCGCACGTCGGGGAAATTCTCCCGCAATTTTATTTCCAACTCCGCCGTTGCCGCTTCCACCTCCGCCGAGCCTAGGCCATCGGCGAAATCCAGGTCGGCGGCGAGGAGGATTTCCGCCGGGCCCAGATGCATGGTGGCCAGATTGGCCACCTTCACCACCCGCCGGTCGCCGTTCAACAGGGCGCGGCAGCCTTCCACGACCGCCCCCTCCGCCGCCTCGCCAATCAACAGCGCCTTGCACTCATAGGCCAGAAACAGCGCCACGCAGGCCAGAACCAAGCCGATGGCGATGGCGGCGGCGCCATCCAGCCACGGCAGGCCCAAGTGCTGGCCCAGAAAGATCCCTGCCATGGCGATCATCAGGCCGATCATGGCGGCACCATCCTCGAACAGCACCGTGAACAGGGCCGGATCCTTACCCCGGCGCACCGCCTCGAAAAAACCCATCTCGCCTTTTTGGGCCAGAAACTGCCGCAGGGCAAACAGGCTGGCCCCGCCCTCGAAGACCATGGCCAGGCCCAATACAATATAGCTGACAGCGGCATTCTCGATCGGCGTCGGATTCAGAACACCATGCACCCCTTCATAAATGGAAAACCCCGCGCCCAGGCCAAAAATCAGAATGGCGACGACGAAGCTCCAAAAATACAATTCCTTGCCATAGCCAAAGGGGTGTTTTTCATCCGCCGGCAGACCGGCCCGGTACATGCCATACAACAACAAGGCCTGATTGCCGGTGTCCACCATGGAGTGGATGGCCTCCGACAGCATGGCCGAGGAACCGGTGAAGGTCGCCGCGGCGAATTTTGTCACCGCAATCGCCAAATTACCCGTCAGGGCCGCATAAACTGCTAATTTCGAAGAACCACTTGCCATCCCGTCATGCTATACCATTGCCGCGCCCCTGGGGCCACAATACACACCGTCATCCCCGGACGCAGCGAAGCGGAGACCCGGGGGATCCAGAGCCGCTGACACTGGAGTTTGTAGCCCTGGATTGCCGGATCAAGTCCGGCAATAACATTATTGTTTTGGTTGTCGTGTACTGTGTCCTTGGGCCGGTCTAATTGAGGAACCCTATGAACGAACTACAGCAAAATAGTCTTGTCAGCGGACCCGCCGGCGCCCGGCTGACCACCGAAAGCCTGGGCGTTTCCCTGATCCGCGAGGTTGGCAACGCAGGCATGGGCATCGATGACGTGGTCGCCCTTTGGTATGGCGAGCCCGACATGCCCACGCCCGACTATATCTGCCAGGCCACCGCGGCCTCCCTGGCCCGGGGCGAGACCTTCTATACGGAAAACTTCGGCATCGACGAATTGCGCCAGACCCTGAGTGCCTACATGAGC
>JAPYUH010000159.1 GCA_029936195.1 Alphaproteobacteria bacterium
AAATGGTGCCCAGGAGAAGACTCGAACTTCCACGGGGTTACCCCCACTAGCACCTGAAGCTAGCGCGTCTGCCAATTCCGCCACCTGGGCCTCAGGGCGGCATCGATACTGCCCAAGGGGGGCATTGTCAAGGGACCTCCCGCCTGGAATGATGCAATGAATACTATATCCGAGAGGGCCGGCATCATGTGCCGCTGGCTGGCTTATTCGGGAAGGCCGGTCTTCCTCTCTCGGCCATTGTTCGGGCTGAACCCCTGGACGATGCGGGCGCCAATTGGGGCCAGGTGTCGGAAGGCTATGTTTTGGTTGCCGAATGGGGCGCGTTTGAAACCCGGCCCTTCATGCCGGTGCGATAGGGCTGTTGTTGGCAAGGCAATAATTGGTATAAGACTGCAATTATTCTTGGCAAGGAATTAATGTTGAAATGGGCAAGGTAACAGTCATTGGCGGCGCCGGATTTGTCGGCCGGTATCTGGTCGGGCGGTTGGCGGAACAGGGCCATGCGGTGCGTGTCGCGGTGCGGGATCCGGAGGCGGCCAGCTTTGTCAAACCCATGGGCGACGTGGGCCAGGTGCAACCCATTCAGGCCAACATCCGCAATGAAGCTTCCATTGTCCGGGCCGTGGCGGGAGCCGATTGCGTGATTAATCTGGCTGGCATCATGTTTCCCGGCGGCTCGCAAAGTTTCCGGGCGGTGCACGAAGTCGGCGCCGCCACCGTCGCTCTGGCCGCCGCCGGGACGGGCGCGGGACAATTGATCCATGTCTCCGCCCTGGGCGCGGACGAGGAAAGCGCCAGCAACTACGCCCGCTCCAAAGCCGTCGGCGAGGCGGCGGTGCGGGCCGCCTATCCGGATGCCGCGATTATCCGGCCGGCGACGATTTTCGGGCCGGAGGATAAATTTTTTAATCTTTTCGCGCGCATTGCCACCCTTTCGCCTGTCATGCCGCTGTTTGGCGGCGGTCGGAACAAGATGCAGCCGGTCTATGTTGGCGACGTGGCCCAGGCCATTGCCACAATCGTACGAAATGAAATGCCGGGGGGGATCTACGAATTAGGCGGACCGCAAGTGCTGTCCATGGCGGCGCTGATGGCCATGGTCTGCGAACAAACCGGCCGCAACCGCCTCATGCTGCCGGCGCCTTTTTTCGCCGCCAAGATCAAGGCCTTTTTTCTGCAATTGACGCCGTGGAACATTCTGACCATGGACCAGGTGGAACTGTTGAAAACGGACAACGTGGTTGGCGGCGATCTGCCCGGCCTCGGCGACTTGGGCATTACGCCGACGACATTGGACGCGGTTTTGCCCAACTATCTGTACCGATTTCGAAAAGCCGGCCGCCTGCCCTCCGCTGAACAGGCTTAGCTCTCGCCTGGTTCCAGGTCGAGATCCAGCCGCTCCCGCAGGGCCTGGTAATAGTCCGGGTCCGCAAGGGTGGCGAGGGCGACATATTCCTCGTCGTTCATGGCTGCGCGGCGCGGGATGGCCTGGGTGCCGAAGCCGACCGCATGACGCAACTTCGGCTGTTCCGCCGTCAACGCTTCCTCGATGGTTTCCGCCAGTTGTTCGGCCGGCGTGGCATCGGCGATACCGACGCTGTAAAACCGCCCATTTCGGCGCATGGCTGTTTTGTAGGGCGAGGCCCGGTCGTAATGCACCGGGGTGTTGTCGAAGATGGCCGAGGCGGTGACGCCCGGTTCGATGATCGCCACGCGGATGCCGAAGGGGGCGACCTCTTGTGCCAGGGCCTCCGAGAAGGCTTCGATGGCAAATTTCGAGGCGCAATAGGCCCCCTGGTTGGCCCAGGCAATGCGTCCCAGCACCGACGATATGTTTATGATGGCGCCGCTGGCCCGCTCCCGCATGGCGGGCAGGACAGCCTGGGTCAGCTTTACCGGACCCCAGTAATTGGCTTCGAACAGGGCGCGGTGTTCATCCTCCGGGTAGGTCTCGATGGGGGATGACGATGACAGGCCCGCATTGTTGATCAGTATATCGATGCGGCCCTCGACCACCATGATTCGGGCCACGCAGTCCAGCATGGATTGATGGTCGGCTACATCCAGGGTTTCAATCACCAGATCGAGGTTTTCCGCCGCCGCCGCCGCGCCAAGCTGATCGCCCTTGGCGGTATTGCGCATGGTGGCATAGACCCTGTAGCCCCGGCGTGCCAGGTGCAGGGCCGTCGCATGGCCAATCCCCGTGCTGGTTCCCGTGATCAGACAAATTTGCATGATTGTTCCTCTAGCCATAAACCCAAATCAAAAGCCCGGCGCCCAGCAACAGACGATAAATCACGAACGGGGTGTAGGAGGCATGGCGCAGCCACCGCATCATCCAACTGATGGCCAGCAGGGCGGTAACAAAGGCCAGTGCGGCGGCGATCAGGGCGTCCACGCCCAGGGCCAATTGACCGCTTTGCACCACTTCCAGGCCTTGATAGCCGCCCGCCGCCAGGATGATCGGAATGGACAGCAACAGCGAAATGCGCGCCGCGTCTTCCCGTTCAAAACCCAGGCCCCTGGCGGCGGTGATGGTGATGCCGGAGCGCGAGGTGCCGGGGATCAGGGCGAGGACCTGGGCCAAACCGATCAGTAGAATCCCGCCATAGCCCAACCGGTCGATCCGGTTCAACCGCAGGCACCAGGTGTCCGCCGCCCATAACAGCACGCCAAACACCACCGTGGCCCAGGCAATGATGAGCGGTGAGCGCATTTGCGCCGCATAGCCCTGGCTGGCCAGCACATAACCGGCCGCCAGGGCCGGCGCGGTGCCCAAGGTAATCAACAGGCAAAGCCGCCCCCCGGGCGTGAATTGCCCGCGTAACAGATTGAGCAGACCCAGCGCCATGTCGCCCACGTCCTGGCGGAAATACAGCATCACCGCGCCCAGGGTGCCCAGGTGCACGGCGATATCGACGGTCGGTCCCTGATCCGGCCAATCTCCCGCCAACGGCACCAGGATCAAATGGGCCGAGGATGAAATGGGCAGAAACTCGGTCAGGCCCTGGACCATGGCGATAACAATCAAATGCAGCAGACTCACATGATAACTCCGGCCCGGCCCACGATTCGGGGCCAGGCAATTGAAACACTAAATCCGGATAGCGCCAAACGCCCAGGCTGGTTAGAAAGCGTCATGGATAGACAAATTTCAGAATGCCTCGCCGCCATTGATTGGCGCCACATGGCCAATCAGATCGAAGCCAACGGTCATGCCCGGAGCGGACCCTTGCTAAGTGCGGGGGAATGCGCGGATCTGATCGCCCTCTACCATGACGAAAATCGCTTTCGCAGCACCGTGGAGATGGCCCGCTATCGCTTTGGCGAGGGGCAATATAGATACTTCGACAACCCCCTGCCGCCTCTGGTTGCCAGCCTGCGCCGTCACCTCTATTGCCATCTGGGCCCCATCGCCAATGTCATGGCGGCCAAGTTGCCAGGCGAAAAATTCTATCCGGACGATCTGGAAAGCTATCGGGCCGTCTGTCACCTTGCCGGCCAGTCCAAACCGACGCCGCTGCTGCTGCGCTATGAAGCGGGCGGATATAACCGCCTGCACCAGGACCTCTACGGCGGCGAGCATTTTCCTCTACAGGCGGTATTCATGCTGAGCCGGCCCGGGCTGGACTTCACCGGTGGTGAATTCATGTTGCTGGAGAACCAGCCCCGGGCCCAATCCATCGGCCGGGCTATCACGCCCGGGCAGGGCGAGATGATCATCGTTCCCGTTCGCGAGCGGCCGGTTTTGGGCAAAAAGGGATACTTTCGCGCGCCCATGCGCCACGGCGTCAGCCCGCTGCAATCCGGATTGCGGTATACCTTGGGGGTGATATTTCACGATGCCGAATAGGCCGGTTGACTAAAACCCGTTATTGTCTCCGCCATGTCATCGCCGAACCAGCCGACCATTGCCTCCGCATCCGGCCACCGGGTTTTCGCCACCTTTCCCGTCGCCGTTCTGACCATCGTGCTGAATGACCGCGAACAGGTGCTTTTACTCTCCCACCCCGAACGCCCCGGCAAATGGGAAGTGGTCAACGGCGGGTTGGAGGCCGGCGAAACCGTCTGGGACGGCGCCATGCGGGAATGCAGGGAGGAACTGGGCAGTGAGGTCAGGCTTCGCCCTATCTCCACCCTACACGCCTTGACCGTGGCCTATGACGAGGCCATCCCGCACATGATCTCGCTGATTTTCGTTGCCGCCTATGAAGGCGGCACAATACGCCCCGGCGACGACATGTTGGGCAGCCGCTGCCAATGGGCGGATATCGCGGACATCCTGGCGGGCCAGGTCAACGTCATTGTGCCTCGGGGTCAGCCCTGGCTGTTCGCCCGGGCCCTAGATGTCTACAAAATATGGCGGGCCGACGATGTGGAACTGCAAATCAAGCTGACCGCGCCCCACAAATAATTTGCTAAACCCTGTCCGCGCCGTAGTACAGCATGACCTTGTGCTGGGCCTCGGCGAAGAACAGCCAGCGTTCGATGATGACGCCGAAGCTGACGCAGACGGCGGCCAGGGCGGCGGCGGCGAGGCCAACGATGCCGGAACTGGCGGTCTGGATGATGATCAGCACCAGGGGGGCAAGAAAGGCCAGCAGATGGGTCAGGCGGCGCAGCTTGTCGGCGTGCTTGCGGGCGACGGTATAGCCCATTTCCTTCAGCAGGTAATTGTCCTGCACATGGGGCGGGTCCAGGGGCCGCACCTGGTCGAAACCCGGCACCTCGCCCAAGCCTATGGCGGAGGCCGCGCTGCTTTCGCCCTGGGCATTGTCAATGGCCCGCCAATAGGAAATCTTGACCAGCCAGCCACCGGCCAGGGCGGCGAAACAGATAGCCTTGACCAGCTCGTGGCTATCGGTGAATGGCGTCAGCACCGCGTTCAGCCACACCGCGCCGGTGGCCAGGGCCAGGATCAGATAGCCGGGCGCCACCAGGGGGTGATGCCAGCGGGGAATGGCGGCCAGCGATCGGTAGATCATGGCGGTGGCATAAACCGTGGCCAGGGCCATGACAGCCGCCAGCCAGCCAACCTGCACCCACGCGCCGTCGTGCCGTTGGAGAACCAGCCAGCCGAGGGCGAACAACAGGGCGGGAATATAGGTCGCCACCGCCAAGACCCCTTCGCGCGACAGCCAGGACGACCGCCATTGACCGAAGGCCCGCCAGGACCGCTCCGGCCGGCCCAGATGTGCCGTGGAGATCAACAGCCCGGCGGTGATCAGGGCCAGGGACAAGCCAAGCGCCAGCAGCCCAAAGGCCGGATCATGGGGCAGGCGGTCCAGGGCGCGCAACAGGCCCAACAGGGCCAGCAGGCCATAGCCCGCGCCGGTGGCGGTGGTGAGGAAAATTACGGAATACGCTGGATGCATCTTTACAGGCCAATGTTAGCGGGACAGTACCCGGTCAATCCAGTCCAGGAAACCGCCCGAGGTGGGGGCGTCGTCCAGACGGCCGACGGCACCCGTCGCCGCCGGTTGGCGGGGCGGCAGATAGCGGTTGGTGGGCTTCAGGCCCAGTTCCGGCATCAGCTCCACGCCGCCCCGTTCGACGGTCAGTTTCGAGACCGCTGATTCCGGATCGTTGAAATCGCCGAAATGCCGGGCCCGGGCCGGGCAGGCGTTGACGCAGGCGGGCTGGCGGTCTTCCGGCTCCAGGTTATCGTTATAGATACGGTCGATGCACAGGGTGCATTTCTTCATCACGCCGCCGTCGGTGTCGAATTCCCGGGCGCCATAGGGGCAGGCCCAGGAACACAGCTTGCAACCGATACAGATGTCTTCGTCGACCAGCACGATGCCGTCTTCGGTGCGTTTATACGAGGCACCGGTGGGGCAGACCGTGACACAGGGCGCATCTTCGCAATGCAGGCAGGAGCGGGGGAAATAGACTGTACGGCCAGCTTTTTCCCCGTCGCCGCCCGTTTTCGAGTCAAGTCCCGTTTCAAAGCCGTGCACCCGGTTCAGCCAGACCCCGTCCACGTCCTTGCCGTAGGGGTCGGTGTCGGGCAGGGGCGCGTGATAACCGGCGGTGTTCCATTCCTTGCAGCTGACGGCACAGGCGTGGCAGCCAACGCAGGTATCCAGATCGATGACCAGGCCAAGGCGTTTGGGTGTGGGAACCTTGGGCAGGGAGGTCATGGTTTGTGCCCTCCGAACCGGGCGCCATAGCGCAAAATGTCGGGCCGGGGCCGCACGCCGGGCGGCAGGGGCAGTGTGTCGAAGCCGGGTTCCGTGACTGTATCCTCCGCCGGCGCCTTGGATATGCGCACGCGAAGATCAAACCAGGCCGCCTGGCCGGTTATGGGGTCGGCATTGGCCAAACGGCCGCCCTGCTCTCCCGGTGGCAACAAGTCTTCAATCAAATGGTTCAACAAAAAGCCTTTTTTTGCTTCCGGCGCGTCCGCCGCCAAGTTCCAGGCGCCGGACCGCTTGCCGATGGCATTCCAGGTCCAGACCGTGTGGTCGTTGACCCCGGCCATGATCCGCACCTGCGCCTTGATGCGGCCATGGCGGCTTTCCAGATAGACCCAACCGTCGTCTTCGATGCCCTTGGCCTTGGCCAGGCTTTGGGAAATATACAGCCGGTTGGCAGTATGGATCTGCCGCAGCCAGGCGTTCTGGCCGCCCCAGGAATGATACATCGCCGCCGGCCGTTGGGAGATGGCATGCAGGGGATAATCCTCCGCCGAGGCGCCATCCACGGCGCTGGGCGGATACCAGATCGGCAGGGGATCGAAAAAGCGCTCAATCCGTTTGCGGTGTTGATCGGGCGGCTGCTGCTCGCCAACCCCGCGCGCCGCAAGGCGAAATTTCTGCAAGGGTTCGGTATATAGCTGCAAGACAATAGGGTCCGCATGGCCGATGAAGCCCATCTTGACGGCATAATCCAAATAAGCCCGGTTGCCGTGTTTGAAATAGCGGGCTTCCGGCGCGATCTCGTCCCGCCAGAAACATTCGTTGTCGATATATCGTTGCAACTGGTCCGGGTTCGGCGCGCCGACGCCCTGAACCCCGCCATCCTCGCCCCGCCAGCCAGCCAGGGAGCCGACACCTGGGGTCCGTTCATGATTGACCAGATAGTCCGGATAGCCGCCAGGATATCGTGCCGCGCCGCTGTCGTCGACCAGACCGGGCAGGCCCAGGCGCACGCCAAGATCCAGCAGCACGTCCTGGAACGGGCGCACATCGCGCAGGGTTTCCAACACCGGCTGGCGGATTGCGTCCGCCGGACCATCGGCGTTGGAGATCGGGCGGTCCAGCATGGAGACGCAGTCCCAACGCTCCAAATACGTGGTGTCGGGAAAAATCAGGTCGGCATAGGCCACGGTTTCGGAAAAGAACGCGTCGGAATAGATGATGTGCGGGATTATGTAGTTCCCGTCCGCATCCTTGTCGGTCAGCATGGCCATGGTTTCGGTGGTATTCATGGACGAATTCCAGGCCATGTTGGCCATGTACATGAACAGGGTATCCACCCGGTACGGATCGCCCCGGTGGGCATTGGCGATCACCGCGTGCATCATGCCGTGGGCCGACATGGGCGCTTCCCAGCTAAAGGCGTGATCAATGCGGCAGGGCGCTCCATTGGCCTCCACCAACAGATCATCGGGGCCTTGGGGAAAGCCCAGGGGCGGGCCGCCCAAGGGCTGGCCCGGAACCACGTCGCCGGGCTTGCCGGCCGGTTTCAGACCGGGGGGGGCCGGTTTCGGGAACGGTGGTTTGTAGCGGAAGCCGCCCGGCACATCGATGCTGCCCAGCAGCATCTGCAACAGATGCAAACCGCGGCAGGTTTGGAAGCCGTTGGTATGGGCCGAAATTCCGCGCATGGCATGGATCGCCACGGGGCGGCCGATCATCTGGTCGTGGTGGCGGCCGGCCCAATCGGTCCAGGGAACGTCCAGCACGACCTCTTCTTCAAAGGCCGCATGGGCCAGTTCCGCGGCCACCTTGCGGATGGTCGGGGCGGAAATGCCTGTCTGGTCGGCAACCGCGTCGGGGCCGTATTGCGGGTCCAGATAGCGTTCCGCCAGCAAATGGAACACCGGCACGCCGGTGCGGCCGTCGGGCAGGGTGACGCGGTCTTTCAAACTGGGTGCGGTGTCGGGCGCCAGGGCGCTGACCAGGGCGCCTTGCACGCTGTCCCAGCACAGGGGATTGCCGTCGTCGTCCCGGGCGAACAGGCCGTCATCATCGGCGCCTGGGTCTTCGATCACCAGCCACGGCGCGTTGGTGTAGCGGGCCAGATAATCCAAATCCACCTTGCCCGCGCGCAGCAACTCGTGGCACAGGGCCAAAACCAGAAGACCGTCGCTGCCCGGCGTCACGGCGAGCCATTGATCGGCAATGGCGGCATAGCCCGTGCGCACTGGATTGACCGCCACGTACTTGGCGCCGTTCTGCTTCAGCGTCGCCAGGCCGGTCTTGATGGGATTGCTGTCATGATCCTCCGCCACCCCGAACATCATGAAATAGCGGCAATGCTCCCAATCCGGTTCGCCGAACTCCCAAAACGATCCGCCTATGGAATAAAGGCCGCCGGCGGCCATGTTGACGGAACAAAAGCCGCCATGGGCGGCGTGATTAGGGGTGCCGAACTGGCTGGCCCACCACCCCGTCAGGGCCTGGCTTTGATCCCGCCCCGTGAAAAACGCCAGCTTGCGCGGGTCCTCCTCGCGGATCGGCGCCAGCCAGGACGTGGCCAGTTCCAACGCCTCGTCCCACTCAATGGCCTTGAACTCGCCGCTGCCCCGTTCGCCGACCCGCAACAATGGTTGCGACAGCCGCGCTGGGGAATGATGCTGCATGATGCCGGCGCTGCCCTTGGCGCACAGCACGCCCTTATTGACGGGATGGTTCCTGTTGCCCTCGATATAGCGCAACTCCCCATCCCGCAAATGCACCTTGATGCCGCAACGGCAGGCGCACATGTAGCAGGTGGTGTATTTGATCTCGTCCGAGACTTCCGGCGACAGATCAACGCG
>JAPYUH010000160.1 GCA_029936195.1 Alphaproteobacteria bacterium
AATGAAACCGCCCTGAAGGAAGCCGGCGCGGAGCATCTGTTTATCCATGCCTCCGCCTACCGGGCCCTGGAACATGACGAGGGCAAGCGCATTCTGGTGGAAGGCCACGGCGCAATTGTCACGGATATCGAGGGCAAGGAATATATCGACGGCCTGGCCGGCCTGTGGCTGGTCAACGCCGGTCATGGGCGGACGGAGATCGCCGAGGCCTATGCCCGCCAGGCCGGCAAGCTGGCCTATGCCTCCTCCACCCAGGCCACCACCATTCCGGCTATCGAGCTGGCAACGCGGCTGGCGGAGATCACGCCCGGCGACCAGGCCACCGCGTTTTTCTGTTCGGGCGGTTCCGAGGCGGTGGAAAGCGCCATCAAGATCGCCCGGCAGTACCACTATTTCAATGGCGAGCCCAAACGCTCCAAGATTATCGGCCGGCGCGGCAGCTATCACGGCGCCACCTACGGCGCCATGAGCGTCAGCGGCACCCGGCCCGCGTCCGAGCCCTATCACAGCCCGTTCATGCATGGGGTGCTGCATGCATCCCCACCCTATTGCTACCGCTGTGATTTCCGCCAGACCTATCCGGCCTGCGATCTGCTCTGCGCCGATCAGATCGAACAGATCGTCAACTACGAAAACCCGCAAACCATCGCCGCCGTGATCGCCGAGCCCATTTCGGCCTCGGGCGGCATCATCATTCCTCCCGATGGCTATTGGCAGCGCCTGCGGGAAATTTGCGACCGCCACGGCATCCTGCTGATCACCGACGAAGTGATCAACGGCTTTGGCCGCACGGGCCGCATGTTCGCCTCCGATCATTGGGACCTGGTGGGCGACATCATGACCATCGCCAAGGGCCTGGCCAGCGGCTATGCCCCCATCGGCGCGGTGATGTGTCGCCCGCACGTGGTGGCGGCGTTCGAGGGCGAGAACAAGCTCTCCCACCTGCTCACCTACGGCGGCCACGCGGCGGCCTGCGCCGCCGCCCTGGCCAACCTGGATATTTTCGAGCGGGAGGGCCTGGTGGCCAATTCCGAAGCCATGGGCACCCGCCTGCGCCAGGGCCTTGAAAGCCTGTCCGGCCACCACCCAACCGTGGGTGATGTTCGCGGCCTGGGCCTGCTGGCCGGTCTGGAACTGGTTAAGGACCGGGAGACACAGGAAAAATTCAAAGACGACGGCGAGGAGCTGAAAACCTTCGGCGACGGCCTGGCCCAACGCGGACTGCTGACCCGCGTCGCCTCCACCCTGCCCCTGTCGCCACCCCTGTGCATCACGGCCGGGCAGGTCGACCGCATGATCGCCATCATCGACGACAGCCTAACCGAAATGGAAACCGCCCACGGCTTGGGGTAGTTGTCGCCGGACTGTTCACGATTGATCGCCCTTGGCCCTGGATGCCCGGATCAAGTCCGGGCACGACATATTTGGCTGTTTTTAGCCGAAAATACGCCCGTTTCGTCATTGCCGGGCTTGACCCGGTAATCCTAAGCAGCGTGGTTTCAGCGTTTCAAGTATGGATCCTATGCGGCAAAACGCGCGTCGCCGACCATATGCACCTGGCTGAGGGCATTTAGTGTATGCAAAACCTCCGTCACCTTGTTTTTGTTGGCACGGCTGAAGTTTCGCGCAACGTCCTCGGCCCGTAGGGGTGTTTCCGCCGCGTCCAGAACATCGCGCACGGCCTCGAACTGCGCCGGCAGGGTCTTTTGGGCCAGGGGCGTTTCCTGGCGGGCCCGGCCACGCCCTCGTCCTCGTCCATGGTTGCCTGCACGGCGGGTCGCCCGCGCGGCTTCGTCCGGCGCCTGGTATTCGAGTCGCAGCCAGCGCACCTGGCCATTCGCCTCCTCCCGCGCGCGCTCATGATTGAGGGCGACCAGCTTTTCGAGAATTCCCTCGTCGTTCAAGCCGGCATCCCAGCCATAGGCCGTGAACACGGCGGCGTCGAGCGGTTTATGCAAGTCCTTGAGGACGGATACCAGGCCGCGCCCGTGAACGTCCTTGTCGCTATCCGTCAACGCTTTGCCGGATTTTAGTTTTTCCAGCACGTTGTACATGCCGGTTAAGGTAATATCGGGGTGGTCGGCCTGTATTCTTTTGCGGTGTGGGTCCAGTTCCTCCGCCAGGTCGCCGATCGCCAAACTTTGATTTTCACTGGAAATGGGGAAGGGAAATGGATCAAAGCATTTGGTTTTGACATAAACCGGATCGTTCCCTACGCCCAATCGCCCGCCAGCAGCGAGCGCCCAAGTAACATGTATTCGGCTGGACAAGACGCCCAATGCCGACGCATCAGATATGGCAATATTTAGGAGTTTATTGTCAGGCAAAATGGAAATATCGAGGAACTGGAAAACCCGGTGCTTAGCGGTTTCAACAGTAGCGATATAGCGCGGCAGGCCGCTCAATGCTTTACGCAGTTCTTTTCTCGGTTCGCCATGTATCCACCAATACTTTCGATATGACCGGCGGCCATTGTGATCGCGCTCCGGTTTTACATGATCAAAAACGTGCTGATAAATGCCTGGGCAGGACTGGCGCGCCTCGACATCGGTCAACCCAAACAAGTCGATAACCATGACGCCTCGCGGCTTGTCCATCAGGTCACGCCCATTTAAATATGGACGAATACGCTGTTCTACCTCTTCGATTTTTCCAAGCCCAAATGATTTCGCCTCTTGGCGTGTAACGATGAACCCGGAGCCATGTAATTTTACGCCAGGAGAGGACAGTAAGCCGTTAGCTTCCAAAGAATTGACAGTTGTTAAATCAGCGCCAATCCGCAGGTTCGAATGGATCTTCCCCAAATTAGTGGTCAACTCCACGTCACGGCCCTGCCGGTCATTCGCCGGTACTTGGTGTTCCACGGTTGCGATGCGGCCCAATCGGTTTCCGGCCGCTCCCACGGTCATGGCGATGCGGACAGCCGCGCCGTCGGCGGCGTCGACCCAGGGGTGATCGGGCACGGCGAAAACCAGGCTGAGAGCTTTTTTATCCGCCAGGTGCCGCTCGACAACGCGGCGGGAAAATGTCTGGGGCAGGGAATTGGTGGTGATGAAACCGAAACGCCGGGATTTGCCGGTCCGCACCAAGGCCGCCGCCTTGTGCTACCAGTACATGACGAAATCCGCCGAATGGGGAACATCCTTTTCCCTGTAGGCAGCCCATAACGCGGCTTGATAGCCTTCACCCATGGCTTCACGAATACCCTTGCCGCCCAGGAACGGCGGATTGCCGACAATGAAATCGACCTTGGGCCAGGTATTTGCCTTTGGATCCAAGTATTTCTCCACCTCCACACGCGCCGTTTCGTCGGGCACTTCCTGGCCGTTGGCTGGGTTGGTCTAGGTGGTGCGGCCATCCCACCGGGTGATGGGCTTGCCCTTTTTATCCTGGACAAGTTCCGTGTCCGCGTAATCAAGCAGCGCGTCCTGGCAACGGATGTTCTTGAAATTCTTCAGCACCGGCTCCGCCGGCAGGGCCTTGCCACGGGTTTTGAAATGCCATTGCAGATAACCGATCCACAGCACCAGTTCGGTGATGGGCACGGCGCGGAGGTTGATCTCCAGGCCGAGGAACTGGTGCGGGTCGACCGTATGCTGGTCCATCTCCAGAAAATACTGGTCCTGGCCCAGGCTCTCCGCCAGATCCAGGACCTCGCCTTCCAGGCGCTTCATATGCTCCATGGTGACATACAGAAAATTGCCGTAGCCGCAGGCCGGGTCCAGCACCGAGACGGCGCACAGGTCCTGGTGGAAACGCCGCACTTCGGCCAGCGCCGCCGCCTCGTCGCCCCGGCGGGCCAGTTGCACGGCGGCGGCCTTGACGTTTTCCCAATCGTGCCGCAGCGGCTCGATCACCGTGGGCATGACCAAACGCTCAACGTATGCGCGCGGCGTATAATGGGGCCCCAGTTTGTGCCTCTCGCGCGGCTCCAAGGCCCGCTCCAACAGGGTGCCGAAGATCGCCGGTTCCACGTCCCGCCAGTCCGCCCGCGCGGCGTTGATCAGCATCAATAACTGCTCTTCATTCAGCAGGATGGCTTCGGCATTGGCGAACAGTCCGCCGTTGAAGCGCAGGATATCAACCTCCAGCGCCGTGGAATACTCACCCTGGTTCATGTCATCCCACAGCACCTTGGCCATTATGTGGAACTTATCGGCCTTGCCCACGTACCGTTGCAAAAGGGATTTGAAGCTATCCTGGGGCAGCAGGCCCACATCCTCGGAAAACATCGTGAACAATCAACGCATGAGGAAGGTCGCCACGCTGTCGGGGGCATGGCCCGCACTTTCAAGGGATTTCGCCAGCACGGCCAGCATATCGGCGATTTCCCGTGTCACCTTGGCGGCGCGGCGGGCGGGATCCAACGCCATGGGGTCCGTCCAGACCAGGTACAGACGTTCCCGCACGGTCTCATCCGCCAGTTCGTCAATCTTGATGCGGAAGGTGGCACGGTCCGGGAAATGGGTGTAGTTCTTGCCGGTCAGCGAGAAATCCGCGAACAGTTCGATGGTGTGCCCCACATCGGTGACAGTCAGAAATGGCGGCCAGCCTTCATGGGTTGGCAACGCCTTGGCATAACTTTCCGCCTGGGCCCGGGCCCGCACCATGGCATCATCCCACCCCTTGGTACCTCGTACCGCCGTGCCTGTCTTGGTTTTGGGCTTGGCGGCGACAATTGACGAACCTTGACCGCTCCATAGCGGTGTGTCGGAAATGCCTTTTTGATTGCTGCCTTGTTTTGCTTCCAAAACGAAACAATTACGCTTGTATAAATCAATGAAGCCCGACGACGTATGGCCATCCGGGTGGTGAAATGTGACCGGGCGTTCAAATCGATAGGCATCGTTCTCTGGCACGCTGGTGGCGGCATCAGGTTCGGCCGCGCCGATGAGTTGGCAGAGTTCCTTCAAAAACGGCTGACAGTTTGCCCGTTCTGACGCGGCGGACGCTTTCCAACGTTCGATGAAAGCGCCGACGCTCTGCGCCGCGTCCAAAATTCCGGAAATTTTGTCCACGAATGTTTCCAGTCCACTATTGCGAACGCCTCGGCACGCCACTGCCGGATGCTGCCACATGGAAAGGTGAATTGAAAAACTAGTTCCCGTTTTGCGCGAATCCCAGTTCCGAATTCGAGCCATGAAAATCACGTGACAGAATAACGGGGCTTCGTGACAATGAACCAAACGCAATTTAGGCTTTAGGGAAACAGCATCATGGGTAAGTTGGACGGCAAGGTCGCTATTGTAACAGGCGCCAGCCGGGGGATTGGGCAGACCATCGCCGAGTTGTTCGCGGCGGAGGGCGCCAGCGTGGCCTGCGCGGCGCGGACCTTGAACGAGGGCGACCATAATCTGGAAGGTTCCCTCGCGCGCACCGTGGCGGCGATACAGGAAGCCGGCGGGCGGACGGCGGCGTTTGCCGCCGATGTGTCGTCCGAGAGCGATTGCCTGGCCCTGGTGGAGGGCGCGCGGGCGGCCTTTGGGCGCATCGATATTCTGGTCAACAATGCGGCTCTGAGTTACTTCCTGCCGATTTCCGAATTCGCCACCAACCGCTGGATGCGGGCCTTTGCCGTCAACGTGCACGGCCCTTTCATGCTGTCGAAAATGGTCCTGGGGGACATGACCGAGGGCGGCCGGGGTGGCGCCATTGTCAATATTAGTTCCGGCGCCGCCATCGGGCCGGGCCGTGGGCCGTACGAGGCCAAGTCACGGGGGGCACGGGGCGGCACCATGTACGGCGCCACCAAGGCGGCCCTGGAACGCTTTACCCAAGGCTTGGCCGAGGAAGTCGCCCCGCTGGGCAATATCGCCATCAGCTGTGTTTCGCCATCCAAGGTGGTGCCGACACCGGGCACGGTCTATCACCACCTGGTGGACGGCCTGGACGACCCCCGTGGCGAGCCGCCCGAATTGATGGCGCAAGCCAGTTTGCTGCTGGCCACTGAAAGTGCCGGCAAGGTCAACGGCCGGGTCACCTACAGCCAGCAGATCCTGGGCGAATTCGGCTGGATCGACAACCCCGTGGGCCGGGGTATCGATACGGCCGGGTCGGGTTATTCACAGGTTTAGCCCGCCTGCCCCGGTGATGATGTAGAGGCCAAGCGCGAGCAGAGCGGCGTAGAACAGGCGGCGGAACAAGTGTTCCGATAATCCTTGCCGGATGCGCTGGCCGATCACCATGCCCACCAAGGCCGGCGCAAGGGCGAGAGACGACAACAGCGCCTGATCCGGACTGATCAGGTCATTGCCATGCAATGCGGCGGCCAAGGCCAAGGTTGATAGAGTGAAGGATATTCCCATGGCCTGCACCAACTGATCCCTGGCCAGGCCGATAGCCTGGAGAAACATCACCCCCGGCATCACGAAAGAACCGGTCATGCCGGTCAGAACACCGTTGGCGGCGCCGAAAACGGGACCCAGCCACCGCTCGCGGCCCGATGGCAGGGTCATGCGCGGGCCGGCCAGACCGACGGCGGCGTAGATGACCAGCAACAGACCCAGCAGAGCCGACAGATAGGACGGATCAATCCGGTCGGAGGCACCGGCGCCGATCCAAACCGCGGCGAAGGCCGGCAGCAGAAATGGCCATAGCCGCCGCAACAAGGCCAGCGCATGGCCACCGGCGGCGGCCTGCCACAAATTAGTCGCAAACGAGGGCACCAACAACAGGACCATGGCACTGGGCATGTCAATGACCACGGTCAGGATTGCCAGACTGATCGTGGGCAGGCCCAAACCAACCACCCCCTTGACCATGCCGGCCAACAAGAATGTGGCCATCACGGCGGCCGGTATCATGCCGTCAAACATAACTGTCATGCTTCATGATCCGCTGTCATTGCCACTGCCGCCGTGGCGATGCGGCAGTGGCAATGCGGCAGTGGCAAACACTACAGTGATACCGGTTTGCGTGAGATTATGACCGCTCCATTCCAGCCCCATCGACGCGGCGGGCGAAGCAGCCGATCAGGTCGGCGAGCACCGGGGACAGGGCGGCGGGTGTCTCGTGGCCCATGCCGGATATGGCGTGGAAATCGGCGCCCGCGATATTGTCGGCGGTGTCCCAGCCCCCAGCAATGTTCAACAGCGGATCGTCAATACCGTGGATCACTTGACTGGGCACGGCAATGGTCTGCAACAAGGGTACCCGGTTGCCGGATTTGATGATCGCGGCCCGCTGGCGGATCCGGCCGCCGGGGCAGTTGCAGCGGTCATGGGCCTGTTCCGCCATTGCCCGCCGATCGGTCTCGGACGTGGGATACTTCGGCGATGCCAGGATCCGGGAGGTGGCGATATTGGCTTCGATCGCGCCCTCCCGCGTGCTCTCGTCGGCACCGGCGCGCATCAGCGCCGCCATCGCGGACGGCGTCCCCGGCGGGGTCTCGGGATTGCCGCTTTGCGCCATGATCGAGGCCATGGAGCGCACCCGGCCGCCATGTTTGGCAGCCAGGACCTGCACGATGGCGCCGCCCATGGAGATGCCGGCCACATGCGCCGTCTCGACCGTCAAGGCATCCATCAGGCCGATAACATCGGTGGCCATGTCCTCGATGGTGTAGGCAACCGCAATCTCGCCGCCCGCCTTGGCCTGGGCCAGCAGCGCATTGATATCGGGCGCGCCTGCTTCGTCGAACTTGGTGGACAGGCCCACATCGCGATTGTCGAAGATCACCACGTAAAAGCCCATGCCCGCCAGCAGCCTCAACAGGTTTTCCGGCCAGTTGATCAATTGCGTGCCCAGACCGCGCACCAGGATTAGGGCGGGATCGGCCGGCCGACCCCGGGTTTCGTACTCGATGGTGATGCCGTTGGCCCGGATTGCGGTCATGCTTTCACCTTCATTGCATTACAATTACAAGGTGGACCATAGAGCGGACGCGATGGGGGTGCAAACCGACTCATTGTAGAGGTCCGGCGATACTGATATAGGGCAGGTTCGTCTTTCCGAGGGAGTTTTCGTGACAACAATGCTGCGTTCCTTGTATGACCGGACCATGGCCCTGGCCGGCCATCGCCACGCCAATTGGGCCTTGGCCGCCGTGTCATTTATCGAAAGTTCGGTTTTTCCCATACCCCCCGACGTGATGCTGATCCCCATGGTTTTGGCCAAGCGGCACAAGGCGCTGTTGATCGCGGTGATCTGCACCGCCGCCTCGGTGCTGGGCGGGCTGGCGGGCTATGCCATCGGGCTGTTTCTGTTCGACGGCATCGGCCAGCCGATCCTGGAATTTTATGGTTATGGCGAAAAATTCGCCTCGTTTCAGAGCCGGTATAATGAATGGGGCGTCTGGATCGTGCTGATCGCCGGGCTGACGCCGTTCCCCTACAAGGTCATCACCATCGCCTCCGGCGTAACTGGGTTGAGCCTGCCGGTATTTCTGATCGCCTCCATTCTGGCGCGGGGCTGCCGGTTCGCCATCGTGACGGCTCTGTTGTGGAAATTCGGCGCGCCGATCCGTGATTTCATCGAACGCTACCTGGGCCTGCTGTTCATCCTGTTCATGGTGCTGTTGATCGGCGGCTTCGCGGTCGTGAAACTGGTTCTGTAGGGCGGTGATGGGAGGCTTGACGCAACCACGGACGGCCCTGGCACTGGCGGCGGCGGCATCCGCGACGGCACTGGCCGCCGCCTTCATCGGCCAATATGGATTCGAATTGCAACCTTGTGTCCTGTGCGTCTACCAGCGCTGGCCCTACGCCATTGTCATTGCGCTGAGTGCAATCGCGCTTGGTGCTTTCGCGCTTAGCCCCCAAGGACGCAAGCCGGGACGCAAGCTGGGGCGCAGGCTGGCCGCATGCGCCTTGCTGGTATCGGCGCTGGCATTGCTCGCCAATAGCGGCATAGCCGCCTATCATGTGGGGGTGGAACAGCATTGGTGGGCGGGCAGCGAAGGCTGTGTCGGCACCGGCGGCACGGCCCAGACCCTGGAGGCCTTGCGGGCGCAGATCATGGCC
>JAPYUH010000417.1 GCA_029936195.1 Alphaproteobacteria bacterium
CATTCTTCGCCGCGAATATTTTCAGACACCGAGGCATCCAGTTTGGCCTTAACCAGGCGGCCAACAATATCCTCGGCCCGCGGGGAGGTCCCGCCCGACGGTTCACCGATCAGGGTGTGATTTTGCACCGAAAGACTTGCGGCGCCGTTGGCCTCTATAGAGGTGGAGACAAAACTTATGGCGCCCAATACCGCATCCGTGCCGAAGGCATCCGCCAACTGCTGGTTCTTCTTGATGCCATTCTGAACCGAGAGGGTGGCGCCCACATCCATGTGACGGACGGAGCCAATGGCCGCCGCCGTGTCGTAAGTCTTCGCGGCCAGGATCAGGACATCCGCCTTGGATAATGAAGAGGGATCGGTAATGATTTCCACGGGTACCGTAAAATCTTCCAGGCCGGATATGGTGACGCCGTTTTCCGCCAGATGCTGGGCGCGGTCCCCACGCGCGATCAGTGCCACGTCTTCACCTTCGCGGGCAAGATAGGCCGCGATCACCGAGCCCATGGCGCCGGCGCCCAAGATTACGAATTTCATTCTTTCCTCCTATTTCCGCTGAGCGCATGGCACGGTCGGCGGCTCCATGAATAGGGGGGCACATAAAAAAGTACATGTCCTCCTATGGCACGGCTCGCGCATCATGAACCGTCAGTTCCGTTTCCGCATTACCCTCGACTTCGAGCCTTTCGTTCCGGCTATATGCGCCTGGCGATTTATCCGAAGAGCTTTCAGATTACATCGCCCATAACGCGGCTTAGAGCTCGGCAGCGCTGTCTGGGGCCATCGTCGCCTTATATCTCCGGTCCAGGGTTTCGCCGCGTAACAGTGCAAGCTCCGTGGCCAGCGCCTCCCTACCGGCGGCGGCTTCCGGGTCCGTAGGGTGGTAGGTGAATTCGCTGTCTTCCCCCGCCACCCGGGTACCGATCACCGTCCGCGGCTGCGTGTAATCGTACGGCAGGGCGCGGTGCAGCAACGCCCGGTTATCCCACACCAACAGATCGCCAGGCCGGTAATTATGTTCGTACACCCGCGCCTCATCGGCGACGACGAAATCCAACAGCGATTTCAATAGCGCCCGGCTTTCCTCCCGCGATAGCCCTGGAATGCTAAACGCGTGGCGCCCAACAAAGAGGTTCTTGACACCGGTCTGCGGGTGCACCTTGACCAACGGCCGCAGATAGGCCTCGCCATGATAGATCGTGCCTTCCTGCACCGCCGGGAAATCGCCCAGGTCGTTGGCTTGGGAATAAAGGTTCGAATGATAGGCGGCAAGATCGGCGATGCGGTCCTTTGTCGCCTGATCCAACGCGGCGTAGCCGGCTCGCATATCGGCCAGCCCGGTGCCGCCGCCCTGTTCGGGCACCACCACCGCAGACAGCATGGCGCATTTGCTGCTGTAGGGTTTATAGGTCGAATCCGTATGCCAGGTTTCATTGCCAAGGATCATCCGCATGCGCTGGGAGTTGATGTCATAGACGTCGCCCGGCGTGCCATCCGCATTGGCGTCCTGGTTCGACAAAAAGGGCACGACGGCGAATTCCAGCTCGCCAAAATTTTTGGCAAAGGCGATGGTGTCGTCGTCAGAAGGAGAGAGTTCGGAAAAGACCAAAAAGCCACGGTCCAGCAACGCCGCCTCGATGGCCGCAAAGTCGGCATCGCGCAACGTGCCGATGTTGGCGCCGGTGACGATGGCGCCGAACGATTTGTTTTCAACAGGAGTGATTTTCATTTTTGTTTCCTCCGATGACGGGCGAAAGAAAAGGGTACAGGAGACGGAGTACTGACAGACCTGTTTATCCTG
>JAPYUH010000418.1 GCA_029936195.1 Alphaproteobacteria bacterium
TGGGATTGGACCGCCATCCCGAACTGCGGGACAGCTATTTCGGCAATTACAAAAAAGTCCTCTATCTGGCCCAGCGCGATGACCCTGATCTGCGGTCCCGGGCGGCGGCGGCGGCCGAACGATTGGGCCTGGAGCTGGAAATCCGCCAGACCGGGTTCGGCAATTATCGCGATTTCCTGTTGCGGCATGCCGAAAACGCCTAGATTGGGGCCGGAAGCAGAGGACGCGGCCCTGGTTTTCATGCCGTCGGGTCTGCGCGGCCGCTTCCCCAGGGGCACGGCCCTGTTGGCGGCGGCGCGATCTCTTGGTGTTGATATCGATTCCGTCTGCGGCGGGCGGGGCATATGCGGGCGCTGTCAGGTCACGGTCGGCGACGGGGACTTCGCCAAACTGGGCATCCGCTCGGCACCGGAGCATCTTCATCCCCTGGCGGCAAATGAAATACGTTTTGATGCGCGAAAAGGCCTGCAACCCGGTACCCGGTTGAGCTGTTCGGCTCGCCTGGCCGGCGACGTGGTGATCGATGTACCGGCGGCCAGTCAGATCCACCGCCAGATCGTGCGCAAGCGTACCGATGCCCGGGCCATCCAGGTCGACCCGGTGGTGCGCCCCCTGTACGTGGACTTCGAGGGTATAGCAGGGCCTGATCCCGCAGATAATCTGCGGGCTGCCTTGCAGGCGCAGTGGGGCGTCGAGGCCATATTGTCCGGGGCGGCGGCCGCCCAATTGACGGGGGTGGAAGAGAATTTGACCGTTGCCCTGCGTGAAGAGAAAACCGTCACCGCAATTTGGCCTGGGTTTCGCGAGCATCTGGTTGGCCTGTCCGTGGACATCGGCTCCACCACCCTGGCCGCGCAATTGTCCAATCTGGGCAGCGGCGCCATTCTGGCGGAGGCCGGCATGATGAACCCGCAAATTCGCTTCGGCGAGGATGTCATGAGCCGCGTCTCATACATCATGATGAACCCCGGCAGCGAAATCGAGTTGGGCGAGGTGATCCGCCGCGCCGTGCGAGATCTGGCCGGCCAATGCGCCGAACAAGCCGGGCTGGAGCGCCGGGATATCGTCGAGATTACCGTGGTCGGCAATCCCATCATGCATCATATATTTCTTGGCCTGGACGCGGTGCCCCTGGGCCAGGCGCCGTTCCCCCTGGCCGAGGACGGGCCATTGACCATTCCCGCGGCGGACTTGGACCTTGATCTCAATCCCGGCGCCCAAGTCCATGTGCTGCCCTGTATCGCCGGCCATGTGGGCGCCGATACCTCCGCCGTGATCCTGTCGGAGGCGCCGCAGTTGAGCGACGAGGTTGTTCTGCTGGTGGACATCGGCACCAACGCGGAAATCGTCCTGGGCAACCGGGACCGGCTGCTGGCCTGTTCCAGCCCCACGGGCCCGGCCTTCGAAGGGGCGCAGATATCCTCGGGTCAGCGGGCGGCGGCGGGCGCCATCGAACGGGTACGGATCGATCCCATCAGCCTGGCGCCGCGGTTCAAGGTGATCGGCTCCGACTTGTGGTCGGACGCGCCGGGCTTTGCAAGTTCGGTGGCAGGCATCGGTGTGACGGGCATCTGCGGCTCTGGCATTATCGAGGCCTTGGCGGAGATGTTTTTGTGCGGGCTGATCACCGTCGATGGCTTGATCGATCCGGGCAAGGCCGCCCTGACCCCGCGCCTGGTACGGGACGGCAAGACCTATTGTTATCTGCTGCATGCCGGCCCGCCGGAAATCCGCATTATCCAGTTGGATATTCGCAACATTCAACTAGCCAAGGCCGCCGCCTACGCCGG
>JAPYUH010000419.1 GCA_029936195.1 Alphaproteobacteria bacterium
AGAATATTGCCGGCGAAATTCCGGTCTATCGCATTGACCTCGATGGCAAGGCTCCCTTCCAGCGCGGCAATGGCGCGCGCGAAACCAAGGCGACGGACATGGGCGCGAGCATGGACCTTGCGGCCGGCAGCCTAATCGAATTCCTGCGTCCCATTAAGCGAAAGGCCATGCGCTGTGGCTTCCTGTTCGTCGTCTTGCTGGTCATTAACCTGGTTACCTCGCCGGGCTATTTGTGGTCGTTCTGGGCCGCCCTTGGGATTTTGATCTGGCTGGGATGGAAATCCATCGGCAACTTCGATTTCGAGGCCGATGGACGTGAAGTGACCACGAGCCGCGTGAAGATCGGCGGCGATCATACATTTTATGAAGATGCCAACTTTCGCGGCCGCATACGGGGGGACGTCGGGGTCCGCGGCGGCGTCCGACTTAGATATAAGGGAAAGATCTGCGGCAACCTCATACTGGAACCCGGATGCGATGTCGCGGTCATGGGCAAGATCAAGGGCGACGTAATCAACCAAGGCGGGACATTCCAACTTAAAGGCCAACTCAGCGGCAGCGAACGCCGGGAAACTGCTGGCACTGGCGCCGTATAGATAGCTCCGTTGGCCCTCGATAGACTTTCTCCGCGTGCAAATCGTCTGTGGTGTTTCGGATGCCCGAAGATCGTGTCGTACGAAGACTGGCGGCCATCCTAGTCGCCGATGTCGTCGGTTACTCGCGCCTGATGGGCGCGGACGAACTGGACACGCTTGCCCGCCTCAAGGATCTGCGCAACGCCCTACCCGCCCCTGCCCGACCGCATCCGGGCGGCCCGGGAAATGTTCGAACAGGTCATGGTGCTGGACCCGGATTTCGACGGCGGCTATGCCGGGGCCGCGTGGACCCTTTCCTTCGACGCAATGTGGTCCCATGAAGACGCTGGCGCCGTGGTCGACCGCGCCATGGCTTTGGCGCAACAGGCCATCAAGGTTGACGAAACCTTTGCCTGGTCGCACACGGCCTTGGGCTTTGCATTTTTGAACAAACTACAGCACGACAAAGCCATGGCGGCGTCGGCCCAGGCGATTGCCCTGCAACCAAACGATGCCGACGCCCACGCCCATCATGGCCTGATCCTGGGCATTTCGGGTCAGCATGCCCAGGGCATCGCGGCGGTTGAGCGCGCAATCCCCCTGAACCCGCAGTTCGTCTATGAGCCATACTTGAACATCATGGCCCAAATCAAATTAATGGCGGGCGACTACCAAGGCTCCATCACGGCGTTCGAGGAAAACGTCAGCCGCCAGGGCCCCATCGGCCCCCCGGCCCTTTGTTGGCCCGCCGCCGCCTATTGGGCCCTGGGCCAAAAAGACGACGCGGCCCGCATGTCAGCCATGCTGTCGGAAAATTCCCCGAATTTCGTCTGAAGGGTTGGAATTTCCAAACACTCATACGGGAGCCGGGAGTACGCGACAGACTACAAGACTTGATGCTGGCGGCGGGCGTGGCGGCGTAGGCGGTCTCAAACCTTGCGCACAATGATTATACGCAGCGATATGCGAATTTATCATTCTCACAAATATTGATAGAGAAATTGATGTCCACGGCGCCCCCTCAAAGAAAGCCGACCAACTTGTCTCTGGACAGATCGCTTTTGGCGGAAGCAAGAGAACTGAAAATCAATCTGTCTCGTGCGGCCGAGGCAGGTGTACGGCAAGAAATTGCTCGCGCAAAGGCGGAATTGTGGAAAGCGGATAATGCCACCGCCTTGGAGAGCTATAATCGATGGGTAGAAGCCAATGGGT
>JAPYUH010000420.1 GCA_029936195.1 Alphaproteobacteria bacterium
CGAAGGCTAGATCATGCCACGGTCCAACCCATTCGGCCGCATCGATGGCGCCCGATGCCAGGGCCGGATAGATTTCGGCCACAGGCAGATTAACGACGGTCACGCCGAGGGCGCGCAGAACTTCGCCACCGAGGCCGGGCATGCGGAATTTCAGACCCTTGAAATCATCCATCACGTTGACTGGTTTGCGATACCAGCCGCCCATTTGCGTACCGGTGCTGTTGCCAAGGAAGCCCTTGAGACCGAATTGGGCCGACAGCTCGTCCCACAGTTCCTGACCGCCGCCATACTTCATCCAAGCGGCGTGCTCGGTTCCGGTCAGGCCATAGGGCACGGTGGTAAAAAAGTTGAACGCCTTATGCTTGCCCTGCCAGTAGTACTCGGCCGATTGATACATTTCAGCATCGCCCGCGGCGACGGCATCAAAAACGCCGAACGCCGGCACCAGTTCGCCGCCGCCATAAACCTTAACCTTGATCTTGCCGCCGGACAGCGCCGTGATGTTACGTGCCACGCGCTGGCCCGAAGTCCCCAGTCCCGGTGAATTCAGGGGCCATGACATGGCCAATTTCCATTCCTTCAGACCTTGCGATAGGGCCGGCTTGGGAAAGTTCGATGCGGCAACCGCCGCCGTGGCTACACCTGCTACTGCCGCGCCTTTTATAAATTTACGTCGTTCCATGAGATTTTGCCTCCCTCGTCCCATTTATTTTATATTGGGACGTGACCCATGCCACCGCCCCCACGGACCGGCATCAGGGCACAAACCAACCTGCCGCCACCCGCGTCATACGGGAGCTTAATTGTCATAAGCGGCGCGCGCAACGTATCATGTCGACTCTCGAAATGGGGATGTCGGGGGCGGTTGAGGTTTTTCGTTTAGGCGCTTTCGGCCCAGGCTGCTTTTCGTTACACTCCCGGCCACGGGAACGCCTTTAAAAACCTAAAGTCTTGGGAGGACAAGTGAATGGCAATGGGAATGTCAAAACGAATTCTAGCCGCAGCGGCCGGTTTGGCGATCGCCGCGACACCGGTTGCGGCGGAAAAGGTCAAGGTTGGCTTCATCACAACGTTATCGGGCGGTGCCGGCATCATCGGTAAGCCCATGAAGAATGCCTTTGAATTGGGCATGGAGCATGTGGGCGGCCGTTTGGGCGGCTTTGAGACCGAGATTTTCTACGGCGATGACAAGCGCAAGCCCGACGTGGCCAAACAACTCGCCAACAGGATGATCAAGAAAGACCGGGTGCATTTCGTCACCGGCATTATCTGGTCCAATCTTCTGATTGCCATCCATGGCCCAGTTACACGGTCCAACACGTTTCTGATCAGTTCCAACGCCGGCGCGGGCGCCGTCGCGGGCAAGCGGTGCAGCAAAGACTTCTTCAACGTCTCGTTCCAGAACGATGTCATGCCCGAAGGCATGGGCAAGTACATGACCGACAAGAAGATCGACAATGTCTATGCCATGGCGCCGAACTATCAGGCCGGCAAGGACATGATCAAGGGCTTCAAGCGGATGTATAAGGGCAAGATCGCCGGCGAGGTCTATACCAAGTTGGGGCAAAAGGATTATCAGGCCGAAATTTCAGCCCTGCGCGCGGCGAAACCATCGGCGGTGTTTATTTTCCTGCCCGGCGGCATGGGCATCAACTTCGTCAAGCAATATGCCCAGGCCGGATTGTCGAAGAAAATCCCGCTTTATTCGGTCTATTCGGTGGATGCGTTGACCCTGCCGGCCATGAAGGATGCGGCCGTGGGCACCTACGGCGTGCAGCATTG
>JAPYUH010000161.1 GCA_029936195.1 Alphaproteobacteria bacterium
TCGTCCCCCAGTTCGTGGCCTGGTCTTGATATCAGCGGCACGTTCATGCGCACGGGCCTCAGGCCGCCCGCCGCATTGACCTCGAACAAGTGGGCTTGTTCCCAGCGCAGCTTCACCGGCGGGCGGCCCATCATGTCCCAGTCATGGGCAGCGGCGAACAGGCCCCGGATCACGGACTTATGCGCCACGGCGATGTGGCGGCCGCCTTGCCGTCCCAGTTCCGCCAGGAAGGGCAGCAACCGGTGCTGCACCATGCGGGGGCTTTCCCCGCCGGGGGGCAGAAAATCCAGGCCACGGCCTTCATTGGCCGCCATGTCCGTATCCGGATCGACGCGGAGTTCTTCCAGGGTGCGGCCTTCATAGGCGCCGAAGTCCATTTCGACCAGACGCTCTTCGATACGAATATCCCGATCGCCGCCGCTGATAATGGCGGCGGTTTGCCGGGCCCGCAGCAGGGGACTGACATGCCATTGCGCACCATTTAGTTCTTCGGGCGGTCCCAGCCCGGCCAAATCCCCGCGGCCCTGTTCGGTCAAGGGGATGTCGGTCCGTCCGGTCAGGCGCCCCTCGCCATTCCAGGCCGTGCGCCCGTGGCGGATCATGCCCAACAGAGCCATCAGAGTGCCGCTCCCAGAACGGCGGCCGCCGACGCCACCGTACGCTGCCGCGCGACGAAGTCCCGCGCTGCATTCCCCAGCCCGGCCCGTAGCTGATCATCATCCAGCAACCGTCCAACTGCTTCGGCAAAGGCCCCGTCGTCGCCTGGCGCCGTCAGCAAACCGGTTTCGCCGTTCCGCACCACATCCGGCACCCCTCTTTCATGGCCCGCGACAACAGGCAGACCTGCGGCCTGGGCTTCAATATAGGCCATGCCATAGGCCTCGCCCACGCCGGGCCAGACATAGATATCACAGCCGCGGTAAATCTCCGGCAGCGCCGACGGGGGCACGGCGCCCAACATGGCACACTGCCCCGCTATCGGCGCCAAGGCGGCCTCGACCTCCGCCCGCGCGGCGCCGTCGCCCACCACCAAAAGCTGCCAGTCTTCCCGCCCCAGTCGATCCAACGCCGCGCCCAACCGCCGATAGGAGTGCAGTTTGTCCCCGGGCCGCATCATGGCCACACACAACAACCAGCGCCGGTCCGGGTCCAGGCGGTGACGCGCGGCGAGCGTGGCGCGGTCCCGCCGGCCCTCCAATATGGCCGAAGCATCCAGAAAGGGCGGCAGAAAAACCAGCTGGTGGCCGTCCGGAACCAATGGTTCGACGCAGGCCATGTCCAGTTGGGTCAGGCAAAACACCCAGTTCGCCGCGCCGATAGCCTGGGCCGCGGCCTGGTGTCCCAGGTCCCACGGTCCGCCAGCTTGTTTTGGCGCGAAGGACGCTTCCGCCACCAGATAAGGGATTTCAAGCGCCGTTGAGACCTTTGCCCCCAGCCAGTCCGGCGCCTTGTGATATAGATGATAAGTGAACCAGGCCGTGGGCCGGTCGCGCGGCTGCAGCGCCCGGTATTGGGCGATCAGGCGATCGGCCAGGGCCGTGCCCGTCGCCCGCAAGGACATTTGCCGCAACGGGTCGCCCTGTCGATCATGGGATCGAAAATCGGTGGCCACGGAAACCTCCGCCCCGGTCGCTTCCAGGGCCTGGATCAGCAGCCGGCCCATGCGCCGGTCACCCGATGGCGTTGGGTGGTCCGGCGCCTTCAAGGGCGCATAAAAAGCAACGCGCCCGTGCACCTTCAGGCTCCCCCAACGGCTTTGTCGGCAGCATTATCGGCGGCGACCTGGCGCTCGGTTTCGGGCAGGCCGAAGCGCCCGGCCAGGCGTTCGATCCAGTAATCGTGCGAGAAACCATCCCGCACCCGCTTTTGGCCAGCCTGTCCCAATAGCCGCCGCCGCGCCGGGTCGGTGGTCAATTCGGCCACGGCCCTGGACAGGGCGTCGCGGTCTTGCGGCGGCACCAAAATGCCGGTGTCCCCATGGCTGATCAGCTCGGGTATGGCCGAAACCTCCGTGGCGATGCAGGCTAGGCCCTGGCTCTGTGCCTCCATCAACACGTTCGGCAGGCCGTCGCGGTCGCCATCCGCCGCGATCCGGCTGGCCAGCACGAATATGTCCGCCGCGCGGGCTGCCCGCAATACCGCCGCCTGGGGTTGGGCGCCGTGCCAGACAATGCGGCTGTCGACCCCGAGATCCCGGGCCTGTTGCGCCAACGTCTCCGACAACACGCCGCCGCCGATATGATCCAGGCGCCAATGCAGGCTTTCGGGCAGGGCCGCCAGGGCGGCGATCAGATCATCATAGCCTTTCTTGGCCACGGCCCGGCCGACGGACAGGATGCGCACCGGGTCCGATGGGTCCGCGCCGTCGCGGTGGGCTCCCACAGCGCTGTCCCGGGGCGGAACGGGAAACTGCTCCAGGTCGATGCCGTGATAGACCAGCCCGACCGTGTTCTGGCCGTTTGCCATCGGCGCCCGTTCGGCAAGATAGCCGTGGGCGGCCCGGCTGCAGGTGACCAGCCAGTCGACCTCCGCCAGCTTCTCCTCTATCTCCCACCCTTCGGTGGTCCAGATATCCTTGGCGTGGGCCGAACAACTCCACGTCCGATGGGTCATATGGGCGGCATAGCGGGCGACGGAGGCCGGGGTGTGGAGGAAATGAGCATGCAAATGCCTAACATCATTGTCCAGTTCCGCCGCCAGCACCATGGCCTGGCCGAACCGGCGCGCCCGGTTTGGCGTCGGGTCCCGGCGCAGGTCGTCCAGCCAAAGGCGCCGGGCTTGGTCAAATCCGGGCAAACGCCGGACTTTCGCCCAGGCGCCCCACACCCGCATGGGCTCCTGATACAAATATTCCGGCAGGTAATTGACCGCCGCCCGGATGCGTTTGTGCACCGGGTGCAGGGCGTGGTCGGTGGGATGGCGCAAAGAAATAATGCGAATATCCAGGCCGCGTTGTTCCAAGGCCCGGATTTCCTGGGCAATGAATGTCTCCGATAGGCGTGGATAGCCTTTCAGGATGAAGGCAACCGGGCGTGGGATGCGTTCAAGCGTCATGGACAAACTACGCGGACGGGCGGGTTAATCGCCGGACGAGGCCTTGGCGCGCCGCCCCGCCACCGCATTGTCCCTGCTCTGCTCGACAGACTGGGCCGCCGCCGCGGCCGGATCAGTCAGCCAGGGCGCGACCAGTCGGTTGACGTTGTCCAACCCTTCCAGCAGGCCGGGCACAATGACGTCCCGGGGCCGATTTTGGTAGGGCAACTCGCGCAGGGCCTTGCCCATGACATCCGCGTCCCGCTTGCCGTTGTCTTCCAGCATGCGCACCAGGCCAAGTTCCTGGGCCCGGCTGGCGCGAATATATTGTTCCATGCGGGGCCGGGTGCGGGGAATGATCAGGGCCCGCTTGTTAAAGCTGAGAATCTCGCAAAAAGTGTTGTAGCCGCCCATGGCCACGACGCCGATGGCATTGTCCTCCAACTCCTCCAGCTTGGCATCGAACGTGATGGCCTGAACCCGATTCAACTTGTTGGCCCGGTCGATGAATTCCGCCTGGGTTTCCGGCTGCATGAAGGGCCCCAGGACAATCAGAGCAGGATACAGCATGCGGCTGTCCGCCTCATAGGCGCGCAGCACCCAATCGATCAGCCCTTCGCCGTCGCCGCCACCCCCCGTGGTGACCAGCACATAGGGTTCCGAGACGATTTCCGGCAGTGGCCGGGTCGATGGCGCGTCCGGTGTGCGCCGGGGCAAATAGCCCGTATAGGTCATGCGGCGGCGCACCTGGCGCGGCACCTGCAAACCTTGCAGGGGATCGCAGATCTGCGGCAGGCCATAGACCCAAATCTCGTCATACAGATCACGCAGGGCCGGCATGGCATTCTTCCGCTCCCATTCCGGCACCAGTATGGCGGGATCATCCATGATGTCGCGCAAACCCAGCACCAAACGAGTGCCGCGCCGCTTCAGCATGCGCAGGGTATCCTCGATCTCGCCGCGCAGGCCCAGGGGTTCCTTGTCGACGATGACCATATCGGGGGCAAAAATATCAGCCGTATGCTTGATGATCGCGGCCCGCATGTGGATGGTCTGTTCGAAATCGATGCCCAGGTTCAATGAAGTGTATTCACCGTTGCGCAGTTTGATAACGCCGGGAATGCGGACAAAATCCACCCTGGAGCGAAAATCAAAACTGCCGATGATCGGCGAGCCCGACAATATCAACACCGAAAGGTCCGGATATTCACGCACAAGGGCATGGGCGATGGTGCTGCATCGCCGCAAATGGCCCAGGCCCATGGTGTCGTGGCTATAGATCAGGACCCGGGAACCCCGCATGCCCTCAAGCGTGCCTTTTGGCATGCCACCTATCTCCCCTACGGCGTAACTGCCATCGAAAACCGGACGACTATGCCATGGCGGGGTAGGAACAAAAAGCAACTTTTTGATTTGACAGGCATTTTCCTGCTATTTGTAAGATTGCAAAATTCGCTTTACGGTACTGGTTAACCCAACCCATACTCTGCGCTGGTCTAATGGCGCCGGGTGCCGACAAGCAAATGCAGCATATCTGGAAGTAGCCTGGAAATAGTCTGGAGAGCGGGCGCGGCGAATGGAAAAAACAATTTTTGGCTATGTTTGGCGATTTTCCCGCCAACAGCAGATCACCATGACCGTGATGTCGGCGGTATCCCTGCCGTTTCTGTATCTGTTTTATGAAGTTCCGAAAACCATCATCAACGAGGCCATCCAGGGTATCGGTGTCGAATTTCCCCTGAATTTGAGCGAAAAACTGACGTTTTCCATTCTAGGTTTGGATATCCCCCTATTGGGGCCATTCGATGTGGTGATCGGCCAAACGCCCTATCTGCTGCTTTTGTGTTTGCTGTTCCTGGCCCTGGTGGGCGTCAACCAAGGCTTTAAATTCGTTATCAATATCTACAAGGGCCTGACCGGCGAACGCATGCTGCGCCGATTGCGTTTTGAATTGTATTCCCGGGTCCTGCGTTTCCCCCTGCCCACCTTTAAGAAAATGAGCCAGGGTGAAATTATTCCCATGATCACGGCCGAGGTGGAACCCCTGGGCGGATTTATCGGTAATGCCTTTTCCCTGCCGGCCTTCCAGGGCGGGTATCTGGTGACCATTCTAACATTTTTGTTCATGCAGGACTGGCGCATGGCGACGGCGGCGGTGGCCCTCTATCCCCTGCAACTGTGGCTGATCCCGAAATTGCAGATGCGGGTCAATCTGTTGGGCAAGGAGCGGGTGGCCCGGGTCCGCCGGCTGTCCAATAAAATCGGCGAGACCGTGCAGGGCGTTCAGGAAACCCATGCCCACGACACGTCTAACTTCGTGCTGGCGGATTTCTCCAACCAGTTGTTCTTCATCTATAGGGTGCGGGAACGCATCTACCGGCAGAAATTTGTCATCAAGTTTCTCAACAATTCCATCCAGCAGCTGGGGCCGTTTTGTTTTTATGCCATCGGCGGCTATTTCGTCATCCAGGGCCATCTGGAAATCGGCACCCTGGTCGCCGCCATTGCCGCCCACAAGGACTTGGCCGCACCGTGGAAGGAATTGCTGGCTTATTATCAGATGCAGGCCGATGCCACCATCAAGTACGATACGGTGGTCTCTCAGTTCGGCCCCGCCGGCATGCGCGGGCCGGAATACCAGTTGTTGGAGCCCGATGGCCTGGGCCCCTTGCAGGGCGAATTGGCGGCCACAAACCTGACCCTGACCGACGACCAGGACGTGGCCGTGGTGGACGGCGTCTCCCTGCGCCTGCCCCTCGACAAGCGATACGCCATCGTCGGCGCGGGCGGCAGCGGCAAGGACGAATTGGCCCTGTTGCTGGCACGCCTGCTGGACCCCAGCAACGGCAACCTCAACCTGGGCGGCGGCGATGCCGCCAACCTGGCGGAGGCCGTGACTGGGCGCCGTATCTCCCATGTCAGCGCCTCGGCCTTTGTCTTCGCGGGCACCATCGCGGATAATCTGTTCCTCGGCTTGAAGCATCGACCCGTGGGGGCGGTGGCCTATACGGGCGAGGCGGCGGAACAGCGCGCGACGTACGTGGAGGAGGCGAAGCGTTCGGGCAACATCGATTTCGATGTCGATGCCGACTGGATCGACTATGCCGCCGCCGGGGTCGATGACCCGGCCGAACTGCGCCTGGCCGGCCTGGCGGCCTTGAAAAGCATCGGCATGGACGAAGAAGTCTACCAGTTCGGCCTGCGCGGCACGATCAATCCCGGCGAACGGGTGGATCTGGCCGCCGATATCCTGCGGGCCCGAACCGGCCTGCGGGAACATATGGCGGCCGACCCCGCACTATTGGACCTGGTCGAAGGGTTCGAGGCGGAGGCCTACAATATGAATGCCTCGATCGGCGAAAACCTGATGTTCGGCAACCCAGTGGGCGATGCCTTCGATGTGGAGCATTTGGCCGAACACGAATACGTCCTGGATGTGCTGGAACAGGTCGGCCTGACGGAACAGTTTCTCTCGGTCGGCTACCAGGTCGCCTCCACCATGGTGGAACTGTTCGCCGATCTGCCCCCCGACCATGAGCTGTTCCAGCAATTCAGCTTTATCTCCGCCGATGAACTGCCCGATATCCAGGCCCTGCTACAGCGCTGCGACCGGGCCAATCTGGCCGCCCTGCCCGGCGAGGATCGCACGCAGCTGATGTCCCTGCCATTTAAGTTAATCCCGGCCCGGCACCGTTTGGGTCTGGTTGACAACGAATTGCAGAGCAAAGTGCTGGAAGCGCGCCGATATTTCGCCGAACATCTGCCCGCCGGTCTGGAACATTCCGTGGAATTCTTTGACGCGGAAAAATACAACGCCGCCGCCAATATTCAGGACAATATTCTGTTCGGCAAGGTGGCCTACGGCCAGGCCCAGGCGGCCGAGCGGGTCGGCGCCCTGATCGGGGATGTGGTGGATGAATTGAACCTGCACGATACCGTGGCCGAGGTGGGCCTGAACTTCACGGTCGGCATCGCCGGCTCCCGCCTGTCCACGGCGCAGCGGCAGAAACTTGCCCTGGCCCGCGCCCTGTTGAAACGGCCGGATGTCCTGATCCTGTCGGAAGCCACGACTTCGCTGGACTCCGCCACGCAAGGCCGGATTATGGACTCTCTGTTGGCTGATTTCGAAGGCCGCTGTCTGATCTGGTCCGTGCAGCGGGCCAGCATGGCGGAGAATTTCGATGAAGTTCTGATCATGCGCCAGGGCCGGCTGATGGAACGGGGCAGCTTTGATGCATTGAGGAAAAGCAATGAACACCTCAAGGAACTGTTGGAGTCGGAGTAGGATGGGGCGGAATAGGTTATTGGGCGGAGATGGACGATGAGTCTGAATGAAGAAGTTGAACTGCTGCGCAAAATTCCTCTGTTCGCCAACATAGAACCGTCCAAGCTGAAGCTATTGGCTTTCACCTCTGAACGGCTGACCTTTCAGGACGGCCAGGACCTGTGCGTACAGGGTGACATAGGCGATGCCGCTTTCGTGGTGGTGGATGGTACCGCTGATGTCATCATTGACCTGCCCGATGGCAGCAAGCTGACCGTGGATCAAATCGGCCGCAACGCCTTCGTGGGCGAGATCGCCATTCTGTGCGAGGTGCCCCGCACGGCCACCATTACCGCCACCTCGAAGTTGGAAACCCTGCGCATTTCCAAGGATCTGTTTTTCCGCCTGGTCAACGAATTTCCCACCATGGCGGTGGAGATCATGCGCTATCAGGCCCACCGCCAGGATGCCACCAACCAGTTGCTTACCGCCGCCAACAACCGCCTGCGCGAGCTCGAGAACGGCGCCGCCTGAAGAATTGGTCAGCTGATAATGATGATGATGCGTATTGCTCCCTTGCACGGTGGTTGGCCATGAGCCGCCTGGATAGCGCCATTCGCCGTTTGCAGGCCCAGCGCGTCTGCCTTGATTGGGCGGTGGCCGAGATTGCCGCCCGGCCGGGCCCGGTGCTGGAATTGGGTCTGGGGAATGGTCGCACCTATGACCATTTGCGCGACCGCCTGCCGGGTTGGGAGATTTTTGTCTTTGAGCGCCAGGTCGCCGCCCACCCCGATTGCATCCCCGAAGACAGATATCTATTCGAGGGCGATATTCGCGACAGCCTGCCCAGCGCCCTGGCCCCGCTGCGCGGACGGGCGGTCATGGCGCATTGCGACATCGGCACGGGTGATACGGCCCTGACGGCGGTGCTGTCGGCTTTTATCGGCCCGGCGCTGGCGCCGCTGTTGGCACCCGGCGCCGTGGTCGTCGCCGATCAGGCCCTGACCATCCCCGGCTGTCGACCGGTGCCATTGCCCGACGGCGTAAACCCCGGCCGCTATCACCTTTTTCGCCTGGACGAGGCCTAAGGCCGACGCCTTTGTGCCCATGATGACGCCCCCATGATGACCCCGAAAATGACCCGCGAAGAGGCCATTGCGCGCCCGACCGCCCAGCCGCCTGTGGGTGCTTCCAAATTTCTCGGTTCGGGGCCCATGGAGATTGACGCCGGCAAGGGGTTTGCCCGCCCGTCCCATGGAGCCAAGGCACCAGGCGGACGTTGGGGCGAAAACCCTGGAACCAGCCTATCGGGCGAACCCTTCGGAACCGAGCGGCCCTCAAAGTACGATTTGCGGCGCGGCGGCTCTGGACAGACAATTCAATATCCACTATGAACCCCACGACTTCGGGCGCCATTCGCCCGCCAGGGCATCCCTTGACCGAATGCCCCGGATGCCCAGGTAGCTCAGTTGGTAGAGCAGCGGACTGAAAATCCGCGTGTCGG
>JAPYUH010000162.1:0-4211 GCA_029936195.1 Alphaproteobacteria bacterium
GCACGCGGTCGTTCAGCGGACGAAGCTTCATGGGTCCTCACAATCGCTGTTGGTTTCAAAAAAAGGTTCAAACTGTTGCATTGCTGGCTGGATGAGCTGTTGCCAGCCGCGCAATTTAGCCGCAATGGAGCGCTTGCTAGCACTCTATTGAAGCGAGTGCCAGTGATTTAGGGGGGCGTGAGGAAATGTTCAAGAGATTCTTTTTTCCCTGCCCAGCCCCAAATTTGGCAGCCACCTGGCGTGGAGAGTGCTAAGCTATTGAATTTGCGCATCTTTCAACGGTTCGTTAAGCTAATTGCCCGATCATGGAAATGATTCGGGGAGATGGTTGGTTGCTTAAAAAAAGGAGCCTCGTCATGGCCACGTTGAAGAAGCAGTTGGACGGCTATCGTCTTACCACGGCAGAGATTACCTATTATCTGCCCGACCGGCCCATCTTGTTGCAAACCTATTTATGGCAGGAATACGACCTCGCCCCCCGCTTTCCCCGTCTGCATGAATTCCTCGCTTTCTGGGAAGAGAACCTGGACGGCCCCTTGCATTCGGTCCGCGTCGCTTCCGCCAAACTGGTCACGCCATCTCAATTCCGGCATTTCGAGGCGGACAAGATTATTCACTAATCTCCTTGTCTATTAGTTCGCCGTCATGCCGCCGTCGATCACCAATTCCGAGCCGGTGATCCAGGCCGCCTCGTCCGAGGCCAGGTAGGTGCAGCCCATGGCGATGTCCCGCGGCGTGCCGAAACGGCCCAGGGGTGTCGCATCCATGCGGATTTGCGCGATCTCCGGATTGGCGTGGCCGGGCTGGGTCATGGGCGTGTCGACAAAGCCGGGATGGATGGAATTGACGCGGATTTTGTCGGGCGCATATTGGATGGCGGCGGCCTTGGAGAAGATCCGCACCGCGCCTTTCGAGGCGTGATAGGCGGCGTTGGCGAAGGAGCCGATGATACCGCAGATCGACGATATATTGACGATGGAACCACCCCCCGCCCGGCGCATGGGCGCGATCGCCGCCCGGGTGCCGAGAAATGTTCCCGTCGCGTTGACTTCCATGATCTGGTTCCATTTCTCCAGGCTCTGATCCTCCAGCAGCCCGCCGGCGGTCAGGGTGGTCTGGATATTCTGGGCTGGATCCCGGCCGGAGATGCCGGCGATATTGGTCAGAATATCAATTCTGCCATGGGCTTCCTCGACCGCGCCCACCAGGGCGGCCCATTGATCTTCATTGGTGACCTGGAGGGAGCGGTATTCTGCCGCGCCACCGCTTTTTGCGCCGATTTCTTCCGCGATGGATTGCCCCAGGGCATCATTGACGTCGCAGAGCACCACCGTGGCGCCCTGGCCGGCGAAGACCCGCGCTGTTTCCGCCCCGATACCCGAGGCGCCCCCCGTCACGATGGCGACCTTGCCCGCCAGCCTTGTGCCCGTATCCATGTTGTCCTCCCAATTTGTTTTGGCGTTGCTGGATGTTGGATGGATGTTGGTACGGGTTCGCCGCAATGGCAAGGTTATCTCGCTTTGCAGAGTCTCGAATTTCAGGCACTCTGCGCCGAATGCTAAAGAATAAAGGACCGACCCATGCCGCAACTGGAATGCTTTTTCGATTGTTCCTCACCCTGGACCTACCTGGGCTTTCATAACATCCAACCCGTGGCGGCGGCGCTGGGCGTTGAGATTTCCTGGCGGCCGATCCTGGTCGGCGGGTTATTCAACACCGTCAATCCATCCGTTTATGCCAGCCGGGAAAACCCGGTGCCGGCGAAACAAAATTACATGCATAAGGATCTGCAGGACTGGGCCCGCCATAGCGGCATCGGGATCCGCTGGCCCATGTCGATCTTTCCCATCAACAGCGTCAAGGCCATGCGCGGCTGTATCGCCGCCCAGGGCCATGGCAAGCTGGTGCCCTATGCCACCGGCGTGTTCGAGGCTTACTGGGGCCAGGACAAGGATATCACGCAAGATAATTTGCTGGCCGAAATCGCGGCCGCCGCGGGACTGGACCCAGATGAAATCGCCGCCGCCATGACCACGGATGAAATCAAGTCCGAGCTGAAAGCCAACGGCGAAGATCTGGCCCGGCGCGGCGGTTACGGTTCGCCGACGTTTTTTGTCAACCAGACGGATATGTATTTCGGCAATGACCGCATGCCTTTGATAAACGCTGCCATGACAGCCTAGCTGGAGGGCTGTATAATCCGCGCCGGTAAATTGGAGGGCCTGCATGACGGCGAAAATAATTGATGGCAAGGCCTTTGCGGCGGGGCTGCGGAGCATGGTGGCGCAACAGACGGCGCAACTAAAAGACCGTCACGGCCTGGTCCCGGGCTTGACCGTGGTCATCGTCGGCGAAGACCCCGCCAGTCAGATCTACGTGCGCAACAAGGGCAAGGTGGCCACGGAAATGGGTTTCCTCTCGGACACCATCACCCTGGCCCGCGAGACCACCCAGGATCAGTTGCTCAACGTCATCGCCGGCCTGAACGCGGATCCGGCCGTGCACGGCATCCTGGTGCAGTTGCCGATGCCCGATCACATCGACGAGGGCGCAGTGATCATGGCCATAGATCCCAACAAGGACGTGGATGGCCTGCACCCCATCAACGCCGGCCGCCTGTCCAGCGGCCAGAACACGTTGGTACCCTGTACGCCCTTGGGCTGTTCCATGATGCTGGCGGACCATTTTGGCCAGGGCGGCATGTCGGGCAAGCGGGCGGTCATGGTCGGCCGCTCCAACCTGGTGGGTAAGCCCATGGCGCAATTGCTGTTGGCGGAACATTGCACCGTCACCATCGCCCATTCCAGAACCCAGGATTTGCCGGGGCTTTGCCGCGAGGCGGATATCCTGGTCGCCGCCGTGGGCCGGGCGGAAATGCTCGGCGGCGACTGCATCAAGCCCGGTGCCGTGGTCATCGACGTGGGCATGAACCGCCTGGAGGGTCCGGATGGCAAGACCAAGTTGTGCGGCGATGTGAAATTTGACGAGGCCAGGGAGGTCGCCGCCGCCATCACCCCGGTACCGGGGGGCGTGGGGCCCATGACCATCGCCTGCCTCATGGTGAATACGATAACGGCGGCTTGCTGGGCCGGTGGCATTGACGCCGGCTAGATAGGAACTTGAATATGCGTTTACGGCAGTTTGTTTTCGTGGCCGAGGATTTGAAGGCGGCGGTGGTCGATATTGGCGCCACCCTGGGCCTGCCGGTCTGTTTCAATGACCCGAACGTGGGCAAGTTCGGTCTGCAAAATGCCTTGTTGCCCATTGGCGGCGATGGCGGCTATATGATCATTCTGCAATGCGGTGACGCGGTGGCGCAGCGGGAACGCATCGCCGAATTGGGGGTGCGGGACATCTGGCGCCATGACGGCGATGACTGCCACGCCACCCATTTTCACCCCGCCGATGTGCCCGGCGCCATTCTGTCCATCGACGACATGGGCCCCGATGGCGATTATCGGGAAAAAATGTCTCGCTGGAAATGAGCCGGGCCCAATTGGCAGGCCTTTGCGCAGGAAAATTTCACCAAGGCCCTGACGGCCGTGGAAATCCAGGCGGATAACCCTGAGGCCGTGGCCCAGCGTTGGTCGCAAGTTCTGGACATGCCCTTGGAACAGAGCGACGAGAGCAACGGGAGCAGCGGCATGCCCGCCATCAAGCTGGACAATGCCCATATCCGCTTTGCTACGGACACCGACGGCCGGGGCCTGGGTATCGGCGCCATTGATGTCGCGCCCGCCGATCGGGATAATATCCTGGAGATGGCCGACAAGTTCGGTCTGCGCCACCAATCCGATCACGGCGGCGAGCAATTGTTAATATGCGGCGTGCGGGTCAATCTGGTCTGATCAAAATGAAAAATGGAGCGAAGAATATCAGGGTAGAGTCCAGGCTGGCGGAACTGTTCACCCATCTGGGCCTGGAACGGGCCCATTTCGGGGTGCAGAACAGCGCCGAGCTTGATCCCATCATCGCGGCGCGGCCGGACCTGATCGCCTCTCTCGCCATGGCCGGTCCAAACCGTTTGCAGGCTGAAGTGATCGCGCCGGTGGCCGACAGGTTGATGCTGTTTTATGGCGACGGAGGTGCGGGCGCCGAGGTTGTGGTGGCCGTTCTGGCGGAACAGCCCGCCATTCAAAGCCCCATTCAAAGCCATTGTCTTGCCAACTACACGGTTCTGACCTGGACCGATGTCCTGGGCGAGCGCGGTG
>JAPYUH010000162.1:4311-8798 GCA_029936195.1 Alphaproteobacteria bacterium
GTGCGCGAGATTGTCGAGGCGCCGGTGCCTTCCGTGGGCGCGGACGGCTGCGCCGATGTCTCCCTCTACCGCCGTTTCGCGCAAAGCGGCCTAGGGGACCTGCGCCTGTTCCCCACGGTCATGACCATAACCGACCCGGATAGTTATAATTGGCGCTACTACGAGCCTTACATTTTTTCACTGCTGGACGAAGCTGGCCTGGCCAATTGGCGTCAGGCCAAGGCCCAGGCAATTGCCGATGGGTCGATCCTGATGTCCCGCTGGGCGCACTGCGCCGTTGGCACGAAAGTTGGCACGAAAGAGGCATGAATTGTTGATTGATGCGCAATCATCAGCCCGCCCGCCAAGAGACGGCTTCACGGGCCGTCTGCGCCCCAGCCCCCTGACCGATCCGTGGGAGCCGATCCATACCCGCCCCCTTGCGGACCGGGTTGATGTGGGCCTGTGGCTGCGGGAGGTTCATTGTAACGCCCGCGGCTTTGTGCATGGCGGTCTGATTTCCGCCCTGGCCGACAATTGCATGGGGCATTCCGGCCGGGCGGTTTTGCGCCAGGCGGAAGACGAGGGCGGGACCGAAGCGGTCGCCGGCTGGTGCGACGGCAACAAGAAGGAGATCGCCCGCGGTGATGAAATGATCGCGGAGTTCGAGCAGGGCGGCATGGACATCGCCAAACTGGCCCTGGCAAACCGCTATATGCGCCGTTTAATTATCGGCTGAAGTTTTTCAAGCTTGTTCCGCGCCGACCAAGGCTCGGCACGGCGCCACGGCGGCACGGCACCAAGCGCTCAGGCCCGAATGTCGTTGCAGATGGCATAAAGGGCGTCGTTGATGGCATTGCGCGTGGCCAGCGCCGCTTCGCGGGCGGCTTCGGCGAACTTTCGATCCGAACCGGCATAGATCACCGCCCGGGAGGAGGAGATGATCACCCCGCCGCCCCGCGCACTTTCGACCATTGCCGCGACGTCGCCGCCCTGGGCACCGATGCCGGGGATCAGCAAGGTCATGCCCCCGACAATCTCGCGGATGCGGCGCAGCTCGCCCGGATGGGTAGCGCCACTGACCAATAGGATGTTGCCGTTGCCGTTCCACTCTCCCGCCGCCTTCCGCGCCACCACTTCGTAGACCGTCCCGCCGTCCCCGGTCTTCAGGTTTTGGATTTCAGCACTGCCGGGGTTGGAGGTCCGGCAAAGGATGATGATCCCCTTGTCCCGGTAATCCAGGAACGGGGCTAGGGAATCCAGGCCAAAATAGGGATTCACGGTCAGGGCGTCGGCGCCGTAAATCTCGAACGCTTCCCGGGCATACATGGCGGAGGTGGAGGTGATATCGGCCCGCTTGGCGTCCAATATCACGGGGACGTCCGTGGTGTCGTGGATATGGCCGATCAGGCGGCGCAGCTGATCCTCGGCGCCTTGGGCCGCGAAAAAGGCGATCTGCGGTTTGAAGGCCAGGACCGTGTCATGGGTGGCGTCGACAATTTCCCGGCAGAACTGAAATATCCCGTCCGCCGCGCCGGCCAGGTGGCTGGGCATCCGTTCCGGGTCCGGGTCCAGGCCGACGCACAGAAAGCTTTTGTTCCGCTTTTCAGCCGCCGCGACCTGATCGAGAAATTCCACCATTCGCCATTAACCCTCGACCATGGCCCAGGCGGCAACCGCCCGCAGTCGGCATTTATCGCCGTAGGTCACCGCCTTGGCCGAGGAGGCGATGCCGTCCAGGCCGCGCTTGTAGACACCCTGGACAATGGCCGCCAGGCGGAACAGCTGAAACACCTTGTAGAAGGTCCAGTCGGGAATGCCGCCGCGGCCGGTCAATTCACAATAACGGCCGACGAAGTCATCTTCGGTCGGCAGGCCGGGCAGCAATTCCAGGACTTCGCCGGTGCCCATGAAGCAGGCCACATAGGAATAGGCCAGGTCGGCCAAGGGGTGGCCCAGGGTTGAAAGTTCCCAATCCAGCACCGCGCTGATACGGGGCTGTGTGGGATGCACGATGGCGTTGCCCAGGCGGTAATCCCCATGCACCAGGGTTGTGGTATCGTCATCGGGCACGTGCTCGGGCAGCCACTTCATCAAATGATCCATGGCGGGAATGTCATCGGTTTGCGAGGCCACGTACTGCTTGGTCCAGCGGTTGATCTGGCGGATGTAATAGTTGCCGGGCCGGCCAAAACTTTCCAGACCCACCGCCTGGTAATCGACACTATGAAAATCCGCCAGAACCGCCAGCAGATGTTCATAGACGGCGCTGCGATCTTCCGCCGTGAAAGCAGGGGCAAACTGGTCATCCAGGACCCGGCCGTCCACCTTGTCCATGATAAAAAAGGCGGTGCCCAGGACCGTGTCATCCTCACACAAAAGATAGGTTTTTGGGACGGGCACCGGCGTTTGGCCCAGGGCCGTCATGATGCGGTATTCCCGGTCCACCGCGTGGGCCGAGGGCAGCAGGGTGCCGGGCGGTTTCTTGCGCAGGACATACTCCCGGCCCCCGGTGGTCACCATATAGGTCGGGTTGGATTGACCCACGGCGAATTGATGCAGGGCGATGTCATCGCCGATGCCGTCCATGTTGTCGGCCAGGTAGGCGCGTAGTTTCTCCCCATCCAGGCGGTGCGCCTCGCGCACGGGAATGGTTTCGTTCTGATAGGCGCTTGTTTCAGTCATACTCAACTTTCAAACCAGACTTTCGACTTGTTTCCAGGCGGCTTCCGCCAAGGGCCGGGCCCGGCGGCCCTGTTCCACCGCATGGGGCGAGGCGGCGGTGCCGTCCTTGGCGCGCAACGCGATACCTTGCAGGATCGCGGCCAGGCGGAACATGTTGTAAGCCAGATACCATTCCAGGTTGGCAATGCCGTCCCGCCCGGTCATCCGGCAATAGCGGGCGATGTATTCATCCTCCGTGGGGATGCCCAGGCTGGGTAAATCGGCCTGGGCGATGCCCCGGAATAGATCCTTGTCCAGCCGCCAGCCCATCAGGGTATAGGTAAAATCCCCCACCGGGTGGCCCAGGGTCGCCAATTCCCAATCCAGCAACGCCACCACGCGCGGCTCGGTCGGGTGAAAGACCATGTTGTCCAGGCGGTAATCGCCATGGATCAGGGTGGTTTCATCGCCGGGGGGAATATTTTCCGGCAGCCATTCGATCAAGTGGTCCATTTCCGGGATCGGCTCCATCTCGGCCAGGCGATAGGTTTTGCTCCAGCGATGGATCTGCCGCTCCCGGTATTCGCCCACCTTGCCGAAATTTCCCAGGCCGATGGCGTTGTAATCAACCTTGTGCAGGGCCGCCATGGCCTCGTTTACGGATTGATAGACGGCGCCCCGTTCCCCGTTGCTCATGCCCGGCAACTCGCCGTCCCACAGCACCCGGCCCTGAACCATTTCCATGATGTAAAAGGCGGTGCCGATGACCTCCCCATCCTCGCACAGGCAGTAGGTTTTCGGCGTCGGTACGTCCGTGTCGGCCAGGGCGGTGATAACACTGTATTCCCGGTCCACCGCATGGGCCGAGGGCATCAATTCGCCCGGCGGTTTGCGGCGCAGCACGTATGATTTCCCGCCCGCGTCGATCCGGTAGGTCGGGTTGGACTGCCCGCCCTTGAACTGGCTGAGCTGGATGTCGCCGGAAAAGCCCTCCACATGGGCGGCCATGTAGTCTTGCAGCGCCCCTACATCAAATCGGTGTTGTTCAAGCACATCCTGGGTGCCCGAAAATTGCGATTGAAGATTGCTCATGTAGCGTCGCTCATTTAAGAGGGCCTCCACGCCCGCCTTGTCTATCCGAGAGCAGCTTAAAGCATGATTGCGCCAGGTCACATAGGGTGGGTGGATATTTTTCCAATGCCGTGGTTTTGAACAAGCGGGACTCGTCTTCCGGGATGTTCGGAACTATGTGAAGGTCTATATTCGAACATTGATGGGAGCCATTCGATGACCCTGCGCACCATGCAATACCTGGCCGCGATCGCGCTGGCCATGCTTTTGCCGCACACCGCCGCCAGTCAGCAGACCAAGACCGAAGCGGTGGCAATCTTCGCCGGCGGCTGTTTCTGGTGCGTGGAGGCTGATTTTGACCCGGTCCCCGGTGTCATTGAAACCATCTCCGGCTATACGGGCGGCAATACGGCGAACCCCACATATACGTCCGTTTCCAGGGGTGGCACCGGCCATCGGGAGGCGGTACGGATCATCTATGACCCGAACATCGTCAACTACGAGAGGCTGCTGGAGGTGTTTTGGCGCAGCGTCGACCCCACGGACGGCGGCGGCCAGTTCTGCGACCGCGGCGTCAGCTACGAAACAGCGATCTTCGCCACAACGCCGGAACAGCGGCGTCTGGCCGAGGCCTCGAAAATGGCGCTGGAAGACTCCGGTATCCTGAAACAGCCCATCGTTACACCCATCGAGGATGCCGGCGTCTTCTACAGGGCGGAGGAATATCACCAGGGCTATTACAAACGGAATTCCCTGCGCTACAAATTTTACCG
>JAPYUH010000163.1 GCA_029936195.1 Alphaproteobacteria bacterium
CAACCCGACGCCCCGGCGCCGCAACAAAGCCATCGGCTGATGTTGCGCCTGCTGCGGGAGTATGTGCGGCCGCATGCCGGCCGGCTGATCTGGGCCGCACTGTTCATGGCCGTCGTGGCCGCCACCACGGGCCTGAATGCCTGGCTGCTGGAGCCCGCCATCGACAAAGTGTTCGTCGAAAGGGTGCCCGCCATGTTGGTAGTGGTGCCCTTGGTGTTGGTTGCCGTGGCCTTTTTGCGCGGCGGGGCAACATATCTGCAAAGCATTCTGATGCATGGGGTGGGCCAGCGGATCATTGCCGATACCCAAGTAAAAATGTACCGCCACCTGATCGGCGCCGATCTGGCCTATCTGCAATCAATCCATTCGGGCGAATTGCTCTCTTCCTTCCTCTACGATGCCAATCTGCTGCGCGACGCCGTGGGGCGCGCCATCACCGGCATCGCCAAGGATGCCCTGACCGCGCTGGCCCTGGCCGTGGTGATGTTCGTGCAGGACTGGCAACTGGCCCTGGTCGTGCTGGTGACTTTTCCCCTGGTCGGCGTGCTGATCCGAAACCTGGGCAAACGCATGCGCAAGGTCTCCACCGCCACCCAAGAGGAAACGGCCAAGCTGGCCGGCCAGTTGAGCGAGACCCTGGAAGGCGCCCGCCTGGTCAAGGCCCATGGCATGGAAGAGGGCGAGACCCAGCGCATCCGTGGCCGGATCGAGCGGCGCTTGAAGGAAATTATGCGCGGCATCCGCGCCCGCTCCGCGGCAACGCCGTTGACCGAGGCCCTGGGCGGCATCGCCATTGCCCTGGCGATTTTCTATGGCGGTTGGCGGGCCCAGACCGGCGCCCTGTCCCTGGGCGAATTCATGTCGTTTCTGGCCGCGCTGCTGATGGCCTATCAGCCCCTGAAGGGCCTGGCCAACCTGAATACCGCCCTGCAGGAGGGCCTGGCCGCGGCGCAACGGATCTTTGCCATTCTCGATGTGCGGCCCACAATCGTCGACCGGCCCGATGCGGCGACGTTGCAAATTGATCAAGGCGAAATCAATTACAGTGCGGTTGAATTCTCCTACGACAACGAGACGGCCGCCTTGCATGGGGTTGATATTCACGTTCCGCCGGGCAGTACCGTGGCCCTGGTGGGGCCGTCGGGGTCGGGCAAGACCACGTTGATGAATTTGCTGCCCCGCTTTTACGATCCCACCATGGGGCGGATCGAGATCGATGGTCAGGACATCGCGGGCATCACCATTGCCTCCCTGCGCGCCGCCACCGCCTTGGTCAGCCAGGACATCACCCTATTCGACGATACCGTGGCCGCCAACATCGCCTATGGCCGGCCGGGCGCGGCGGCGGACGACATCAGGGCGGCCGCGCGGGTGGCCGCGGCAGATGGTTTCATCACCGATCTGCCCCAGGGTTATGACACCTTTGTCGGCGAAAATGGCGTCCGGCTGTCGGGCGGCCAGCGCCAGCGCATAGCTATCGCCCGGGCCATGCTGAAGGACGCGCCCATTCTGCTGTTGGACGAGGCCACATCGGCCCTGGACAGCCAGGCCGAGCGCGAGGTGCAGGCCGCTCTCGATGCCCTGAAGGCCGGCCGCACCACCCTGGTCATCGCCCATCGCCTGTCCACGGTGATGGCGGCGGATCATATCTATGTCCTGGACCGGGGCCGTGTGGTGGAAAGCGGCAACCACGCCGGCTTGATGGCCAAGGGCGGTAGCTATGCGGCGCTGTATAAATTGCAGTTCGCCGAGATTGGTGACGATTTGGTAACGGAACCCGGCCTTGATGGCAACGTTACCGCCCGGTTGGGGAGTTGACATCGGTGCACCTGGGCAAAGGTTTGATGAACAGTTCCCCGGGCCAGGCCCTGTTCGGATTTCTGCTGGCCTGGTACATCCGCCTGGTCACCCGCACCACCCGCTGGAACATACAAAATGGCCAAATCCTTACTGATTTGCTGTTGGGGGAGCGCGGCTTCATCCTCATTACCTGGCATGACAGCCTGATGATGATCCCCGCCGGCTGGCCCAACACGAAATCCACGAGACCCACAAAAACATTGCACTCGCTGGTCTCGCGCCACGGCGATGGCGAATTGGTGGCCCGCACCTTGCGCCATTTCGGCATGGTCATGGTGCGCGGATCAACCCAACGGGGCGGCAAGGACTATGAACCGGACCGGCAAAAAGGCGGGGCGGCGGCCATGCGCCGGATGCTGAAATTATTGCGGGATGGGCAGGTCATTGGTCTGACCCCCGACGGCCCGCGCGGCCCGGCCCGGCAGTTAAGTGCCGGGGTCATATCCCTGGCCCAAATGTCCGGCGCGCCCATTGTCGCGGTATCGATTGTCACGGAGCGCCACCGCCGGCTGCGAAGTTGGGACAAATTTCGCATAGCCCTGCCGTTTTCCCGTGGCGCGATGGTTTTCGCGCGCCCCATCAGCGTTGAACGCCGGCTCGGCGAACCGGCGCGCGAGGCCGCCCGGCTGCGGGTCGAGGCCGCCATGAACCAGGTGACGGATACCGCCGGGCTCGGCTTCGGGGATTTGCCATGACCTATTCCCTGTATCGCGGCCTGACCATGTTGCTGGGTCCATTGCTAGTCTGGCATCTGCGCCGCCGCCTGGCCCGCGGCAAGGAGGACCCGGCCCGTTTTGGTGAACGTCTCGGCGTGGCCGGCCGGCCCCGCCCGGCGGGCAAGCTGGTCTGGGTGCATGGGGCATCGGTGGGAGAAATGGTCTCCGTGCTGCCGTTGATCGAACGGCTGTTGCAGCGGGATCCCTATCTGCATGTGCTGGTCACCTCCGGCACCGTGACCTCGGCCCGCATCATGGCCGACCGCCTGCCGGCCCGGGCCCTGCATCAATATATCCCCGTGGACAGGCCCGCCGGCGTGACCACTTTCCTGGATCATTGGCGCCCCGACCTGGCGATCTGGGTCGAATCCGAGCTATGGCCGAATCTGATCCACCAGGCCCGGGCCCGCGGCATGGCCATGGCCCTGGTCAACGCCCGCATGTCGGAACGCTCGTTCCGGCGCTGGCGGCGGCTGCCCTTGCTGATCAAGCCGTTGTTGCAGTCCTTTCAATTCTGCATCGCCCAAAGCGCCCCCGACGCCGGACGCCTGGCCACCCTGGGTGCCCACAACGTCACCTTTCATGGCAATTTGAAAGCCGCATCGCCCCCCTTGCCCACCGATCCGCGGGACCTGCACACACTGAAAACAGCCATCGCCAGGCGGCCAAGATGGCTGGCGGCCTCCACCCATCCCGGTGAAGAAGTGATGGTCGCCGCCGCGCATGGGCAGTTGTCGGAACATTTTCCCGACCTGCTGACCCTGCTGGTTCCCCGCCATGCCGAACGGGGAGACGCCATCGCCGCCGAACTGACCGATATGGGTTTTACCGTGGCCCAGCGCAGCCGGGGCCAGGTGATCGGGGCGGATACCCAAATCTATCTGGGCGACAGCATGGGCGAAATGGGTCTGTACTATCGACTCGCCGGCATTGTCTTTGTTGGCGGTTCCCTGGTTGAACATGGCGGACAAAACCCCCTGGAAGCGGCGCGCCTGGACTCCGCCCTGCTGTTCGGGCCCCATATGTTCAACTTCACGGAGCAGGTCGCCGCCATGACCCGCACCGGCGGAGCCCATTTAGTGGCCGACGGCGAGACCCTGGGCGATCAGGTCGCGGCCCTGCTGGGTGAGGAGGGCGAGGTCCGGCGCCGGGCCGCCGCCGAAGCCGCCGCCGAAGCCGCCGACGACGGACGCGACGTGGTCTCGGCCATTCTGCGACAGATCGCACCGCTGCTGCCCAAGCAAAACAGGCAAAATCAGAGCCATGCGGGCGCCTGAATTCTGGCAACATGACGGCCGATTGGCCAAGGCGCTGCAACCCTTGGCCTGGCTGTATGGTCTTTTGGGCCATCTGCGCTGGGCCATGAGCACGCCCTGGGCGGCGCCCGTGCCGGTGATCTGCATCGGCAATCTGGTGGCGGGCGGCGCGGGCAAAACCCCAACCGCCCTGGCTATTGGACAGGCCCTGGCCCGCCGGGGCATCGCCGCACATTTTTTGAGCCGGGGTCACGGCGGTAGGCTAGCCGGACCCTTGCGGGTCGACGGCCGTCTGCACGGGGCCGATGACGTGGGTGATGAACCCTTGCTGCTGGCCGCCGCCGGGCCGGCCTGGATCGCCCGCGACCGGGTCAAGGGCGCCCGCGCCGCCGTCGCCGCCGGGGCCCAGGCGATCATCATGGACGACGGCTTTCAAAACCCCGGCCTGGCCAAGGATTTGTCATTGCTGGTGTTCGACAGCGCCCAGGGCCTGGGCAATGGCCGGGTACATCCGGCGGGACCGTTGCGCGAGCGGCCCAACCGCGGCCTGGCCAGGGCCGATGGGGTGGTGATCCTACGGACCGGGGAACCAGCAGCACCCCTGCCCGATTTCGAGATGCCGGTTTTACAAGCCCGCCTGTTTCCCAGTGCCGAGGCCGAGGCGCTGCGCGGACAGCGTGTCGTCGCCTTCGCCGGGATCGGCCGGCCGGAACGGTTTTTCCATACCGTGCGGGAGCTGGGCGCGGAGTTGGTGGGGCAACAGGCTTTTGCCGATCACCATGCCTATGGCGAAGATGAAATCTGGGCCCTGATCGAACGGGCCCGCGAGCTGGATGCGGTGGCGGTGACAACGGCCAAGGATGCCCACCGCCTGCCCCCCGGCGCCAGGGCCATGGTCACGGTCATTGAGGTCAGCCTGACGTTCGAGCGGGAAGATCGTCTGACGCAATTGTTGGATATTGTTCTGTGAAACATCCCATCCGCCATCGCCTGGAATACGCCCTGGCGCGCTGTTTTATCGCCGTGTTCGCCGCCTTGCCGCTTGCCCTGGCCTCCAATTTGGGCGCAGCACTTGGCGCCATGGTTGGCCGCTTGCCGCCCCTGGCCCGGCGGGTGGAGCGAAATCTGGCCCTGGCCATGCCGGAACTGGGAGCAACCGAACGGGCCGCGATCAGGGCCAGTGTGTGGCGCAATCTGGGCCGCACGATTGCCGAAATACCTCACCTGCATGACTTCACCTTGACCGATGGCCCGCCAGGGCAGGGCCAAGTCCAGGTGCTTGGGGCGCCCGCTCCGGAGCAGGATATTGGCACCTTGTACTTTGGCGCCCATATTGGAAATTGGGAACTGATGACGCTGGTCGCGGCCAAACTGGGCCGGCCCATGCACGGGGTCTACCGGGCCCCGAATAATCCGCTGATTGATCAATGGCTGCGCCGGCAGCGGGCGCGGGTTTCCCTCGCCCCCCTGCCCAAGGGCGCCTCCGCCGCGCGGGCCATCCTGACCGCCCTGAACCGGGGCGGGGCCGTCGGGATGCTGGTGGACCAGAAAATGAACGACGGCATTCCCGTGCCGTTCTTTGGCCGCCGGGCCATGACGGCCCCGGCCCTGGCGCAATTGGCCCTGCGCCGGGGCATCGATCTGGTGCCCATGCGCTGCGAACGCCTGAACGGCGCCGCCTTTCGTATTTCCTTCCTGGCGCCGCTGTCCCCTGGGCCGTCCGACGATGCGGCGGCGCTGATGGGCCGGGTCAACCAGATGCTTGAAGCCTGGATCAGAGAGCGCCCGGAGCAATGGCTATGGCCACATAACCGCTGGCCGAAAGAGGCAGATGACACGCAAGACGACACAGTATCATAACAGGTAGTGTGATTGAGACTTGATCCCAAGCCAACATCGAAAGGTACCGGCTATGTTGAAACTCTACTATGCGCCCAATAGCTGCGCCCTGGCCTCTCACATCGCACTGGAAGAGGCCGGCGCCAACTATGAGGCCGTTGCCGTTGACTTCGCCGCCGAGGCGCAGAAGAGCGCGGACTATCTGGCCATCAATCCAAAGGGGCGGGTACCTGCCTTGGTTACCGGCCAGGGCGTTTTGACGGAAACCCCGGCACTGTTGCTGTACATCGCCCAGAGCCATCCGGCGGCCACCCTGGCGCCGCTGGACAACCCGTTTGCCCTGGCCGAGGCCCAGGCCTTCAACAATTATCTTTGTGCCACCGTGCATGTGGCCCACGCCCACCGCCGCCGCGGCCAACGCTATGCGGATGACCCTGGCGCCTGGAAGGCGATGGCGGCAAAGGTGCCGCACGCCATGGCGGAGTGTTTTGCCTATATCGACCGTGACTTGGTCAAGGGGCCTTGGGTTTTGGGCCAGGACTACAGCATCTGCGATCCCTATCTCTTTACCTTGGCCGGCTGGTTGGAAAGTGACGGCGTCGACCGCGGGAAATTTCCCAATGTGGAGCGTCATTACCAGGCCATGTCTGAACGACGGGCGGTCCAAGATATCATGCCGGCCCATGTGGGCAGCTAGCAGGATCTATTCAACGCCGCGAAGGATTGAATGTTCCGGGGTTGGAGTTAAGATCGGCCTGGATGGCTAGATAAACAGAGGCAGTGCGTGAACCATGGATCTAAACGACAGGGCGGAACACAAGGTCTTCCGTGAAGAGGTGCGCGCGTTCCTGGACCAGAACAAGCATCTGGCGCCCGGCGAATCTACCTTTTCCTTCCGCATGAAGCCGCGCAATTTGAGGGACGAAGTACAAACCTGGCAGGGCCTGCTGGTGGATCACGGTCTGACCTCGCGCACCGTGCCCAAGACCTATGGCGGCTATGGGGCGGGCGTGGATATCTTGAAATCGCGCATCATCGCGGATGAATTTTTCGCCGCCAACGTGATCCAGGGGCTTGGCAATATCGGCATCTCCATGCTGGTGCCGACCATGCTGGAGCATGGCACGGAAGAACAAAAACAACGCTATATCCGCCCCACCATCCGCAGCCAGCTTATCTGGTGCCAGGGCTATTCCGAACCCAATGCCGGGTCTGACCTGGCCAGCCTGCAAACGGCGGCGACCGAGGATGGGGACGACTTCATCATCAATGGGCAGAAAATCTGGACCTCGGGCGCCCATATTGCCGACATGATATTCTGCCTCGTGCGCACGGAGCCCGATGCGCCCAAGCACGAGGGCATCAGCTATATCGTCTTTCCCATGGACACGCCGGGGATTGAGGTGCGGCCCCTGCAAACCATGACCGGCATACCGTCCTTCAACGAAGTCTTCTTCACGGATGTGCGGGTTCCCATGGCCAATGTGGTCGGCAACCGGGGCCAGGGCTGGGTCGTGGCGAACAGCACCTTGAAGCACGAGCGGGGCTTGCTGGGTGATCCCAACCGCTCTCTCGATAGCCTGTTGCGGGTTAGGAAGCTGTTGCAGGCCGAAAGTCTGGACGGCCGGCCGCTAATGGAAAACCCCCTGTTCCGGGACCGCTTCATCAAGCTGCAGGCCCGTGTCCAGGCCATGCGCCTGCACGAAATGCGCATGACCAGCGAGGCCGAAAAGGGTGCTGGGCGGTCACTGGGCGATATGGTCGTCAAGCTTTTGGGCTGCGAGTTGAACCATCAACTGGACGGCCTTGGCATTGATATCCTGGGCGAGATCGGCGTGTTGTATGACGACAGCCCTCTGCTGCGGGACGACGGTGCCTGGCAGGCCAACTTCATGTTCGATCTGGGGCTAATCATCGGCGGCGGCACGGCGCAAATTCAAAAGAACATCATATCGGAGCGAGGCCTGGGCATGCCGCGCGAACCGAAAATAGCGCTGGGTTAGGCAAATGGATTTTGGGCTTTCGGAAGAACAGATACTGATCCGGGATAGTTTCATCGGCACCCTGGCGCGTATCTCGGAACTGGACACGGTGCGCCAAACGGCGGCGGCCGGCGCGGCCCTGGATGAAAACATCTGGGCGGAATTGTGCGCCCTGGGCATGGCGGGCCTGTTGATCGGGGAAGATTTCGGCGGTGCCGGGCTGGGCCTGCTGGAGGCCGCCGTGGTGGCCGAGGAACTTGGCCGCCGGGTCACGCCGGTGCCCTTCACGGCCAGTGCCGTCATGGCGCCCCTGGCCATCAGCCTGGGAGGCGACGAGGATCAAAAACGCGACTGGCTGCCGGCCATGGCGGAGGGCGCCATGCGCGTTGGCGTCGCGGTATCGGAAATCGCCGCCGGCGCACGGGAAGATGCGGGCGTCACGGCGGGCAACGGCGTCCTGAGCGGCCGGGCCCTGTTTGTCCTGGATGGCGCGGACGCGGACGGCTATGTCGTCGGCGACAGTGAAGGCGATCTGCACCTGGTGCGGGCGGCGGGCGGCGGGTTGGAACAGGTAGGCCTAAAAACCATCGACCGGACCCGGTCCATCTGCGAACTGCGGTTCGAGAACACCCCCGCCGAACCCCTGCGCCAAGGCAAGGATGTCCTTCAAACCATCATCGATGCGGGCCGCGTCACCCTGGCCGCCGATAGTCTGGGCGCCGGCGAGGAGATGCTGCGGCAGGCCGTGGCCTACGCCGCCGACCGCAAACAGTTCGGACGGCCCATCGCCTCGTTCCAGGCGGTCAAGCATATGTGCGCCGAAATGGCCGCGGAACTACAGCCCTGCCGCGCCCTGGTCTGGCATGGCGCCTACATGCTGGAACAGGACCCGGCCGCGCTGTCCCTGGCGGCGGCCTTTGCCAAGTCCCACGTGGACGAAGTGGGCCGCTTCGTCGCCCGCACGGCAACCGAAGTACACGGCGGCATGGGTTTCACCGACCTCATGGGCCTGCATTATTGGTTCAAGCGCCTGGGCGTCAACCGCGCCTATCTGGGCAGCCCCGAACGGGTCCGCGCCGAGGCTGCCCGATTGCAGGGGTTCGCCGCCTAGAGCGTGTCGCGGCTAATCTGAT
>JAPYUH010000009.1:0-15124 GCA_029936195.1 Alphaproteobacteria bacterium
GATGTCGGCGGCCAGTCATGGGCATCGTCCGTCGGTTGGCCGAAAAGGGGGCGGCGTCGTGACGGTGATTATAGTACGGTTAGGATGTTAACTATTTGACGGGAAAATGGGGGTAAATACGGGGTTAAAAATAGTTAACATCCGCAGTTTTATGCGATAGAACGCCCTTCTTTCACACCGAAGGTGCTAGGTTCAAGTCCTGCCGGGGTGGCCATTTTTCCCAAACGTGAAAACATCGGCCTTGCGCCAAACTCGTGTATGATGGGCGCCCATGATCAGGCCGTGAGGGGTATCCCATGAGCGATATGGAATCCGAGTTCCTGTTCGAACTTGCGGCCGAGCTGGGCGCCATCCGGGATTTGGGTCAAGTCCCGGTGGGCAACCGGCGCATTATTGAAGTCTCGGGCGGCTCGTTCGTGGGGCCCGTCCGTCGGGTATTCCAGGTGTTGTAGGGGCGGGGTCTTGAACAAGGTAAACATCGATTTTTGCAAGTTCATCGGGACCGTCTTTAAATTGGTGCTGATCTGCCTGATCGTGGGCTGGGTGCTCTTGGTGATTGATCTGGATGCCCTGGGCTTTATCCGCTTCCTCTCGCAATCCGTTCGCAACGCGGGCGAGTTGGCGGCGGATGCGGTGCGCTGGGCGGTGCCCTATATCCTGCTGGGCGCGGTCATCGTCATTCCGTTCTATATTTTGAAATTCGGGTTGGAGCTGTTGAAAGGGCGAAAAAGATAATGCCCCATGTTGTCGTAAGCCGCGACGGACCGGTCGCCATCCTGACCATCACCCTGCCCGATCAATTCATGACCGACGACACGGTGGCCGAACTGAATGCCGCGACCAAGGAATTGGATGGGGACGAAAGCTGCCGGGCCATGGTCTTCACGGGGGGCGAAGACGGCGTCTTCATCCGGCATTTTTCAGTGCCGGTGCTTGAGGGCATGTCGGATCAGTTGCGGCAACGGGGCATGACGTTTTCCGACCAACGGCTTTTGACCCGGGACCGGGAAATCGATGTGTTGTTCCGCCGCCTGGCCACTACGCCGAAGATTACCATCGCGGCCATTAATGGCTTCGCCATGGGCGGCGGATTTGAATTCTGTCTGTCCTGCGATCTGCGCATCGTCCAGGACGGTGACCATCATCTGGGTCTGCCCGAGGCGAAGCTGGGCATTCTGCCCGGTGGCGGCGGTACCCAGAAACTGGCCCGCCTGGTGGGCCAGGCCCGGGCCCTGGAAATGGTCACCCGCGGCCGCACCGTGCCGCCGCGCGAGGCGCTTTCGCTGGGCATGGTGCACGAGGTTACCAACGGCCCGGTCCTGCCCCATGCCCTCGCCTTGGCCCAAGAATACGCCGCCATCGCGCCCCTGACCTTTGCCCACATCAAACGCCTGATCCGCCAAGAGGCCGAGAAACCGCTTGAAGACGGCCTGACCATGGAGCGGACGTTGTTCTTGGATCTGCTGGTATCGGACGACGCCAGCAAGCTCATGAAACGCATGAATGATGGTGCGTTGGATATCCGCGAGGTTCCCCAAGGCGAATAATACCAAGGGCGATTATAAATGCGACTATTGCCCTTTTCCTGACTACAATGGCTGCCTTCGAACCTGATTGAGGTATTGGCGATGGCAAAGCTTGAACATGTCGGATCAGGCGTTGTGCCCCAGACCGTTTTTGATCTGTTGCAACGGGATGGCGCGGTCGTGGTTGAAGGTATGCTCTCATCGCAGGCATTGGCGGCGCTCAATCAGGATTTGGATGCTCTGATACGTGCCACGGCGCCGGGATTGCGCCATCCGGCACATGAGCGGATGGTGGACTTTTATGGCCTGTCCACGGTTCGTATTGATGGCCTGCCGGCAAAATCGGAAACCTTTCTCGATATCATGCTGACACCGTTGTTGTGTGGCGCGGCGGACCATTTTCTATTGCAAAATTGTCATGACTATATTTTCAACACCGGCCAGTTGATCCAGATCGGCCCTGGCGAGGATGTGCAAAGATTGCATCGGGACGAAGATGCCTGGGGCTTTCTCAAGGCGCCAAAGCCCCCGTTGCAAGTTGAGGCGATGTTCGCTCTGTCCGATTTCACAAAGGAGAATGGCGCCACCCAAGTGGTGCCGGGCAGCCATCTTTGGCCGCCCGACCGGGAACCCCGGCCCGACGAGATTGTCCAGGCCGAGATGCCGGCCGGTTCGGCATTGATGTATCTCGGCTCCGCCCTGCATGGCGGCGGTGCCAACACGACCATCGATCAGCACCGGCGCGGCATGTTTCTGGGCTATGTGGTTGGCTGGTTGCGGGCGGAAGAAAATAGCTTCCTCACCGTGCCCATTGAAAAAGTGCGCCACATGCCCGTGCGCATCCAGGAATTACTGGGCTACAAGGCCCATCAGGCCATTGGCGTGGTCGATGTGGGCAGCCCCATGGTGCTGCTGCAGTAATTAACTCCGTACTTGTCGCGGCTCGTAAATCGCGGTGTGGTCGATACGGGCGACGATACGGTCGCCTCCCGCCAGAACCACCGCGTCCAGTTCCACGAACAGGTGGCCCTTGCGCTCGTAATTTTCGGTAATGCGGGCGCGGACGGAGAGGTCTTCGCCCATTTTGGCGACAGAGAAATGCTGGATGCTGCTGCCCACGTGGATCCACGGGCCAAGAACGACGTTGCGGGTCAGGGCCCAATTGCCCAGGCGGCAGATGATACCCGGATGGATCAGGCCTTGATCGGCGTAGAGGGGCAGGGTCTCGCGCACATCGCGCAGGTATTCCGCGGCGAAGTCTGCCGTAATGGCCATTTCATGGGTCCCCAGCAGGGCGCCCTTGGGCAAGGTTTCGGGGGTGGCCGGGGGCCGTTCAACGGGCAGGGGGGAAGTGGAAAAATCTGCCAGCTCGGGGGCGCTGGGTGCCGCGCCATGCAGGCGGGCGGTGCCTTGGGCGCAAAGCTGGCCCGCGCTTTCCACGGTGATGGTCATGGCATCGTCTTCGCCGGGAATATCTTCCGACCTGACCGTGGCGATGGCGCCGTCATAAACCGGCAGCATAAGTCGGCAGTCGGCCGCGCCGTGCTGCAACCAATCCCGGCCCCAGCGCGCCGCCGCCGGGTGGGTCAGATAGGCATAGACATCCACGCCTGGTACCAGACCGCCGGCGAAACCAAATTTTTTTGCCGTCGCGTCGTCATGGATCTTGTTGTCGGATTCCTTGGAGGTGTTGTAGGCCTCAACCTGATAGGCGGCGGTACTCATATTACTCTCCTTAACCTTCCAATGCGTCGCGCAAACGGTAATAAGCCCGCGTGGCGGTGACGGCGATGCCGCGCAGGCCGTGCACGTGCAGGGGCCGAATGGGGCTGGTGGCGAAATCGAACTCCGGATCCCCCCTGTCCAACACCCGGTCGGCCATCACCCTGCCCATCATGGTGGCCATGGCCACGCCCCGGCCATTGTAACCCAGGGCGGCCCACAGGCCCGGTGCGGGTTCGTGCAAGTGGGGGTAGTGGTCGGTGGTCATGGCGACCTTGCCGTTCCAGGCGAACTCGAATGACACCTCGCCGGCCTCGGGCAACAACTGGCGTACCCGGTCCCGCAAGCTTTCATAGATCTTGACCGCGCCGCTTTCATAGGCGGAGCCGCCGCCACCCATGATCAGGCGGCCATGTCCATCCTGGCGGAAGTACCACAGTACCCGGTGGGTATCGGACAACACCTCGCCGCCGCCCAGAATCTTGCCCCGGATATTCTCGCCCAGGGGCGTGGTGGCCACCTGCACGCTGTAGACCGGCACCACCGATTGGGCCAGGCCGGGCCACAGACCGTCGGTGTAGCCATTGGTGGCCAAAATTACCTTGTCGGCGGTCAGGATACCGCTGGCTGTTTCCAGGCGCCAACCAGTGCCGTCGCGGGTGAGGGATTGTACCGGCGAGGAACCATGTATCCGGGCACCTTGCTTCTGGGCCGCCTTGGCCAGGCCGCGGGCGTAACTGAGGGGTTGCACGCCGCCACCGCGTTTGTCGATCCAGCCGCCCTGGTAACGGTCATCGCCCATGGCCTGGGTCATCTCGTCCCGTTCCAGCCAGGCCACGTTTGCCTCGCGCGCCGCCCAATCGCCATGGCGCAGGCGCAGCGCCGGCAGCATGTTTTGGGCATGGGCCGCCTGTATCCAACCCGATTGCTGGTAATCCACATCCATATGATGGCCCCGGATCAGATCAAACACCAGATCGGCCGCCGCGCCCGAGGCCTTGATCATTTGTTCGCCCGGCCCCGCGCCGAAGCGGGCAATGATCTCGCGCGGGTCTTCCTTCAGGCCGGGAATGACCTGGCCGCCATTGCGCCCGGATGCCCCCCATCCCGGCTCGCCCGCCTCCAGCACGGCCACATCCGCGCCGCCCATGGCCAGATGCAGGGCGGCGGACAGGCCGGTGAAGCCGGCCCCGACGATGGCCACGTCGGCCCGCCCATCGACGTCCATGGCCGGTGTCTCGGCCGCCCTGGCCGCCGTTGCCGCCCAAAGTGACGGCGGCAGGCTCAATTTCGGGTAAGATGCATCATTCATGGGTGCAGTGTAGCATGGGATTTTGCAACGCATGGAGGTTGTGGTGAAAATACTGGGCCTGGCATTGGTCGCCTACGCGGCCCTGGTTGCTGGCTGTGCCATGATGCAGCGTAGTCTGATGTATTTTCCCGACGCCAACCTGCCTCCGCCAGCGCCCGGTTTTGCGGCGGTCAGCTACCGCACCGCCGACGGCCTGACGCTTACGTCGTGGTACCGGCCGGCCGAAAAAGGCTTCCCCACGCTGGTGTATTTCCAAGGCAACGGGGGCAACATTTCCCAGCGTATCTACAAAACCCGGCCGTTGTATGAAGCTGGCCATGGGTTGTTATTGACGGGCTATCGCGGCTATGGCGGCAATCCGGGCAGCCCGACCGAAGACGGCCTGTACCATGATGCCCGGGGGGCAATGGATTATCTCGCCGGCCTGGGCCTGCCGCCCGAACGTCTGGTCATGCTGGGTGAAAGTCTGGGCACGGGGGTGGCCGTGCGCATGGCCACGGAATTTTCTGTTCGCGCGGTGATCCTGGAAGCGCCCTACACCTCGACCGTCGATGTGGGGCAGGCGGCGTATTTCTTCCTTCCCGTGGGTTTGTTGATGAAGGACCGGTTTCCCTCGATCGAGCTTATCGCCAAAATCCAGGCGCCGTTGTTGCTGATCCATGGCGAGGCCGACCGCATTATTCCGACCCGATTTGGCCGGCTATTGTACCAGGCGGCCCGGCAACCGAAAGAAGCGCACTTCATACCCGGTGCAGGCCACAATGATCTGTTCGAACACGGCTTGACCGAGATCGAGCTGGACTTTCTGGCGCGCCTGCCGGATTAGTCCAGGGGCGTTGCGCCGTCGCGGCGGCCATGGGCCAAATAACGGCTGTCACCGACCTGGTCGTATGCGACCGTTTGGCGGTAACCATCGTTGGTCGAAGCACTCGCCGTTCCCCGTTCGCCGGATACCGCCGCGCCGTTCATGGTTTCGTGCAGCACCCGCCCATCCATTTCGGGCGCCGGGATATCGAGGGCGTGCAGAACCGTCGGCAGGATATCAATGATCCCCGTCGGGGCCGTGATGGTGGTGCCCTGGGCGAACAGACTGCCGGAAAAAGCCAGCACGGAGCTGACTTCATGGGGCGACAGGCCGCCATGCAGGCCGCAGCCCATGGGAATTTCCGGGTTGTCATGCAGGCAGCGGCCCGGCAGGCCATCGTTGGGCGCACTTTCATCGCGCCCCAGGACAAAAACGATGTCGCCGCTGCGCCGATGGTCGCAATCGACCGCCGACAAGGGCAGCGCGCCGCTGGGCAAGCCGCCCAGATCCCTGGCGAAAATGGGGCCGCACCAGGGTTGGGACTGCAACCATGCAACCATGCGCATTTGCTCGTCCCGGTCCGTCACGTACAAGGACCCGAATGTGCCGGGGATCAATGTGTTGTTATCCATGTTGAAGCCGGATTCGGAGAAGATATTGATTAAGTCCATGGGCTCGCCATGGGTCGCCACGTGTCCATGGTCCGAGAGGGCGATGATTTGCAGGCTGTCGCCGCGTCCACTGTCCGCCCGCCACTGCAACAGCCGGCCAAAAGCGGCATCCGCATGGCGAATGGCGGCCGCTGCTTCCGGGCTTTCAATGCCCCTATAGTGATAGGGGGTATCGGGGTCGGAGAACCATAGGATCGCCGCCGCCGGGTCCCGGCCCGGTGCCACGACCTCCATATAGGCATCCACGACCCAATCGATCTGTGCCTTGTTGGGCAGGTCTGCCTCCGGGATCGGGCGCAGGGCCTTGACCACGTCGCCCCCGGCGTCCGGCGTGGTGGATTTGTCCAGGCCGTGCAGGGACAGGTTCAAATTGCCCAATGACTGGGCCCGATGGTGCAGGATGCGGTTGCCGCCGGCCGTGCCGCACCCCACGACGGCAAGTTCCAGCCCCGCATCGTGCAGAATTTCCCCCATGCTGGGTGCGGTCAGGATGCCGCCCGTCTGTCCATCGGCCGCGCTCAGGGCCGCGAAATCCCCGGTATTGAGGAAGCCGCCCGCCGCCGGTTCCATGAATTTATTCGCCACCATGCCATGGCGGCCCGGATGGCAACCGGTGATCAGGCTGGATTGGTTGACCCGCGTCTCGGTGGGAAAGACCGCGCGGTTGTCGGTACAATGGCTGCCCTGGCGGCAGAATGACGACAGGTTGGGCATCAGGCGGTCATCCAACATGTCTGGGCGCAGGCCGTCGAAGGCTACAATGAGAAAACGAATATCTGTGTTCATTTCTATGTTCATGGTGTCCTTTTAACAAATTGCCCATGGCTTCGCCAAATGTCATGCTTGCGCAGCAGTGAAAAAATAGCAAATTGGAGGATGAAATCATGGCGCAATTGAACGGATCGGAGATCCTGGCCAAGGCCCTGAAGCGGGAGGGCGTGGATGAGATGTTCTTCCTCATGGGCGGGCCCATGCTGGCGGCCGAGGCGGCGACCATAAAGGAAGGCATCCGCTGTATCGATGTGCGCCACGAACAGGCCGCCGCCTTCATGGCGCAAGCATACAGCCGCCTGCAACAGCGTCCCGGCGTCTGCATGGCCGCCTCCGGCCCCGCCACCATCAATTTGACCACCGGCCTGGCCAATGCCCTGATTGACTGCTGCCCCGTGGTGGCCCTGGGCGGCGCCAGCCCCGTATTGGGCTATGGCAAGCAGGTGTTCCAGGAAATTGACCAGATGGACATTATGTCGGGCTGCGTAAAGTATGCCGCCCGGGTCCATGACGCCCGCCGCATTCCGGAAATGCTGAACACCGCCATGCAGCGGGCCATGTCTGGCAAGCCGGGGCCGGTCTATTTGGATCTGCCCGGCGATGTGCTCTACCAGATGGTGGACGAGGACAAAATTGACTGGTCCATGTCGGGCAGGCCCATGTTGACGGCCCGGCAACCCGCTCCCGATGCCCAGATCGCGGAACTGGTCGCCGCCCTGAACAAGGCGGAACGCCCCGTGCTGCTATCGGGCAGCGGCGTCATCTGGTCCCAGGCGTGGGAGGAACTGGCGGCCCTGGTGGATGCCACGGGCATTCCGTTCTACACCACGCCGCAAGGCCGTGGCGTGGTGCCCGAGGATCATGCCTGCTGTTTTCCCGCCGCCCGTTCGACGGCGTTCCGGGACGCGGATCTGATCGTGGTGGTGGGCACGCGCCTGAATTACATCGTGGCCCATCTGGCCGCGCCGCGGTTCTCGGCCGATGCCACCATTGCCCGCATTGACGTTGACGTGGATGAAATCGCCGAAAGCCCGCGCAAGCTGGACATTCCCATTGTCGCCGACGCCAAGACCGCCCTGGCGCAACTGAATAAAGCCATCGACGGCCGGATCGATCCCGCCCGCTATGACCATTGGCGCAGCACGTTGGCGGAAAAGGAGGCTGAAAAACGTGCCGGACCGGGTAGCAATAGCCTATCGGACGCGGTGCCGATCCATCCCCTGCGCCTGTGCGAGGAGGTTAAGAACTTCATGGACCGGGATGCAATTTTGGTGGTGGACGGCCAGGAAATTCTTAATTACGGCCGTCAATCCATGCCCACCTATGCCCCGGGCCATCGCCTGAATTCAGGTCCCTTCGGCACCATGGGCGTCGGCTTGCCGTTTGGCTTGGGTGCCAAGGTGGCAAAGCCCGATACGCAGGTCATCGTCGTGCACGGCGATGGCTCCTTCGGCCTGAACGCCATGGAGATGGACACGGCCGTGCGCCATAAGATCCCCGTTCTGGTGGTGATCAGCCTGAACGGCGGCTGGACGGCGGATCCCGATCAGGTCAAGCCGGGCCGGGATTTGGGCTACACCCGCTATGACCAGATGGCCGAAGCACTGGGTTGTTACAGTGAATATGTGGAGGAACCGGGCGAGATCCGCGCCGCGCTGGACCGGGCCCAGGCCAAAGTGAATGATGGCATGGTCGCCGTGGTCAACATCAAGACGGACTGGGCCGCTCAGGCGGTGACGCAAAGGTTTGCGACGTACTCGACCTAAAAGCCGGCCTCGGGGTTTTGTAGATAGATCTCTTCTGCCGGTGTGTTGGTTCGTCCCAGGGCTTTGTTGCGGTGGGGAAAGCGTCCGTATGTGGCGATCAAGTCCCTGTGCTTGATCATGGAGTTGTAGGATTTATCGCCGTTTTCCGTGCCCCGCAGATATGCGAACAATTCGATACCCTGTTCCTGGCTGGCCAGGTCCTCTGTATGTTGAAAGGGCATGATGAGGAACTTTTTTGGTTGTTCGTCCAAACCCTCCAGCCAGCCGGCGGCCACGGCCTGTTTCGAAATCTCCAGGATTTTGCGGTCGGTGGCAAAGGCTTGGGCGGTGCCGCGATAAATGTTGCGGGTGAACTGATCCAACAGCAGGCATAGCGCCAGGGCGCCATCCAAACAGTAGGCCCAATGATCCAGTTTACCCGCCGCCGCCGCCCGAATGGTCGGTTCGAACTTGGCGCGGATTTCGGCATCGAATTCCGAACCGCCGGCATCCTGGCGGGCAAACCAAATCTTGCGTGGTTGGCCCCGGTCCGGTGATCCGGGCGGCCCGAACCAGAAATCAATGATTTCCCGCCGGCCGGCCACGCCTTGTTCCCGCAGCTCGCATTCCCGTACATAGCCCTCGATCCGGGCCCGCCAGTCTTCGGGAAAGGCCTTGGCCTTGATGCGGTCTGTATGAACATCCGTGACCAGGGCGGCGGTGAAGGAGGCCGTGGCCACCAACGGCCCACCCACCTTGGTCATCTCAAAGCGGTGGGTGATCGAGGAGGTGCCCAGTTTGTCCACGAAGATGGTGATATCCAACCGTTCCCCCACGACGATGGGGGCGTGGAAATCAAAGTGCAGGGAGACGGCGGGGTTGCCCATGTTGTTGCGTTTGAGGTCGTAAAAGGTATGGCCCAGAACCGCCTCGTACCAGACCTCCAGTGCATCAATGGCCATGGGGATGAAGCTGCCCGTATAGGCGATTTCGGCTGCGTCGCTGTCGCCCCAATTAATCCGCCGGCGCAAAATAAAGGGAATATCCCGTTGCGGCTTTTGGCCATGGAAATCGGATGTGGGGATGGGATCGTGATCTGAATCGTACATCACGCCATTATGCATTCATGGCGGCCAATGCCAATTGCGGTTACACTTATTACGCCTACCTCTCCCGCCATCCGAGGCTCAACTTATATGTCCACCGAGAATGCGGCCGCCCCGGCGATCGATCCCCCGCGTCCCATGCCATGGTTGTTGATCGCCGCGACTTGTCTGGCCACCTTTGCCATCACGGCCAGCGGCTCGACCAGGGCGCCGTTTCTGATCGACATGGCCGGGGATCTCGACGTGTCGCTGACCATGATCGCAAACCTGTTCGGCATGACTTCGATTGCCTGGGGTCTGACCTCATTTGGCGCGGGTGTGTTTTCCGATAAAATTGGGCGGCGTCCGTTCCTGGTCGGCTCGCCCATTGCCCTGGCCGGTGCCTTGGGTGGCGTGGCCCAGGCGGAAAGCTTCGTCGCCGTGGCCGCCTGGGCCACGTTGGCGGGAGGTTGTTGCGGAATGTTTACAGGCGTCAGCATGGCGGAAATCGCCTCCCGCGTGACCGACCGCCAGCGCGGCCGGGCACTGGGCTGGATCATGGCCGGGCAGTCCATGACCCTGTTGGTCGGCGTGCCGCTGGCGTCGTGGATCGGTGCCTCGATCGGCTGGCGGGGCGTGCATCTCTGTATCGCCGTGCTGGCCCTGCTCAGCGCCGTGACAATGTACGCAACCACATCGACAGTCCCCAAACCCGGCACTTTCAAGGGGGGTGCCAAGTCGCCGTCGCTGGCCAGCGCCCTGACGGGGTCGGTCATACGACTTTTGGGCAGCGTTTTCGCGGAGCGCATCTGTTTTGGCCTGGCGTCCATCTATTACGCCACCTTCATGCTGCAAACCTACGGCCTGTCACTTCGCGCCCTGGCCATCCCTTTGGTCATCTTCGCCGCCGGCAATATCCTCGGCACTATTGTCGGCGGTCAGTTGGGCGACCGGCTCAGGGACCGCAGGATGACTTTCGCCATAGCGCTTATGATTGCCGGCACGGCGGCGGTGCTGTTGTTTGGTTGGCAGTCAAGTGTGGTGATTTCGACCGTCATGGGGTTCGTGTTCATGTTTACCAATGCTATTTGCCGGCCGTCGCTGATGGCGGCCCTGGCGGAAGTACCGGCGGAGGTTCGCGGTACGGTGATGGGCATGAACAGCACCGCCGCCTCGGCCGGCTGGCTGGCGGCGGCGGCGGTTGGCGGGTGGATTTTGTCGACCGTGGGTTTCGCGGGCTTCGGCCCATTTTCGGCTATACTAGCCCTCCTTGGAGCGGGTCTGGCAATATTGGGGCGGCGTTAGGGGAGGATGTCATGGCGCAGACATACAGGTTCACGGTTAATGGCGAGGACAGGGAAGTTTCGGCCCGGCCCGATCTGCCGTTGATCTATGTTCTGCGCAACCAGTTGGGCCTCACCGGGACCCATTACGGTTGCGGTTTGGAGCAGTGCGGCGCCTGCATGGTGCTGGTCGATGACGAAGCTGTGTACGCCTGCACGAGAACGATGGATTCCGTTGCCAACAAATCAGTTCTAACCATGGAAGGCCTGGGCACCAGGGAGGCGCCTCATCCCCTGCAACAAGCCTTCATGGAGGAACAGGCCGGGCAATGCGGCTATTGCCTGTCCGGCATTTTGATCAGCGCCAAGGCATTGCTGGATCGCAACCCCAATCCCAGCCGGTCCGAGATCGCAACGGCATTGGACGGCCATCTGTGCCGTTGCGGGGCACACACCCGCATCATCCGGGCTATTGAACGGGCGGCGCGCACATGATTAATCAATTGCCGGCAAGCGTTGCCATCAATCCCCGCTTCGATACCTGGTTGCGTTTTCAGGCCGGCCGTACCGTGCGGGTGGCCACGGGCAAGGTGGAGATCGGCCAGGGCGTGGTCACGGCACTGTCCCAAATCGCGGCCGAAGAGCTGGCCCTGGATCTGGCCCAGGTGGTCATGTTGTCGGGGGACAGCGATGCGGGGCCGAATGAACGCTATACCTCGTCCAGCCTGTCGATCATGGATTCAGGGGCCGCGATCCGCGCGGTCTGTGCCGAGGCGCGGGCCTTGTTGGCGGCACGGGCGGCCTTGCGCCTGAATTGCGCCGTCGAACAATTGACCGTGGCCGAAGGGGTGTTCGCGGTCGATGGCGCGGCCAGCGGCGTCACTTATTGGGATCTGGCGGACGAAATCGACTGGACCCAAGCGGCCACGGGGACCGCCGCGCCAAAGGACGCCAAGGACTATCGCATCGTCGGGAAAAGTATTCCCAGGGACGATTTGGCGGAGAAGCTTACGGGCGGCGCCTTTATTCATGATTGGCTGCCCGACGATCTTTTGCACGCACGTATTCTGCGCCAGCCCGGACCGGGGGCAGTGTTGCAGGAACTGGATGAGGCAGCCATTAAACGCGCCGCCGGCGGGACTGAGGTTTTGCGCTCCGCCAATTTTGTCGCCTTCGTTGGCGCCGATGAGCAGGCGGTGGAAGCCGCCGCCGCCATTGCGCCCGGCCTTGCCCAATGGCATGGCGCCCCGTCGATAAGCCCTGGACAGCAGGAAGCTGACTGGCTGCGCGGGCAAGCATCGGATGACCGGCGATATGGTGCGCCGGATGGGGCGGGGGCGGGTGATCTGGTTCAGGCGACATTTTCCAGGCCCTATGTGGCGCATGCTTCCATGGCGCCGTCCTGCGCCCTGGCCTTGTTCCGCGATGACCATTTGACGGTCTGGTCCCACGGCCAGGGCATGCACCCCCTGCGCCTGAATATCGCCAAGGTGCTTGATTTGCCCGAGTCCGCCGTAACAACCCGGCATATGTACGGCGCCGGTTGCTATGGCCACAACGGCGCCGACGACGCGGCCTTGGATGCCGCCCTGATTGCGGTGCGCATGCCGGGCCGGCATATCCGACTGCAATGGCGGCGGGAGGAGGAGTTCGGGTTCGAGCCGTTCGGCCCTGCCATGCTGATTGATATGTCCATTCGGGTCGACCAAGACGGCAAGCCGGCGGATTGGACGGCCGAGATCTGGAGCCCCACGCACGTACAGCGCCCGCTGGCGGATAGCGGTTCGCTGCTCGCGGCGGAGGCTCTGAAAAGCCCACCGTCGGCCCAAATTTCCGACGATCCGCCCGAGGAACGCGGCGGCGGCGGCACCCGCAACGCCAAGCCCTATTATGATATCCCCAATAGCCGCATCATCCATCACCTGGTGACCGACCCGCCCGTCCGCACCTCGGCGCTGCGGACCCTGGGCGCTCTGCCAAATGTTTTCGCCTTGGAAGCGATGATGGATGAGCTGGCAAACCGTGCCGGCGACGACCCCTTGGCTTATCGGCTGTCCCTGCTGTCCGATCCCCGCGCCCGCGGGGTGCTGGAGGCGGTGGCGGCACGGGCCAAATGGCCCGAACGCGGGCCGGGCGGCGAGAGCCGGGGTTTGGGCCTGGCATTCTCCAGATACAAAAACATGGCCGCCTATGCCGCCGTTGCCGTGGCCGTCAGTGTCGATGAAGAGGTACGGTTGAAAAATATCTGGGTCGTGGCCGACGCCGGCCTGGTGATTAATCCCGACGGCATTCGCAACCAGTTGGAGGGCGGCGCCGTGCAAGGGGCTTCATGGACCCTGAAGGAACAAGTCACCATGCAAGGGGCTGGCGTGACCTCGTTGGATTGGGACAGCTATCCCATTCTGCGGTTCGCGGAGGTGCCCGAAATCGAGGCGGTGGTGATGGATCAGCCCGGCCAGCCTTCCCTCGGCGTCGGTGAATGTTCCGTGGCACCCACGGCGGCGGCCATTGGCAACGCGGTCGCCCACGCCTTGGGTATCCGCATCCACCATATGCCGTTAACCCGGCAGCGGATCATGGCGTCGCTGTTGCGTTAAACGATCCCCTTGTCCTGCAAGGCGGCGATGTCGTCCACGCTTAGATCCAGCAGGTCGCCGTAAACGGCGCCGTTGTCGGCGCCCAGGTCGCGGGCGGTATGGCGGACTTCACCGGGGTTGTTGGTCAGCTTGGGCACGACGCTTTGCAGGCGAACCTGGCCATAATCGTTGTCCTGCACGGAGACAATGGCTTCCCGGGCCATGAACTGCGGATCGCTGAAAATCTGCGAGATGGAATAAATCGGCGCCAGGGTGCCGCCCTCCCGCTCGAAAGCTTCAATCGCTTCGGCCTGGGTGTGGGTGGCGAACCATTCGGTGAAGATTACATCCAACTTGGCCCGGTTCTCGAACCGTTTCGGGTTCGAGGTATATTTCGGATCCTCCAGCATTTCCGGCCGCCCGACCGCCCGGGCATTGCCCTTGAAGGTCGCCTGGGTACTGCCTGACAGAGAGACGAACTGGTCATCGGAGGTGCGAAAGACATTTGCCGGGGCTGAATAGTGCGAGGCGTTGCCCGTGCGTTGAGGTTCCTCGCCCAGCTGGTCGTACTGGATGGTCTGGCTGTCCAGCAGGCGATAGGTGGCCTCCGTCATGGACAGATCAATCTCCTCGCCGCCCTTAGTGGTGCCCCGTTCGCGGGCCAACAGCGCCATCAGCACCGCATTGCAGGCGAACAGGCCGCCGATGCTGTCGCCAATGGGGTAGCCGTTGTGCATGGGCGAGCGGTCCGGATCGCCGGTAATGTAGGCCAGGCCGGACATGGCCTCGAATATCCGCGCGAAGCCAGGCTTGTTGGCGTAGGGTCCGGTCTGTCCGAACGCCGTGGCGCGCATGATGATCAGGTTGGGATTGGCTTTCCACAAGGTCTCCGTATCCAGGCCCCATTTGGCCAGGGTGCCGGTGCGAAAATTTTCCAGCAGAACATCGAATTTGGGCAGCATCTTCAACAACAACGCCGCGCCCTCGGCCTTGCGCAAGTCCAGGGTGATGAATTTCTTGTTGCGGTTGGCGGCCTTCCACCACACGGATTTACCGTCCTTGAAGGGGGGGAAGGTGCGCAGGCCGTCGCCCACGCCGGGTAATTCCGCCTTGATCACTTCGGCGCCGAAATCCGCCATCATGGTGCCGGCCAGGGGGGCCGCGAGAATGGTTGCGATATCCAGAACCCGGATACCTTCCAAGGGACCGCTCATTTTTTCCGCCTTTTTTGTCGATGGAGTGCCATGCCGGGAAAGTCTGGCACGAGGTGGTTCCTTAATACATTAGGCCATGATTTTTGTGAAGATCATCAAGCCGATGACCACGCCGGTGACCCAGGTGAAAGTCTTGCGAAACCCCTTGGTCTCCTTGCGCAATAATATCTGAAAACACATCTTGGCTCCGGCAAAGGCAAAGGCGCACGCCCAGGGGCCGAAACCATAGATAATTGTCCTGACCCATTGGCCCAGGGGCGGGTGGTGGGCATACACCGTGTGAAATGAATGCGCGGCCAGAAGAATGGCGGCGATGATATAAATGGCGGTGAGGAGGCGGAGTTGTTTCATGACTGGGATACATAACGGAAAGCCGGACAACGAGAAAGCGCCGACCGCTTTTGTTCAATGACC
>JAPYUH010000009.1:15224-46325 GCA_029936195.1 Alphaproteobacteria bacterium
TACATAACGGAAAGCCGGACAACGAGAAAGCGCCGACCGCTTTTGTTCAATGACCCGGTCATCACCCGCACTTTCGTGCAACGGGCCTTGATGCCCATGCTGGGCGGCGAAACGGATGAAGCCATGATCGAAGGCGCCAAAGATGATTGCCAACGCGCCGTGTCCGCCCTGGACGCCATGTTGGCCGGGCAGGATTATTTCGGTGGGGACAGTGCCTCCCTGGCCGATTTCCACGTGGTGCCGGTCATGCATTATGCCAGTCAGGTTCCCGAGGGCCAGGCCTTGTTGGGTCAGGCCTCGGAGCTCGCGGCCTGGCTGGAGCGGATGAATACACGCGATAGTGTAAGTTCGACCGTCCCCTCAATGGGTTAACGGCACCAACCTAATTCAGGCGCACATACTCGAAATCTGCTGGCTGGTTGTTGATGCCGCGGGCGGGCGGGGCGATCCAATTGGCGAATTTGCCCGGTTCGGTGACCGACTGCATCAACGAGATGACATAGGCCCGGTCCTCGTCCGTGGGCAGCCAATCGCCCACATTCTGAGTCCATTCGGCCTCGGTGATCACCCGACCGTCCGGGCTGACCCGTTTGCCGGCCAGGTTTTCCAGGTTGAAGCTGCCGATCTGGCGGTTGAATGCGCGATGGGGAAGTTTCAGTTCGAAATCCAGCCCCTGGCGTTTGATGATCTGGTTCCAGCGGCGCACGCCCCGTTCGCAATCGGTGACATAATCGTCGCGCAGGCGCTCGTTGATCACGGTCAGGGCATTGTCCTCGCGCAGCACGAACTTGTCCCCCTCCATCTCCAGAATAGGATAGAGGTCATTGCCCAGCAGATGATCGTCGTCGATCTTGGTTTCGCCATAGCGGCCCTTCAGGCCCATGGAATAAAAATTGGCCGCGTTGGTGGAGCGTTCGGAACCGAACAGGTCCAAGGATACCGAACAATGGAAGTTCAGGTATTTTTGCAGGGTGGTCAAATCAATGCCGCCCATCTCCCGCACCTTGTCCTCGCCATGTTCTTTCATCAGTTCGCAGGTGCGCAGGATGACCCGGCCGACGCCGGTCTCGCCCACGAACATATGATGGGCTTCCTCCGTCAGCATAAAGCGGCAGGTCCGCGACAGGGGGTCGAAACCGCTTTCCGCCAGAGAGGCCAACTGATACTTGCCGTCCCGGTCGGTGAAGTAGGTGAACATGAAGAAGGACAGCCAATCGGGCGTTTCTTCGTTAAAAGCACCCAGGATACGCGGCTTGTCCACATCGCCCGAGTGGCGCTGCAGCATCTGCTCCGCCTCCTCCCGGCCGTCGCGGCCAAAGAAGCCGTGCAGCAGATAGACCATGGCCCACAAATGGCGGCCTTCCTCCACATTCACCTGCAGCAGATTGCGCAGGTCGTAGAGCGAAGGCGCGGTGAGGCCGAGCTGCCGCTGCTGCTCCACCGAGGCAGGCTCGGTATCGCCCTGGGTGACGATCAGGCGGCGCAGGTTGCCGCGGTATTCGCCGGGCACTTCCTGCCAGGCGGCCTCTCCCTTGTGTTCGCCAAAATTCACGGTGCGGCCTTCTTCCCGTTCCGCCAGGAAGATGCCCCAGCGGTAGTCGGGCATTTTCACGTGCCCGAAATTGGCCCAGCCCTTGGAATCCACGCTGATGGCGGTGCGCAGATATACCTCGTTGGCTTGGAATTGCGTCGGCCCCATTTCCTGCCACCAGTTCAGAAAATTCGGCTGCCAGGCCTCCAGGGCCCGCTTCAGGCGCCGGTCTTCGGATAGGTCCACGTTGTTGGGGATGCGTTCCTGATAATCAATGGCCATTGTCAGACCCTCCTCTTGTCGAATTCACTGCGTTGGCCGCTGCCGTAGAGGGGCAGGGCGCCGGTTTCGCCGACCGCGTTGGGGCGCTGGAAGATCCAGTTCTGCCAGGCGGTCAGGCGGGAAAAAATCTTGCTCTCCATGGTTTCGGGTCCGCCGAAACGCAGGTTCGCTTCCATCCCCGTCAGGGCATCGGGGGAGAATGCGGCCCGCTCCTCAATGGCGATGCGGACCTCGTCCTCCCAATCAATATCGTCCGGGGCGAAGGTGACCAAGCCGGCGTCCTCCGCCGTCAAGGCGTCCATGGCCTCGCCCTGGCGGCCCGCGAGAGCATCGACTTGGGATGGATCGTCGAGAAAGCGGGATTGCAGGCGGGTCAGACCGTTGACCATTTCGAACGGGCCAAAGTTCATGGCGGTCAGGGTGATCGTTGCCTCGGGCCGGTTGTCGCCCTCGAACTGACCATCCAGCATGTAACCGCGGTCGGCGGCCAGGGCCAATTCCAGCAAGGTTCCGGTGAAGCAGGAGGCCGGTTCGATCAGGGCAAAGATACTGCGCGATGTCACATCAATGCGTTTCAAGGTGCGTTTGAGATACAGGGTAATCTCGCGCACCAGCCAATGGTCCTTGTGGGCGGCCAGGGCGGCATCGTGGGCGGCGGCCAGATCGCTGTCGCCGCTGGTCTGGAACAGCCAGGTGCCGATCTCGTTTTCGTTGGTGCGCAGATGCAGGATGGCGTCGTCCAGTTCCCGGGCCAGACGCAGGGGCCAGTAGCTATCGCCCAGGGCGTGAATAGCGTCGGTATCGGCGGGCGGGGCCTCCGTCGGGGCTTGGATGTGAATGGTTGCCGTCCGGAGGCTCCGGTCGATATCCACTGAAAGGGTGGAATAGATAACGCTATCACCCTCGATGGTGCGTTCGATGGGCGTCAGGCTGATGCCTTGGGCATCCTCCGGACGGACCGATCTGGCCACGGCATCCGCCGCCCGGCTCGCCACGGCGTCGTCATACTTGGAGCGCGGGGCCAACTGATCGATCAGGCGCCAGTCCACGGCGCGCTGGCCGCGAATGCCTTCTTCCAATGTGCAGAAAAAATCCGCCCGGTCCCGGCGCACCATGCGTTTGTCGGACAGACGCGTCAAACCGCCGGTGCCCGGCAGTACGGCAAGCAAGGGGACTTCGGGCAGAGACACCGTAGTGGCGCCGTCGTCGATCATGACGATCTGATCGCAGGCCAGGGCCAACTCATAACCGCCGCCCGCGCACGGTCCGTTCACGGCGGCGATATAGGTTTGCCCGGAATGATTGGTGGCATCCTCGATGCCGTTGCGGGTCTCGTTGGTGAACTTGCAGAAGTTGACTTTGTGATCATGGCTGGAGGTGGCCAGCATGCGGATGTTGGCGCCGGCGCAAAAGATCCGGTCCTTGGCCGATGTGACCACCACGGCGGCCACTTCCGGATGTTCGAAGCGCAGGCGCTGAATGGCGTCGTGCAACTCGATATCCACGCCCAGGTCATAGGAGTTCAGTTTCAGCTCGTAGCCGTCGCGAAGGCCGCCGCCTTCGTCAACCGCCATGGCCAGGGTCGCCACCCGGTCGTCGATGGATAGCTGCCAGTGGCGGTAGTTTGCCGGTTCCGTGCGAAATTCAATCATCATCCTGCTCCCCAATTCAATCGGCATTATAATGCATAAAATATGAACGACAAGCATTATTTCGCATATTACGCCTTTCCGCGAATACCCTCCCGATACAGGATATAGATACCCGTCGCGATCAGGATGGAGGCGCCAATTACGGTCCAGCGGTCGGGCAGATCGCCGAAGACCCAATAGCCGAACAAGGTGTTCCAAGGCAGGGCGGTATAGGACAAGGGCGCGAGGACCGCGACGGGGGCGAATTCAAACGACTTGATCAGGGCATAATGGCCCAGGCCGCCGATAATGCCCAAAGACCCCAGCATCAGCCAATGTACCGGTTCGACCGGCATACTCCAGAAAAACGGTATGATCAGGGTGACCAGTCCCGCGCCCACCGCGGCAGTGAAGAACAGCGAAGTGACGGCGTTATCCTTGCCGGCGATCATCCGTGTTGTGATCTGATACAGGGCATATCCAAACGCCACGCCCAGCAACAGCCAGGCGGCCCAGTGCATCACGCCCAGGCCGGGCCGGATGATGATCATGGCACCCAAGAACCCGATGCCCACGGCGGCCCAACGGTGCCGGCCCACGACCTCGCCCAGCAACGGCACGCTTAGTGCCGCCACCAGCAAGGGGGAGAGAAAGCTGATGGAGACCGCATCCGCCAGGGGCATGTACTGGATGGCCATGAAAAAGGCAAAGGTGCAAAACAATAACAGCAGGGACCGGATCCATTGCAGCCAGGGCCGTTGACTTCGCACCAGGGCCATGCCGCGTTTGGGCCAAAATATGACCATCATGATGACGAACAGCCCGAAATAGCGGGCCCAGACGATCTGTGTCACGCTGATGGTCTGACCAAGATACTTGGCCTGCAGATCCATCAGGCAGAACAGCACCATGGCGCCCAAGGCCAGCAGAATGCCCGCCAACTGGTTCTTACCGTGGCTAACGGCTTTGCGATCTATGTCTTCGCTCACGGTTTAATTGAGGCGCCCCAGGGCCTTGGACATGAGCATGTACAGTTTACCAACGTCCGAGGACAACAGCACGGCGGCCAGGATATCCTCGGGGTCGCTTTCCGAGGCCTGTTCCAGAGCCTCTTGGAACTGTGCCAGATAACGGTCCACATGCTCCCGGAAGGCGATGTCGTCTTCATAATTACCGCGAATGGCGTCGAGGGAGGTTTTGTCCCGGTTGCGGACGATGCTCCGGGTGAACCAGCCATAAAACGCCCAAGGGCGAGAAAACCGCACTCAAAACCGCCGCCAGTTCGTGCGGCAGCAAATAGACCATGGCGTCCCAGCCCACGTAGGTGGAAATATAGGCCAGACAAATAATCAGCCAGGCGGCGCTGATAATCAGGCCCGGGACCAGGCCGCGGCGGAATTCCGCGTCGTTCCCCATGGCTCTCCGGGCCCACCAGCGGGGCCCTCGGCCGCCGGGACCACCGCCCCCCGGTCCACCACGGCCGCGTCCGGGCCCGTGGTCAATGGCCTCCGCCGGAATGGGAAGTTGGGTGACGGGCGTCTCTATTTGCGACATTGGAATATCCCTCTAAGATCCGCGTTTGGACCCAGAATGTTGGTGCAGGCGGCCAATCGGATCGGCTTTCTGAGGCCGCGATCCAAATTCGCATACGGCGGACGCACATGCTGAACAAGGTAAAATTGCGGCTTAAGGCCGGTGTGGGTAATGGCCAGAACGAAGCGGACCCGCTCGCCCGGTTTGACCTGCCCCTGGGTAAAGCGCAGCACATCGCGCGGCTCGGTCAAATCCTCGACAGCGGCGAAACGGTCGGATTGAAAGGGGCGGTTGACCTTGGATTTCTGCCCGAACGACAGACCATCATAATAGTCGCTGCCCCGGCCCACGTCGAACTCCAATTCCAGGGCATAGTAGTCCCATAGCTGGCGGGTGCGGTTGATGACCACCTTTTGGATGGCAAAGCCGACCGCATGCATGGTCTTGACCCGGCTGCCGAAGTCCTCGGCATGGACATCAATGCCCAGGACGACCTCGCCCTCGCCAAAGACCTCTTCGACCACGACGAAGGGATCATCCAGGCTGCCGCTGCCCGAAGCCGCCAGCAGACGAAAGTTTGGCGAAGCTTCGGAAAAGGTGATCCCCGGCAGCCTGATAAATCCAGCCGCCATGGCCCGGTCCGGGATAAGGCTCATGGCCAGAAAAAGGATCAGCGGCAGCACCCCAACAGGTGCAATTTTTTTTTGTCGTGCGCGCATACGCCATTGTCCAATACTGCAACGCCAAGGCCAAAACATCTCGGGCGGCACGGATTAACAGTTCGAAACTATAGACCCTACATTTTCTTATATATTCCGAGTATTTACAATTTTTTCTTTAGTAGAAAAATTAAGAAAAATTTCCGCAACTAACTGACCCAGCCGCCGGCGAAGGGAATGACCTGGCCGACGAAAAAATCGCTGTCGTCGCCGGCTAGAAATAGCGCCAGGGCGGTGTCCTCTTCCGGGCGGGCCAGGCGGCCCAGCGGAACCTCCCGTTTCAGGTTGGATTGGAATTTCGGGTTCTCCTGCAAACTTGTGGGATAGTAGACGTCGCTTTCGACCCAGTTTTGGGCGATCAAGTTCATCTGAATATTGTTACGGGCCAGTTCCGTGCCGGCGGAACGGACATAACCGGCCTGGGCGCCGCGGGCGGCGGTGTAGGCCGCCAGCCGGGCGATGCCCCGCAACGGCGTGGCGCTGCCATAGACGATGATCTTGCCCCGTCCCCGTTCGATCATTAGCGGCGCCACGGCCCGGACCAGGCGGTGCAGGGGATGAACCATGATATCGAACATGGAGGCCCAGGCCCCGTCATCCAGATCGGCGACGGTAGTGCCGTGATGGTTCGGGGCCGCCAAGTTGGCAATCAGAACGTCCAGGTGTCCCGCCGCCGCCACCACGCGCCCGGCGGCGCCCGGCTCGGTCAAATCCGTGCGGTCATCGATGACTTCGGCCCCGGCCTGGCGGAATGTTTCGACACTTTGCGGGCCCATATAGTCATCCGCCTGGGTTACCAGGACCTTTCTGCCCGTCAACTTTCCCGCCATTTTCCGACCTTTTATTTGATTGCTGCGAATTTTCTTCCGGAGATGGTAGACTAGGTTACGTAGGGACGCATTACGCAAATTGAACACCGTTGCAAAGTGCCAGGGCAGAGTCGGGGAAGTCGACCATGAGCATGCAGACGATCTATGAAGCGCCGCGCCTGGCGCCAAAGCCCGGCGAGCGCGTGGTAACCTCCACGTGCGGTCATAATTGCGGCGGCCGTTGCGTCGTCAATGCCCATGTCACGGACGGCGTGATCACCAGGATCACCACCGATGCGCGGCGCTGGAACCCCGAGCATCCGCCCTTGCCCGCCTGCGCCAGGGGCGTGGGGCAGGTGGAACGCACCTATCATCCCGACCGCCTGAAATATCCCATGCGCCGCACCGGCCCGCGCGGGTCGGGACAGTTTGAGCGGATTTCCTGGGACGAGGCCCTTGATGAGGTCGCCGCCCAATTGCTGCGCGTGCGCGAGACTTATGGCAATGCGGCGATCCTGGACGGCTCCCGCTCCGGCAGCCTGTCCAAGCTGCATGGCCGCTCCACGGCACTGCGTTTTCTGCATATGTTCGGCGGCTGTTCCAATCTGTGGTCGAGCATGTCCAACGAGGCGGAAATATTTTCCATCCGCACAGTCTATGGCCCTGATATTCACTACAAGGCGGCCGGCCGGGAGCCCACGGATTATATCAATTCAAAGCTGATCTGGATGTGGGGCTGGTCGCCGGGCGACGGCACTTTTGGCACCGGCACCATGGCCTATCTGAAGCAGGCCAAGGACGCCGGCGTGCGCATTGTCTGTATCGATCCCCGGCGGACGCGGTCCTCGCGGCAATTGGCGGACGAGCATGTCTTTATCCGGCCCTCCACGGACGCCGCCGCCTTGATCGCCATGGCGCAGGTCATTGTCGACGAGGGCCTGCACGATCAGGCTTTTTGCGATGCTTATGTGCTGGGTTTCGACGAGGCCGGCCTGCCCGATGGTGCCCCGGCCGGCGCCTCCTACCGCGCCTATCTGATGGGAGAGGGGGACGGCATCCCTAAAACCGCGGAATGGGCGGCGGAAATTACCGGCATCCCGGCCGACACCATCCGCCGCCTGGCCATTGAATTCGGCACCGCCAGGCCGGCCGCCATCCAGGGTGGCTATGCCCCGGGGCGCACGGCCCATGGCGAGCAATTTCACCGCGCCGCCTATGCCCTGGCGGCGATCACGGGCAACGTGGGTATCATGGGCGGCAATTCCGGGGTCAGTAACGGGGCCACGGGACAGGGTTTTATCAAGACATTCCCAGCCGGTGAAAACCCCATTGAGTCAAGGGTTTCCACGCCTTTGTTAGCGGATTTTCTCGAGAAGGGGAAAGCCGGCGGCTACCCGGCCGATATCAAGCTGATCTATGCCTCGGGCGGTGATATCTTCAATCAGTCCACCAACGCGCCGAAAACCATCGCCGCCTTGGATAATGTGGAGTTCATCGTCGGTCAGGACCATTTTCTGACGCCCACGACCCGCTACGCCGATATCGTGCTGCCCGCAACAACGTTTTGGGAGCGAAACGATGTCCACGTGCCCTGGGCCGGCGCCGGCCACTACGCCATTTACATGGACAAGGCCATCGAACCCATGGGCGAATGCCGCGACGACATCGACATTTTCGCGGACCTGGCGGACCGGGTCGGCATCAAAGGCTACAATGACAAATCCGAGGAGGAATGGCTGCGCGAATTGACCTCTCCGGCGGTGGATGATTTCGAGGCCTTCCGCGAGAACGGCGTGGCCCGCTTCCCCGCCCCCGCGCCGGAAGACGCCGTGGCCTTCGCCAAACAGATCCGCGAGCCGGAGACACATCGTTTTTCCACCCCCTCGGGCAAGATCGAGGTCTACAGCACGGCATTGGCCGCCAACCCTGATCCCTTCGGCCTGGGCGTCATCTCGCCCACCCCCACTTGGGTGCCGCATCTGGACCGATCAGCCGATTTTCCCCTGCAATTGTGCTCCGCCAAGTCCCGGGCGCGCACCCATTCGATCCACGGCAACCAGGAAAAATTGGCCAAGGTTGATCCGGATTGTGTTTGGATCCATGCCGACGACGCGGCGGCCCGCGGCATCCACCATGGCCAGATGGTCAAGGTCTTCTCCCCCCATGGCGCGACGATTTTGCCGGCCAAGGTAACGAAGGATATTGCCCCCGGCGTCACCTCCATGCTGGACGGCGCCTGGTTCACCCCGAATGAAGATGGCGTCGATACCCAGGGCAGCCCCAATTCGGTGACAGCGGATATGTCGGCGCCGTGCGGGGCAACCACCTACAATTCGAATTTCGTCGAGGTGCGGCCGGTTAACGTTTAGGGCACATCCCCACCAGCTCATCCAGACAGGCCCCAATTGTCCGCCCGGAGGTGTCCAGCACCGCGTCCGCCTTGCGGTACAGGCTCTCGCGCCCCTCTAAAATGCGCCGCAGATCCTCCATGGCCTCACGGTTGCCGGCCATGGGGCGTTGGTCGCCTTGGGCGGCGACCCTGGCCATGTGTTCCTCCGGCGCGGCTTGCAGCCAGATCGTGCGGCAGCCCGACAGCAGGCGTTCGTAGGTGCCCGCCTCGGCAACGAGGCCGCCGCCGGTTTCGATCACCGCCCGTTCGTGGCGTTTGATCACCTGGTCCAGGCATTGCCGTTCCAGGCGACGGAAGGCGGTCTGGCCCAGGAGGTCGAAAATTTCGCTCTGGCGCATGCCGGCGGCCGCCTCGATCTCCTTGTTCAGCTGCACGAACGGGATTTCCAGGCGCTTGGCGAGGGCGGCGCCCAGGGTGCTTTTGCCGGCCCCGCGCAGGCCGATCAGGGCGATGCGGCCCTGTTGCCGGCTGCCGGGCGCATAGCGCTGGCGCAGATGGGCATGCAGGTCCGCCAGCTCGTCCGCACTCAGGTGTGACAATTGTTTGAGGATCAGGGATAGCTCCACCGGCAGGTCGGGGCCGTCCTGCACCAGGTCGGCCAGGGGCAGGGCCAGGACGGCGGCGATCTGACGTAGCAGGATGATGGAGATATTGCCCCGGCCGCTTTCCAGTTGCGCCAAATAACGTTCGGACACGCCGGACTCGGCTGATAGTATCTTTCGCGTCATGCCGCGCCGGGACCGCGAGGCCCGCACCCGCTCCCCCAAAAGGGCGAGATAGCGGCTGTCGTTGTCGGTTTCACTGACCATGGGGCACCCGGTTTGGAATTGGTAGATGTATGCACTATAATTCTATTCTATTTTTTTTTGAACAAAAATTGCAGTATATAGCATTTTTGTGCTGCGGAACATTGCAGGTTTAATGGGGGATTTGGGAGATCGGGATGGGGGAGTCCATTACCATATTGATCGGCACCATCACGGGCACGGCGGAAATTGTCGCCGAGGACGTGACGCCGGTGCTGGAGGATGCTGGTTTCGAAGTTGAAACCATGGATATGGACGGCCTGAAACCGGACGCCCTGTCGGCCAGCGAAATTGTGCTGATCTGCACTTCCACCTATGGCCAGGGCGATGTGCCCGACAATGCCATGGACTTTTACGTGGCTCTGGGGGAGCAAAAGCCGAATTTGGCCGAACTGCGTTACGGCGTCATCGGCCTGGGCGACAGCACGTATTCGGATACCTACAATGAGGGCGGCGCACGGTTTGACCGTTTGTTGCAGGAACTGGGCGCCCAACGGGTCGGCTCGGTGATGCGGCACAACGCCTCCAGCGACGAGTTGCCGGAGGAGGCGGGCGTCGAATGGGCCAAGGAATGGGTCGGGCTATTGGCCCAGTAAACCAACTGCCGTGGGGGAGGCATCATGCGTAATTATTCCACATACGATCTGACCCAGGACCCGCCCGTGGTCATGGTGCCGCGGAGTTACAATGTGGCGGTGGACTTCGTCGACCGGCGGGTGGATGAAGGCTTCGCCGGCAAGGTGGCCTTCATCGACGATAACAGGCAAATGACCTATGGCGAATTGCAGTCCAGCGTGAACCGCTTCGGCAATGCCCTGCGCGGCCTCGGCCTGCAGGCCGAACAGCGGGTCCTGATGCTGCAACTGGACAGCGTTGATTTTCCCGTGGTTTTTTTCGGCGCCATCAAGGCGGGCATGGTGGCGGTACCGGTCAATACCCTGCTAACCACGGATGATTACGATTACATGCTGCGCGACAGCCGCGCCCGGGCCCTGGTGGTCAGCGCCGAATTGTTGGCGGTCGTGGCGCCGATCCTGGACGGCCTGCCGGATTTGCAGCATGTCATCGTCACCGGAGATGGCGACACGGGCGGCCACCGGGCCATGTCTGATGTGCTCGCCGGGGCGGAATTGGAATTAGCCGCGGCGGAGACTTCAGCCGACGACGTGGCCTTCTGGCTCTACTCCTCCGGTTCGACGGGACGTCCAAAAGGCGCGCCGCATCTGCAAAGCGACATGATCAATACCGCCGTGCTGTACGGCATGGGCGTTCTGGGCATTCAAGCCGACGATGTGGTCTATTCCGCCGCCAAGCTGTTTTTTGCCTATGGTCTGGGCAATGGCCTGACCTTTCCCATGGCAGTGGGGGCCACGGCGGTGCTGATGGCGGGCCGGCCGACACCCGGGGACGTTATGGCGCGGGTGCATGACAATGAGGCGACGATTTTTTACGGCGTGCCCACGTTGTATGCCGGCATTCTGGCCGACGGCGGTATCGGGCGCGCCGCCTCGTCACCGAAGCTGCGCCATTGCGTTTCCGCCGGCGAAGCCCTGCCCGAAGATGTGGCCCGGCGCTGGGCGGACCGGTTCGGGGTGGAAATTCTCGACGGCATCGGTTCCACCGAAATGCTGCATATCTTTCTTTCCAACCGCCCGGGCCAGGTCCGCTTCGGCAGCACGGGGCTGCCCGTGCCGGGCTACCGTTGCCGCCTGGCCGACGATGCGGGCGACGACGTCGCCGCGGGTGAGATTGGCGAATTGCTGGTCAGCGGGCCCTCGTCCGCGCCATATTATTGGAACAACCGCGAGAAGAGCATTGCCACGTTCGAAGGCGCCTGGACCCGCACCGGCGACAAATATATTCGCGACGTGGATGGCTATTACATTTACGCCGGCCGTTCCGACGACATGTTGAAGGTTGGCGGCATCTGGGTCTCGCCGTTCGAAGTTGAAAGCGCCCTGATGGCTCATGAAAGCGTGCTGGAAGCCGCCGTGGTCGGCCATGCGGACAGTGATGAATTGATCAAGCCCAAGGCATTCGTGGTTCTGACGGCGGGCGGTGGCGGTGGTGGCGATGAGGCCCAGGCGGCCACGCTGCAACAATTCGTCAAGGAGCGCCTGGCACCCTATAAGTATCCACGCTGGGTCGAATTTGTCGATGCGCTGCCCAAGACCGCGACGGGCAAAATTCAACGTTACAAGCTGCGCGCTTGATGGCGGTTCAATACGACCGGATCGAGGCGGCCGGCCAGCGCCTGGAATGCCAATGGCTGGGCCCGGCACCTTCCAGGGATGCCGAAGGCCCGCCGACCTTGGTATTTCTGCATGAAGGCCTGGGCTGTGTTGCGCTGTGGCGGGATTTTCCCGCCAAGCTGGTCGCGGCCACCGGCTTGGGCGGGTTCGTCTACAGCCGCCAGGGCTATGGCGGTTCAGAGCCGTGCCAATTGCCCCGGCCAATCACCTATATGCATGACGAAGGCCTCACCGTGCTGCCCGCGCTGTTGGCCACCGCCGGCATCAAGCGGGCCATATTGGTGGGCCATTCCGACGGCGCATCCATATCTCTGATCTATGCCGGGGGCACGCCCGCACCGGGACTGATGGGCATGATCCTGGAAGCCCCGCACGTATTCATGGAAGACACCAACGCCGCCGCCATTCAGGTCATGCGTGAAACTTTCGAGACCACGGACTTGCGGCAACGCATGGCGAAATATCATGGCGGCAATGTGGATTGCGCCTTTCGCGGCTGGTCCGAACCCTGGCTGGGAGACGGTTTCACGAGCTGGAATCTGGAAGAATATCTGCCCCCGATCTGCGCCGAACGATCGGTGCCGACGCTGGTCATTCAGGGCGCCGAAGATGAATACGGCACCATCGCCCAATGCCAGGCCATCGAACAGGGCATCGGTGCCCAGGCTTCAACCCTGTATCTGCCCGATTGCGGCCATGCGCCCCATCAGGAACGGCCGGGGCAGACCCTGGAGGCAATGGCCGATCATATACAAGGCATCATCCAGGGCATGTCTGGTCCCTGAATAAAGCGATCCTATATACAGATATGAGCCACCGCGCGGCTGGCGCAGCCCGTGGGCTGCGCCGCCAAACTTCGCGGCGTCGATCTCTCAAATCTAAATGTGGGAAATCGTCGGGGCAGCCGAACAGGAAGGCTGACCCCAAAGCGTAGGGGTTTGCCCTAGGCTGCTTTCCTGCGCGGAATAAACGGCTGGCGTGGTTCGATCTCTAGATCACGGACCGACTTCGCCTTGTGTTCGACGCAATAGGAACTTCCTTGGTCGCGGTGTTCACCGCAATAGTCGTGTGTCGGGTGGTCGCCATGGGGCCACATGGGCCATAGGCACCCCCGGCGCGGCCTGATTTCAAGCATAATCCGCTCTCGCCATCTATTGAAAAAGGGTATGTGACTGTGAAACACAACGTTTATATGTTGCGCCGCACCATTTTGTCAAGTCCTTATTGTCGTTAATGAATCCGGAATTGTAACTTTTTACGAATCGGCTGATCAAATCGGAGTCATGGTTACCGCAAAGTTAATGGGCCCCTGGCCGCGGGCTGATGAAAAACAAATTCACCCCGCCCGCGTCCACAACGAATAAGCCCCACCAGTACGCCGGCGCTTTGCCTGACCGCCAATTTGGCATAGGCTTGGCCCATGGCAAAACCAAGCAAAAGCCAAATGCGTTATCTCAGCCGGGGTCTTTCCCAGCCCGGCGGTAAATTGCCCCTGTTCGACGACCACGGCCAGGAAATCGATGCCCGCACAATTCGCGCCTGCGTCAAGGCCGGTTGGTCCGAACCCTGGTTCGCCAATCCCTTGAAGCCCGATTGGCTGGTTTGCCGTCTGACCGACAGCGGCCGGGCGGTGATGGAACACTACGATGGAGCCGCCAACGTGAGCACCGATTGAGGGTCGGGGTGAGCTTAGAGGTCGATTTGGTGCGGGCTTTTCGGGCAAAAAAAGAACTTAGATAGAAAGCATCATGGCGTACAAGACCTTTGGCTTTAGCGACGAACAGATCCTCATGCGCGACAGCATCCTTGGCCTCTTGGGCCGGGTTCTGCCGGCCGACAAGATGCAGGAGTTGGACAAAACCTCGTCCTTTCCCGAGGAGGCATTTCAAGCCATTGCGGCGGACGGCTGGCTGGGCCTGCCCATTGCCGAGGCGTACGGCGGGGCGGGCGCCTCCAACATGGACATGGCGGTGTTTATCGAGGCCATGGGCTATTACCACTACGGTATCCGCTCCTCCTTCATGACTACGTCAATCTATGGCGCCTCGCACCTGCAGTATCATGCCTCCGAAGAACAACGCCGCCTGATGCTGCCGCCCTTGATCAAGGGGCAATTGAAAATGTGTATCGCCTATTCGGAACCCGACAGTGGCTCCGATGCCGCCGGCATCCGTACACGGGCGGTGCGGCGGGGGGACGACTATGTCATCAACGGGCAAAAGATCTATATCACCAACGCCCACGTCAGCCATTGGATGGTGGTTTCCGCCAAGACCGACCCGGACGCCGGACATAAAGGCCTCAGCCTGTTTCTGGTGGACAGCAAGACACCGGGCCTGACCATCCGGCCCATGGACCCCTTGGGCTCGCGCACCTCGTTGCCGAATGAGGTCTTCTTTGACGAGGTGCGCATACCCGCCGCAAATCTTTTGGGCGAGGCGGGTGGGGCCTGGCCCATGTTGATGCGGGGCTTGAACCAGGAACGGCTGTTGCTGGCCGCCACCTCGGCCGGGCATTGCATGCGTATATTGGAGCTGGCCAGGGATTTTGCCACCAACCGCAAGGCCTTCGGCAAAACCATAACCGCCTACCAGGCGATCAGCCATAAACTGGCCGATATGCACATGCTGACCGAGGGGGCCCGCCTGGCAACCTTTCATGCCGCCCGAATGCTTGACGCGGGCGAGGATGCGGTTCTCGAAACCACCACGGCCAAGGTGGTTGCGACCGAGAACAATTTCAAGGTTGCCGATCTGGGCATGCAGATTATGGGCGGTGCGGGCTATATGGCGGGCGAGATGCAACGATTGTTCCGCGAGGCGCGCCTTGGCCCCATCGGCGGCGGCACTTCGGAAATTCTGCGAAATGTCATTTGCAAGCGCATGGGGCTGTAGAAGGGGCAACTTTCCTTCCGCGCTGGCAAGATGGGCCGCAATCGAAGGCAACGTTCGAACGGGCGCAATGGCGGAATATGGCTGATACCAGTGAAATAAGACGCACCATGAAACTTGTGATCGACGGCATTGACGACATGCCTGGCGGGGAGGAGGCGGTGCAACGTAACTTGCGCCGGTCATTAAGTGGTCTGCGGGATATCCTGACGCGCCTGCCGGCGGATCGTTTGACGGAGGCCGAGTTGGTGGCCGAACAGGCCAAGGTATTATTGGAAACAGTATCCCAAGGCCGGATGAACCAAACCATGCTCCGCCCCGCCTCCACGGGCCTGCGCCAGGCGGCGGAGCGTCTGGATGATGGTGCTCCCCGTGTCCTGACCCTATGCCGACAAATCACCGACCAGGTGGAATAGTCCTATCCTTGCCAGGTGGCATGGTTTCATTCGACGCGGAAGGCCTGCATGAATGCCGGGTCCGGTTCGAGACCAAGGCCGGGCCCCGCGGGCAAGGACATTTTCCCCTCGACGATGGCCGGCAGGCCGCCGGTAAGTTGATCGCGCAGGGGGTTTGTGTTGGCGTCGATCTCCAACAGGCCCTCACCGCCGGCGGCGGCCAGGCAATGGGCTGATGCCATCAGGCCGATGGCACCTGCTAGAAAGTGCGGGCAATAACATTGGCCCGCATCGATGATGCGCCGGGCCAGGGGCAGGGTTTTCGAAAATCCGCCCCACTTGCACATATCGGGCTGAACCACGCCAAACACGCCGGCCGCGATGTGGGCATCGAACTGCTGATCGCCCAGCAGGTTCTCGCCGGCCGCGATGGGCGCGCCGGGTACCGCGGCAAGGTGTTGCCAATCTTCCAATGGCGCGTCGGCGGGCAGGGGCTCTTCAATCCAGCCCAGGTCAAACTCGGAATAGGCCGGCCAGTTCGCGCGGGCCGTCGGCAAATCCCAGCCTTGGTTGATATCCGTCATCAGCCGCCCATCGCCGATCAGCGCCCGCATCTTGCCCAAGGCCGCGAGGTCGGTATCCCGGCCAAAGCCGGTCTTTATTTTGAAAGCGTTATGACCCTCGTTTAACTTTCGCTCGACCGTGGCTTCAAAACCTTGGGGATTGAGGCCGCTGGCATAAGTGGGCACCACGTCCCCGACACCGCCCAGCAAGCGCCACAGCGGCTCGCCCATACGCCGCGCGGTCAGGTCCCACAGGGCGATATCGATGCCGGCGATGGCCTGGGCAAAGGGGCCGGGTTCGCCGATTTGCAGGGTGATGATGTGGGTTTGGCGCGTCAGTTCCGCAAACGCATCGGCCGGGGTCTCCCAGCTTTTGGACAAGGCGGCGGGGGCCAGATAATCGCGGATCAGATGGGCCCGGTTCTCGGCGCCATGGGTGGGGAAATTCCCGAACACCTCGCCCCAGCCAACGGCGCCATCGGTATCTTCCGCCCGGACCAGCAGCACGGCCCGTTCACTGATGGTCCCGAATGACGTGACGATCGGCGTTTCGATCGCCGCGCGCAGCAGGATCGGTTCCAGCCTGGCGATTTTGAAGGTCGGGAGATTATTGCCGTCAGGTAATAGGGCGGGCATTTCAGTCACATATTCAGCGGCTTGCCCGTCACGGCGAGCGCGGCTTCCTTGACGGCTTCGTTCAATGTGGGATGGGCATGGCAGGTCAGGGCGATGTCTTCCGAAGAGGCGCCCATTTCGAGCGCCAGGACAAGCTCGGCAATCATGGTGCCGGCATCCGGGCCGATGATGTGAGCGCCAAGCAGGCGGTCGGTGGCCTTGTCGGCGAGCAGTTTGACGAAGCCGCCTTCCTGACCGCCGCTTGATCTTGCCCGGCTGTTGGCGGCGAAGCTGAAACGGCCCTTGTTGTAGGCAATGCCGTCCGCCTTCAATTCATCTTCCGAGCGGCCCACGGCGGCGACCTCGGGCCAAGTGTAGCAGACCCCTGGTATGGCTGCGTAATTGACGCCGCCAACATGGCCGGCAATCTTTTCAGCCACCACGACGCCTTCTTCCTCGGCCTTGTGGGCCAGCATGGGGACATCGGGAAGGACATCGCCAATGGCAAAGATGCCGGCGATGTTGGTCTGGTAATCTTCGTCCACGGGGATGAAGCCGCGGTTGTCCATGGTGACGCCCGCCTCCGCCAGGCCAAGGCCGTCGGTGAAGGGCTTGCGGCCGATGGAGACCAGCACAACGTCGGCCTTGAGAACCTCTGTATCGCCGTCCTTGGCGGATTCAAGGGTCAACGCCACGCCGCTTTTGGTTTTCTTGGCCGCCGTCACCTTGGTGCCCAGACGGAAGTCCATACCCTGGCCGGTCAGCGCGCGCTGCAGGTGGTGGGACAGTTCGCTATCCATGCCCGACGTTATGCGGTCGAGGAATTCAACCACCGTGACTTTTGCCCCCAGACGTCCCCAGACAGAGCCCATTTCCAGGCCGATATAGCCGCCGCCAATAACCACTAATTTTTTTGGCACCTTGGTCAGCGAGAGCGCGCCGGTGGAGGAGACAATGGTCTTCTCGTCAATCTCCACGCCCGGCAGGCCCTTGACGTCGGAACCGGTGGCGATGACGATGTTCTCCGCCGTCAACGTGCGTTCGCCGCCCGTGTTCAATTCGACCTGTACCGAACCAAGTGATGTGATGCGTCCACGGCCGGCGATGTAGGTGACTTTGTTTTTCTTGAACAGGCCTTCGATACCCGTGGTCAGGCCGGTCACGACCTCGTCCTTGCGGGCCATCATGGTCTTGAGATCCAGGGTCAGCCCGCTGGTCTTTATGCCGTGCTGGGCAAATGCGGCCTCGGCCTCGTGGTAAAGATGCGATGATTGCAGCAGAGCCTTGGAGGGGATGCAGCCCACGTTCAAACAGGTGCCGCCCAGACTACCGCGCATTTCAACGCAGGCGGTGGAGAGACCCAATTGTGCTGCCTTGATGGCGCCCACATAACCGCCGGGCCCGGCGCCGATGAAGACAACGTCAAAGGTATCATCCGCCATCACAAAACCTCGTTAAATCTCGAACAACAGACGTTCGGGTTCTTCAATGCATTCCTTGACCCGGACCAGGAAGGTTACCGCCTCGCGGCCATCAATGATGCGATGGTCGTAGCTGAGCGCCAGATACATCATCGGCCGCGCCACCACCTCGCCGTCCACCACCATGGCCCGGTCCTGGATCTTGTGCATGCCCAGGATGGCGGATTGCGGCGGGTTAAGGATCGGCATGGAGAGGAGTGAGCCATAAACCCCGCCGTTGGAGATGGTGAAGGTGCCGCCCTGCATCTCATCAATGGTCAGCTTGCCGTCGCGGGCCCGGCGGCCGTAATCGACGATGCCGCCTTCGATATCGGCAAACGACATACGATCCGCGTCGCGCAACACGGGCACCACCAAACCTTGCGGCGTGCCCACGGCGACGCCCACGTTGTAGTAATTTTTGTAGATCAGATTGTCACCGTCGATTTCCGCATTGACCGCAGGCACCTCGGCCAGGGCCTGGGTGCATGCCCGGACAAAGAAGGACATGAAACCGAGGCGGCTGCCATGGCGTTTTTCAAATATGTCGCGGTATTTGCGGCGCGCCGCCATCACCGCCGACATATCCACCTCGTTAAAGGTGGACAGCATGGCGGCGGTGTTTTGGGCCTCCTTGAGGCGCCGCGCAATGGTCTTGCGCAGGCGGGTCATGCGGACGATTTCCTCCAGGCCCGCATTGGGGCGGCCGCCGACATCAATATTGCCACCCGGCGCGGCGGCGACATTGGCCGCCGGCACAACTTGCTGCGATGAAGGAGCAGGCGCTGGCGGGGCTGCCGCTGGAGTTGACGCCGGTGTTGAGGCCGGTGCGGCGGTCGATGCGCCGCCGCGGGCACTGATATGGTTCACCACGTCTTCCTTCAGCAGGCGGCCATCCTTGCCGGTGGCGGCAATGGTGTTGGCGTCCAGGCCATGTTCCAGCACCAATCTGCGCACGGCGGGAGACAATTGGGTGACGGACGTGGCGGGCGTGGCAGGCGCTGCCGGCGTGATGGGCCCGGCGGGTGCCGCGGGTGCCGGCGCCGCGGCAACCGGTGTTGGTGTGGACGCCGCCGTCTGAGTTTCGTCCATGCGGCCCAACAGACCGCCCGTGGCCACGACAGCTTCCACCGGTGTGGCGATTTCGGTCAGGACGCCGGCGGCGGGGGCGGGAACTTCGACGGCGACCTTGTCGGTCTCCAATTCAACCAGGGGTTCGTCCCGTGCCACGGCCTCGCCCGGCTGCTTCAGCCATCTGGCCACGGTCGCCTCTGTCACGGATTCGCCCAGCGTGGGAACCACGATATCAATCATCTAAAGGGCCCTCGTCCTTTTGAATATGCCTACAGTCCCAGCGCTTCGGCCACCAGGGCGGCTTGTTCCGCCTGATGTACAGCCATGGAGCCGACGGCGGTCGATGCACTTTCCGCCCGCCCGGCGTATTTTGGCCGCTTGGTTTTGTGCTTCAATTCTTCGAGTACCGTTTCTAGGCGCGGCATGACGTGCCACCAGGCGCCCATGTTTTGCGGCTCCTCCTGGCACCAGACCACATCGGCCTTGGGGAAGCGGGACAGCTCCTGGACCAAGGCCAGGGCCGGGAAGGGGTAGAGCTGCTCCAGCCGCAAGACATAGACGTTCTTCTTTTTGGCGGCGTTGCGTTGTTCTTCCAGATCGAAATAGACCTTGCCACTGCACAGTACCACGCGCTTGATCTTGTCATCGGTGGTCAGAATGTCCCGGTTGCCCTCGCCCTCGTCCCACAGAACCCGGTGGAAGGTGGAGCCCGGCCCCAGTTCCGATAGTTTCGAGACGCAGCGTTTGTGGCGGAGCAACGATTTCGGCGTCATCAAAATCAATGGCTTACGGAATTTGCGGTGCAACTGCCGGCGCAGGATATGAAAATAGTTGGCCGGCGACGTGCAGTTCGCCACCTGCATGTTATCTTCCGCGCAAAGCTGCAAATAGCGTTCCAGGCGGGCCGATGAATGTTCCGGCCCCTGGCCTTCAAAGCCATGGGGCAGCAACATCACCAGACCGCTCATGCGCAACCATTTACTTTCACCCGACGAGATGAATTGATCGATAATAACCTGGGCGCCGTTGGCGAAATCACCGAACTGCGCCTCCCACATGATCAGGCCGCGCGGCTCGGTGATGGAATAGCCATATTCAAAACCCAGCACCGCCGCTTCGGACAGGGCGGAATTGATCACCTCGAAATTCGCCTGTTTGTTGTCCAGATTGTTCAATGGCGTGTAGGTATGTTCGTCGACCTGGTCGATAAATTGGCAATGGCGCTGCGAGAACGTGCCCCGCGCACTGTCCTGACCCGAAAGCCGGACCGGGAAACCCTCCATTAATAACGAGCCGAAAGCCAGAGCCTCCGCCGTGGACCAATCGATACCCTTGCCGCTGTCGATGATGGCCCGCTTGGCGGTGAGAAGGCGTTTGATGGTGCGGTGCAGGTTGAAATCATCCGGCGTTTCGGTCAAAACCCTGCCGATTTTTTTCAGGGTGCGCAGCTTAACGGAGGTATCGCCACGCCGGGCCTCGCCGCGGGCCGTCTCAAATCCCTGCCATTTGCCTTCCAGCCAGTCGGCCTTGTTCGGCTTGTAGCCCGATGCGGCCTCGAAATCCTTTTCCATGCGGGCCTGGAAATCGGCCACGCCGTTGTCGGCCTCTTCTTGGCTGATCACGCCGTCGTTCACCAATTTTTTGGAATAGATGGCGCGCGAGGTGGGGTGCTGACCAATGGCCTTGTACATCAGGGGCTGGGTGAAGGCCGGCTCGTCGCCCTCGTTATGGCCGTGGCGGCGATAGCAGTACATGTCGATGATGACATCTTTTTTGAACTGCTGGCGAAATTCCGTGGCGATTTTGCCGATGTAACAAACCGCCTCCGGATCGTCGCCGTTGACGTGGAATATGGGCGTCTGAACCATCTTACCCACGTCGGATGGATAGGGCGAGGAACGGGAGAGATTAGGATTGGTGGTAAAGCCGATCTGATTGTTGACGATGATATGAATGGTGCCGCCAACCGTATAACCATCCAGATCAGAGAGTGAAAAGCATTCCGCCACCAGGCCCTGTCCGGCAAAGGCGGCGTCGCCATGCATTAGCAGGGCCATGACCTTGCCCCGCTCGTGGTCGCTCATCTGATCCTGCTTGGCCCTGGCCTTGCCCAGCACCATGGGGTCGGCGGCCTCCAGATGCGAGGGGTTTGCGGCGAGCGAAAGATGCACCATGTGGCCGCCCAATTCCCGATCAGCCGAGGTGCCAAGGTGATATTTCACGTCGCCCGAGCCCTGGACGTCCTGGGGATGGCCGGATTGGCCCTGAAATTCCGAGAAGATTGCCGTGAACGGCTTGCGCATCAGATTGGAAAGGACGTTCAACCGGCCGCGGTGGGGCATGCCCAGGGAGATTTCCCGCACCCCCAGTTGCGCCGCCCGGATCAATACGGAATGCAGTAGCGGCATCAGGCTTTCACCGCCATCCAGGCCGAACCGCTTGGTGCCGGGATGTTTGACCTGGAGGAAACTTTCGAAGCCCTCCGCCTCCACCAGTTCGCGGAGGATCTGGCGTTTTTCATGATCGGTCAGGCTGATTTCCTTACCCCGGCCCTCGATCCTCTCCTGAATCCAAGATTTTTCGTTGGCGCCCATGATGTGCATGAACTCCACCCCGATGGAGCCGCAATAGGTGCGGTCCAGGATATCCAGGATCTCCCGCAAGGTGGCATTTTCCAGCCCGAGGACGTAGTTGATATAGATCGGCCGGTCCAGATCGCCGTCCGTGAAGCCAAAGCTGCGTGGGTCCAGTTCCGAATGATGCACGGATTTCTGCAAATCCAGGGGATCCAGGCGCGCGTGCAGATGCCCGCGCACGCGGTAATTGCGGATCAGCATCAAGGCACGCAGGCTGTCCATGGTGGCCTGACGCACCTGGGCGGAGGTGACGGCACCCATGGCACTGGGTGCGCGCCGGGCGCCATCCAGGATGGCGCTGCCTTCATTGTCGGCCGTGTAGTCGTCCACGCGGTTTTCCAGGCCCGAGCGGGGCGCCCAGGGCGCGCCGCGAACCTCGGCCACCACGGCCTCCGCTTCGTCGCCTAGTTCGCTGAAAAACTGCTGCCAGGAGGCATCGACCGAGTTGGGGGAGGTTAGGTATCGCTGGTAAAGCTGTTCAATAAAGGCGCTGTTGGCGCCAAACAGAAACGACGAACCTTCCAAGCCCCCATTCGTTTTGTTGGCATCCGTCTCGTCCGTTATGGACATATCGCCATCGGCGGCTTTCTACCGCCGCTCCCAATACCATTGTTAGTCCCGGCCATACTGCCGGAAACATGGTTAACCGTTCATTACCTTCAACATTGTGCGGCCCAGTTCCGCTGGCGACTCAGCGACTTCGATGCCGGCGCCGCGCATGGCCTCCATCTTGTCGCCGGCTGTGCCCTTGCCGCCCGATATAATGGCGCCCGCATGGCCCATGCGCCGTCCGGGCGGGGCCGTGACACCGGCGATGAAGCCGACCATGGGTTTCTTGACCGATGATTGCTTGACGAATTCGGCCGCCTCTTCCTCCGCCGTGCCGCCAATCTCGCCGATCATGACGATGCCTTCGGTCTCGTCATCGCCCAGGAACATCTCCAGGCAATCGATGAAATTGGTGCCGTTGATAGGGTCGCCGCCAATGCCGATACAGGTCGTCTGGCCCAAACCCACCGCCGTGGTTTGCCCCACGGCCTCGTAGGTCAGGGTGCCCGAACGGGAGACCACGCCGATCCGGCCGCGGGTGTGGATGTGGCCGGGCATGATGCCGATCTTGCATTCATCGGGGGTGATGACGCCGGGACAGTTGGGCCCGATCAGCCGTGTCTTGCCGGATGCCTGCAAGGCCCACTTCACCGCCGCCATGTCCAGCACGGGGATGCCTTCGGTAATGCAAATGGCCAGCTCTATCTCGCAATCGATGGCCTCCAATATGGCATCGGCCGCAAAAGGCGGCGGCACATAAATGACAGAGGCATTGGCACCCGTGGTTTCCACCGCATCGGCCACGGTATTGAATACCGGCAGGCCCAGATGGCTTTCCCCGCCCTTGCCCGGCGAAACACCGCCGACCATTTGGGTGCCGTAGGCGATGGCCTGTTCGGAATGAAATGTCCCTTGATTGCCGGTAAAGCCCTGGCAGATCACCTTGGTGTTTTTGTCGACCAGTACAGCCATTACGCGGCCTCCTTCACGGCGGCGACCATCTTGGCGGCGGCATCACCCAAATCATCGGCGGAGATAATTGTCAGGCCCGAATTTGCCATGATCTCCTTGCCCTGTTCCACATTGGTGCCGGCCAGGCGGACCACGAGGGGTTTGTCCAACGAAACCTTGCGGGCGGCGGCCACCACGCCCTCGGCAATAATATCGCAGCGCATGATGCCGCCGAAGATGTTGACCAGAATGCCCTCGACGTTCGGGTCCGAGAGAATGATCTTGAAGGCCTGGGTTACCCGCTCCTTGGTGGCGCCGCCGCCCACGTCCAGGAAGTTCGCCGGCTCGCCGCCATGCAACTTGATGATATCCATGGTCGCCATGGCCAGTCCGGCGCCATTGACCATGCAGCCGATGCTGCCGTCCAGGCGAATATAGTTCAATTCCGCCTTGGCGGCTTCCAGTTCCGCCGGATCCTCCTCGGTCGGGTCGCGCAATTCCTCGATGTCCGGGTGGCGGTACAGGGCGTTGTCGTCGAAATTCATCTTGGCATCCAACGCCATGACATCGCCGGCGCCCGTGACCACCATGGGGTTGACCTCCACCTGGGAAGCATCCAGATCGACGAATGCCTTGTACAGCGCCGTGATCAGCCTGACGGCGGAACCAACCTGTTTGCCTTCAAGCCCCAGGCCGAAAGCCAGGCGGCGGGCGTGATGGCCCTGCAGGCCGGCGATGGGATCGATTACCAGGGTCAGGATTTTTTCCGGTGTTTCCTCCGCCACCGCCTCGATATCCATGCCACCCTCGGTCGAGGCCATGATGGCGATGCGGGAGGTGCCCCGGTCGATGACGGCGGAGAGATACAGCTCCCGCGCGATGTCGCAGCCGTCTTCGATGTACAATCGGTTGACGATCTTGCCGCCCGGCCCAGTCTGATGGGTGATCAGGTTCATGCCCAGAATTTCCGTGGCCAGATCGCGCACTTCGTCAATGGATTTGGCCAGCTTGACGCCGCCGCCCTTGCCCCGGCCGCCGGCGTGGATTTGTGCCTTGACCACATAGACCGGTCCCGGCAGCCCTTTGGCGACCTTGACCGCCTCGTCCACGCTATAGGCCGCGCCGCCCTTCGGGACGCTGACGCCGTACTTTTTCAGGACGTCCTTGGCCTGATGTTCATGAATATTCATCGCAACCCCATATGCTTACTGGTAATAATCCGTTGTCGTTCTGATTATTTCTTCTTTGCCTTCTTTCGGGGCTTGGCCTTTTTGCCCAGGGTCGGGTCAAGCTTCTTGCAAGCGGATATCAAATCCTTGACCGAGGCGACCGAATGATCGAAGGCCTTTTTCTCGGTCTTGTTTAGAGAAACCTCGACGATCCGCTCCACGCCCTTGGCCCCGATCACCACCGGCACGCCCACATACATATCCTTGACGCCGTATTGGCCGGTCAAAAGCGCGGCACAGGGCAGTACGCGTTTTTGATCACCCAGATAGCTCTCCGCCATCTGGATCGCGGCCGAGGCGGGCGCATAAAAGGCCGAACCGGTTTTCAGCAGGCTGACTATTTCGGCGCCGCCGTCACGGGTGCGCTGGATGATCTTGTCCAGGCGTTCCTTGGTGGTCCAGCCCATCTTGACCAGATCGGGCAGGGGGATACCGGCCACGGTGGAATACCGCGCCAGGGGCACCATGGTATCGCCATGGCCGCCGAGGACGAAGGCGGTGACGTCTTCGACGGAGACATCGAACTCTTCGGCCAGGAAATAGCGGAAGCGGGCACTGTCCAGCACGCCGGCCATGCCGACCACCTTGTTGGCGGGCAAGCCGCAAATCTCGCGCAGCACCCAGACCATGGCGTCCAGTGGATTGGTGATGCAGATGACAAAGGCGTTGGGGGCATGTTTTTTGATGCCCTCGCCGACCTGCTGCATGACCTTGATGTTGATGCCCAGCAGATCGTCCCGGCTCATGCCCGGCTTGCGCGCCACGCCGGCGGTGACGATGATCACGTCGGCGCCCTTGATGGCGGTATATTTGCTGCTGCCCGAAAGCGAGGCGTTGAAACCTTCCACCGGGGATGATTCCGCCAGATCGAGGGTTTTGCCCTGGGGCAGACCGTCGACGATGTCGAACATCACCACGTCGCCCATTTCCTTAAGGCCCGCCAAATGCGCCAGGGTGCCGCCGATGTTGCCGCCCCCGATCAATGCGATCTTGTTCCGTGCCATTCTTGTTGTCCTTTCCCGATGCCGTAGCTGTTAAACGCAGACCCTTGCCAAAGAATCCACCCTGAGAATCCTTGCGGCTTTTGTACCCTTGGTAGCCATGTGGTGCAACGGCCGCCGTCTATAAAGGTCTCGGCAATTTGAATTTTTGGGATGACCAATTGGGATCAATCAACTGGCGTGATCGAGGTCGTGCCCATCAACATGTTCACCACCTTGTCGTCGTTCGACAGCGGCAGCAGCAGGCGGCGGTAGTGCATCATGCGTTTGCGTCGCAGGGGGGGATCAATTTTGATGTATTGATTATGAAATTCCGTTGGCGCCTGCTTTTCCACGGTCTCTTCATACTGATCGATCACCTGTTGATTTGCCTTGGGCAATTTGTCCAGATACTTGCCGGTCCAATCCTCGCCCAGCATTTCCGCCACCGCCGTTCCCATGCGGCGAAATTGAAAACGCCGGGGTTGGTGCTGAACTTCCAAAAGAAACATGTTGGCCAGCAAGTCCCTGGGCAGGCTCAGGGGATCGAAATCGGACCGTGCCGGCATGGTCCTGCCGTTGCGCGCTTTGTCCCAGCATTCAAATAACGGACGCAGCGCGTCGCCAAACCCGATTGGCTCATGAATAGAAATGAAACTAATCCCCCCATCGCCGGACTTCACCGCAGCATATGAAGCCGTGGCCAAATCCCGTTGTCCTGGTTATCCTTGTTTTAGGTAAATATTGCGTAATCAAAAGAGGGTTGGTGATTTCCAGACGTGACGAATTAGTGGCCGAGGTGCTGGCCGTTTTGCATGATTATGAAGGGGCTCTGGAAAGCGGTACCCGGGACGACATGCAGGCCCATGTTCATTTGCCCGTAGCCTATATCACCGAAGACGAGGTGCAGATGCGGGAACGCTATCCGTTTGACCCTCAAAAACTGCGCGAAATGATGGGCTTTCATCACGTTAAAGCCGAATACGAGGTCACTCATGTTGATGAGCGGAAGGCGCATGTGGTGATTACCTCGACCCGCTGGCGCGAAGACGACAGTCCCACCGAATATATCGAGGCCTTCTATATCCTGCAGAAACGGGACGCTGTTTGGAAGATCGCGGCCTTTTCCGGTATTCGGACGGCCGCCTAGGAGCCATGGGAGAATGGGTAAATGCGTATAACGGATCAGGAACTGAATGAATTCCGTGCCGAGGTGTCCGCCTGGTTGCGGGATAATGCGCCCGGCGATCCAGGCTTCCTGCTGCCCCAGAGTTTCATGGAGGTGGGCACCGATCAGCAGTTCGACTTCCTGCGCGATTGGCAGCGCAAGGTCTATGAGGCTGGTTATCTGGGCCTTGCATGGCCGGCGGAATATGGCGGCGGCGGCGAGGATCAGGCATTACAGGATATTGCAACGGCGGAAATGGTGCGCCAAAACGTGCCCTTCATGACCAATACCATCGGCCTCAATTGGGCCGGCCCGTTGATTTTGCACATGGGATCGGAGGCCCAGAAACAGGCTTATATAAAACGGATCCTCAGCGCCGAAGATATCTGGTGCCAGGGCTTCTCCGAGCCCGACCACGGCTCGGACCTGGGCAACGCGCAATTGCGGGCCATCCGCGAGGGTGATGAATTCGTCCTGAACGGCTCAAAGATCTGGACGTCGCTTGGCGCCTATGCGGATTTTATCATTCTGCTGGCCCGCACGGATACCCAGACCAATACCAAATACGAGGGCCTTAGCTATTTTCTCGCGCCCATGAAGATCGCGGGCGTTGATCCCTCGCCGATTAAGAAATTGACCGGTGAACACGGCTTCACCCAAACATTTTTCAACGATGCCCGGATATCGGAAAGCTGCCTGATTGGCGAGGAGGGCGGCGGCTGGCAAGTGGCCATGAAGACCCTGACATTCGAGCGCGCGGTCAGCGGCGGCCAGGCCGGCGGCGTTGCCTCCATGACAGTGTCCGCAAGGGAGGTCGTTGAATTGGCCCGCCATGCCCTGCGTGACGGCCGCCCCGCTATTCAGGACCCCCTGGTGCGGGATCAATTGGTTTCCTTCCTGATGGAGGAGCGCGGCATGGCGCTGAACAATAGCCGGGCCAAGATACCGGCGTTGATATCCGAACGGCCGGCCTCCATTGCCCTGTCCCGCAAACTTACCGGAACGGAATGGCGCCGCCGTTTGAACCAATTTGCGGTCACATTACAGGGCGCCAACGCGTCTCGTTATGTGGGTGACGATAGTGCCGTTGATGGGGGACGATGGCAGCGCGGCTATTTCCAAGCCTTCTCCGGCACCATCGGCGGCGGCACCACCCAGATCCAAAAGAACATTGTCGGCGAGCGGGTCCTGGGCCTGCCGAAACAAGATTAGACGAGTGGCCCATCATGAGTGAACAGGCAGACATCATCTTTACCGACGAGCAACAGCAGTTGCTGGAAATCGCCGAGATTTTCTCGGGCAACAAATCTCCCATGGACGCGGTGCGCCGGCAGTTGGAAGCGGAGAGCTCGATTGCGCCCGAGCTGTGGCGGGAAATCGCCGATCTGGGTTGGCTTGGCATCGCCATTCCGGAAGAATACGGCGGCAGCGGCCTTGGCCTGGGCGAGGTGGCGACCATTGTCGAGCCCATGGGCCGCAATCTGTTCTCCTCTCCCTTGATCTCGACCACGTTGGCGGCACAAGCCATTCTGCGGGGCGGCGGCGAGCAACAGAAATCCCAATGGCTGCCGCGGTTGGCCGCCGGCACCGTCGCCGCACTTGCGTTGACCGAAGCCCATGGCGATTGGGACCTGACCAACCTGACCTGCAGCGCCACGCGGGATGGCGATAGGTTGCATCTGAGCGGCGGCAAGACCTTTGTCACCGACGCCGAAATGGCTGATTTGTTCCTCATATCCGTGGAGTTGGCTGGGGAGCCGCATGTGGTGTTGGTGGAGCCTTCTGATTTTGGCGCGGATGCCATGCACCGCGAGATCGTGATTGATGAAAGCCGGCGCAGCCATGCCCTAAGCTTGGACGGCGTATCCATTCACCTGGATAATCTGCTGCCCAGCGCCAATCTGCATCGCCTGCACTTGGCGGCTTGTTTGTTGTATGCGGCGGAGATGTGCGGCGGCACGGCGGGCGTTATCAATGTCACGGTGGATTACCTGACCACGCGGCGCCAGTTCGACCATTTTATCGGCGCCTATCAGGCCTTGAAACACCCAATGGTCGATGCCCTGGTGGGGTTGGAGCAGGCCCGCTCGCATCTTTATCATGCGGCCACGGTGTTTGATATGAACGAAGGCCGGGGCGAGGTGGCCGTGCGCATGGCCAAGGCCCAGGCGGCGGACGCCTTCGCCTTCGCCTCCGACCGGGCTATTCAATTCCATGGCGCATTTGGTTTTACCTATGAATGTGATGCCCAGCTTTACCGCCGCCGCGCCCTGTGGTGCGAGCAGCAGCATGGCGATGGCGCCCATCACCGCAAACATTTGGCGGAATTATTGCTGGATTAGATCAGTCTTGATTTGCGTTAGGGTTTTCAGGAGCCGGCGATGGCGTTCAGGGGCGCCGCGTAAGCAGCGGCGGCGGCGGCGTGGGAGACCGCGGCTGTTTTAGCCTGCGTTGCGGCGTTGGTTCTACTTTCACCTGCCTCGGCAGGCGCGTCATCGGTCTTGGGAATGCCAAGTGTCGCGGGCGCCTCATCGCCGTCGCCTCTGGCTTCGGACGCCTCGTCCGCTTTCAACTGCGTCAGTTCAATCTGTGCGGCCTGCTTAGCGGCGGCGGCCTTGGCGGAAACGGAACGATCCGCGCCAGATGGCTCGGCGGGCGCATTGGCGGCGCGTTGAACCACGTCCATTTTTTCGATGGTGGCTTTCGGGTCGCCGGCCACGGGGCTGACATCGATCGAGACAAGGCCGGCATTGGCATAGCGTTTGCCGTCCGGGCCGTTGGTACAACTGTATTGCGGGGCACCGTCATATTGGCCGCCGGCGGCCGCATGGGCCTGTTCGTGACGCAGGATTTCGGCGTCGTTTTTCTTCAGCTGTTCAACCTGCTTTTGCTCCGCTTCGTTTAGCTGCGTGGGCTGCCCGCTGCTTTGTTCGTGCCCGCTGTTTTGTTCGTGATTGGGTTCGGGCTCGGCTGGAGCCTCCTGGGCGCCGGCTTCTTGGGCGGCAAGCAGACTGTTCAGCGCAACGGGTGAATTTGGCTTGGACGCGGGGACATTGTTATTTTCAGGCGCTTGCTGCGGGCCATCCTTGGCGGCCTTGCCACGATGACCATCCTGATTTTCAACCTCTGTTTTGGACGCACCGGCAGCGGCGCGCACGGGCGTGTGCGGGCCGATCCCAATTCCGGGCAGTGCCACAACGTTAGAGGCCACGTTCGAGGTCATTCAGTCCAGCGTCCCAATTTACGGACGGCGTTCGCCGTTCTAGCAACCCTGCATTATCCCATATGGATCGCTAACGGGTTCTAAAGGAACATGGTTAATACTTGCTTACAATTCATCCCGCACCAGGCGGGCGCCGGCCACCATGGCGCCCATTTTGTGCCGCGCCAGCCAGCGGGGAATGGCGGAAAAGCCGCAATCGGCGGTGATCGTCAACTTGTCGGCGGGGACGTAGCGCAGAACCAGGCGAATGCGCGCGGCGACATCCTCCGCCGTCTCTTCATGGAAGGATTTCACGTCGATCACGCCCGCGGCGATCTGATAGCGTGCGGACAACGAGCTTAGAATTTCCAGCTCCGCCATCTCCCTGTTGGCGAATTCCAGCACCAGCATGTGGGTTTCCAACTGCTCCATGGCACCCAGCAGCCGCGCCATGCCGCGCGGCGAATAGGGGCGGGAAGCATTGTTGCCGAAACAGACATGCACCGCCGTTTGCGCCGACAGCCCCCGCGTGACCTGATTGATGCAATTGGCCGCTTCATCCAAACTGCGTTCGGCGGGGATGTGGGTCAGCCCCGGTTCATCGATCTGGATCAACTGGGCGCCCGCCAGACGCAGGGCCTCGACCTCTGCGCGCAACATCATGACAATATCGTCCATCAACCCATCGGCGCCGTCATAGTGCGGGTGCGGCAGAATATTGGAGGCAAAGGTCAGGGGCCCCGGAAAGGCAATTTTCAACCGACGGCCAGGGGCCAGCCGCGCCAGATCCTGATATTCTTGCACCAGTCCCAGCCCTTCCGGCGCGTCGACCCGGTCCGTGGCCATGAACTTTGGCGCCATGTCATAGCCCGGCACGCCCAGCTTGCGCGGCCGCTGCTGCCGGGTGATGCCCGAGATGCGGTCGTACATCTCGTAGACAAAGCGTTGCCGCCGCAATTCCCCATCCGAAATGATGTCCACCCCCGCCTCGACCTGATCCGCAATGGCCAGCCGCGTCGCATCCTCGAACGCCTCCGCCACGTCCATGGGGGCCGCCGCCTCGCGCATATGCTGGCGGAATAGATGCATCCACCCCGGAATTGCATAACTGCCCACACCCATGGTGGGCAGGAGGGGGAGATCGGAAGGCCGGAGCGGGGTGGGTGGAATGGGCATGGCTATCCAACTATTTATGTCCGTTGCCGAGAAATATATCCGACCGGACAGATTGGGGAAGATTTGGCATCCTTGTGTTGATTTTTTTAAACGTATGATAGTTTTAACTATTGTTCAATGCATCTAATAATTTCTAACTTGATGTGAAATATTCAATCCGTTAAGGGGTTTTAAAAAAAGGCATCTAGTAGTTCCCGCTTAACAGAAGAGTCCGTTTAGGGATTCCCAAACCGGTGCGC
>JAPYUH010000421.1 GCA_029936195.1 Alphaproteobacteria bacterium
CAAGACGGACTATGTGGCGCAATATTTGAGCCATCTGAGGTAAAGGGATATTCCGGCATGCATGATCTGGTCATTCGCGGCGGCGCCATTGTCGATGGCGCCGGCAGGAAAAATTTCAGCGGCGATATCGCCATCGATGATGGGCGGTTGAGCCAGGTCGGCGGCAAGGCGGGCCCGGGCCGGGAGGAGATCGCGGCGGATGGCGCCATCGTGGCGCCGGGCTGGGTCGATATTCACACGCACTATGACGGTCAGGTCACGTGGGATCCGCATCTGACGCCCTCGGGCTGGCATGGGGTGACGACCACGGTGATGGGCAACTGCGGCGTCGGCTTCGCGCCGGCGGCGCCGGACAAGCGCGACTGGCTGATCGGCTTAATGGAAGGCGTGGAGGATATTCCCGGCACTGCCCTGGCCGAAGGTATTGAATGGACCTGGGAAAGCTTCCCCGAATATCTCGACGCCCTGGACGCCATGCCCCGCTCCATCGACGTGGGCACACAAGTCCCCCACGGCGCCATCCGCGCCTATGTCATGGGCGAGCGCGGCGCCAACAACCAACCCGCCGGGGCCGACGACATGGCAGGCATGGCGGCGATTGTCGAACAGGGCCTGAAAGCCGGCGCCCTGGGCTTTTCCACTTCGCGCACCATGCTGCACCGCGCCATCGACGGCGTGCCCGTGCCGGGTACGTTTGCGGGCGCCGACGAGCTTTTGGCCATCGGCCAGGGCATGAAAAGGGCCGGCCACGGGGTCTTCGAGCTGGCAACGGACTTCGGCCTGGGCGGCATGGGCGGCCAGTTCGGCGAGGACATGGACTGGATGGTGAGACTGGCCAAGGAGACCGGCCTGCTGGTCACCTTCATTTTGGGCCAGGCGGATACGGTGCCCAACGAATGGCGGGATATTCTAAAGCTGACCAGGGCGGCGCGGGGCAGTGGGGCGGACGTGCGCGCCCTGGTGGCGGGCCGGCCGGCGGGTCTGTTGCTGGGCCTGCAAAGCTCCCTGCATCCCTTCATGAAGCATCCCACCTATATGAAATACGCCGGCCTGCCCTTGGCTGAGCGGGTAGCGGCGCTCAGCACGCCCGAGAACCGGGCCGCGCTGTTGGTGGAGGACAGCTTGTTCACCGGCCGTTTCAACACCACCGTGGCAACCTCGTACCATAAGATGTTCCCCCTGGGCGATCCGCCCGATTACGAACCAACGCAGGACAAATCCATCGCCGCCATTGCCCAGCGGATGGGCAAGCCGGACATCGAGGTCTGTCTGGACCATCTGTTGGGCCGGGGCGGCAGGGAGCTGTTGTACTATCCCCTGGTCAGCTACACGAATGGCAATTTCGAGGCCCTGCGCGAGATGCTGGAGAGCGAGGACACCCTGCTCTCGCTGTCCGACGGCGGGGCCCATTGCGGCCTGATCTGCGATGCCTCCATGCCCAGCTACATGCTGTCCCACTGGGTCCGCGACCGCCAACGCGGCCCGCGCCTGGGCTTGGAACAGGCGGTGAAATACCAAACCCGCGACACGGCCCTAAGCTACGGCCTGGCCGATCGGGGCCTCCTCGCCCCCGGCCTAAAGGCGGACCTGAACATCATCGATTTGGACCGCCTGGCCATCGCACCCCCGCACATGGTCAACGACCTGCCCGCCAACGGCCAGCGCCTGGTGCAGGAAGTGGCGGGCTATGTGGCGACCATCAACAACGGCCAAGTCACTTATCGGGACGGCACGCCCACGGGGGCCATGCCGGGAAAATTGGTCAGGGGACCG
>JAPYUH010000164.1 GCA_029936195.1 Alphaproteobacteria bacterium
GGCCGAACAAAACCTGGCGCCGGCGGACGAACCGCAACCGATTAGGCATCCACTAGCCGCTCATTACTTTCATGAATTCGACGGCGAGAGATACATCTTGCGCTGCCGCTTGAATTAGGCTTTGCGCCAAACCGTCACCAGCCATGGCTGCTGGTGGCGCGGACGATCGCTCGGGCGGTAGTAATGCCTGATTTCCGTAAACCCAGCCGCCGTGAGGCAGTCACGCCAGGTGGCGAGATCCCAAAAACAGCCATAGCGGTCGCCATTCCAATCTTCCTGATTGTTGCCACGCGGGTTTGAGCAGAACAGAACGCCGCCGGCCTTCAAGGCGGCGGCAATATCCCGTAGCACCCGGGGCAGTTCCTGGCCGGGTACGTGGAACAGCGAAGCGTTGGCAAACACGCCGTCAAAACGGGCGGCCGGCAAGTTCAAGGCAAGAAAATCTTGGTGCAAAACATCGCATCCGGTATAGCGGCGCGTCATGGCGACGAATTCCGCCGACCCGTCCAGACCCACCACTTCATGGCCCAACGAACGGAAATAAAGCACGTCCCGTCCGGGACCGCAGCCCAGGTCGAGGATCGAATAGGGCGGCTTACCCTGCATCGCCTCCAGCAACGCCGCGCGGTTCTGGCTGACATCGTGATTGAGGGTGCCGAGGCGGTAAGCTTCGGCTGCCCGGTCGTAGTGACCGATCGTGGTTTCCGTTATGCGGCGCAATTGCCCATTATCGAGTACCCGTGGCAGCGTATCGCGATCAGCAGCCCGATCTCCCCCGTGCCCCACAATTCCGCCCGTGCGGTAGCGCTTGACGCCCGGACTGCTCAGGAATTTCGCCACCGTCGCGGCCGTCCAACCGCGGCCCTTGCGGGTGGTGAGACGCTTGCCATTGAAATGGTCGGCGATGGCTTGGGGTGCAACTATCCCCTCCGCCTCGGCCGCTTCAACCTCGGCCACGAGGTGCCGCACGAAGGCCTCGATCTTCTCTCGCCGCTGCGTCATTTGGCCATTGCCCATCAATCCCGCTCTGATCTTCCTGATCGGAAAATCGCATCGATAATAAGATACCTGGCGCCTGCCAAGCGGAAGCTAAATATTGGCCGGCTGATGTCGCGAGGTTCTTGATCCAACGGCCCCATTGCATATTCTGTCCAATATGAAGCTAACAAACGCACAACGACAGTTCCTCGATGCCCAACGCGTTGGCCATTTGGCGACGGCGGATGCCGGCGGCGTGCCCCATGTCACACCGGTGTGCTACGCCTCTGTCGGCACCAACATTTACATCACCATCGATGAGAAACCAAAGCGGCGGCAGACGATGCCGTTGAAACGGCTGCGCAATATTGCCGAAAATCGTACCGTCAGATTTGTCGTTGACCGTTATGACGACCAGGATTGGTCGCGCCTTTGTTGGCTGATGCTGCGTGGTCAGGCAGATATCCTGCCGAGTGGCGACGAGCATGACGAAGCCCAGCGCCTGTTGCGCGCGCGTTATCCCCAACTTAGAGAAATGGCGATTGAACGCCACCCCGTCATCGCCATTCGCGTCGAACATGCGACGAGCTGGGGAAGCTTGGAGACAAGCCGCCTATAATTGCTGTTTAAACCACCGATTATGATTTTGTCTTGCTGCCGTACTTGATACAGTGCGACCGAAACCAAGACTGGAGTGTGCCATGAACAAGCCCCTTACGACTGCTGAATCTCAACCCAATGATCTTTCGCAATTCTGGATGCCCTTTACCTCCAACCGGGATTTTAAGGCGGCGCCGCGCATGTTGGTTTCGGCCAAGGGCATACACTACAAAAGCCACGATGGCCGCGATATTCTGGATGGTTCCGCCGGTCTGTGGTGCGTCAATATTGGTCACGGCCACCCAAAGGTGGTCGAGGCGGTCAAGGCGCAGACGGATACCCTGGAATTCGCGCCGTCATTCCAATTTGCCCAGCCCTTGGCCTTTGAGTTGGCGCAGAAACTTTCGGGCATCACGCCGGACGGCATGGACCGCATTTTTTACACCAACTCCGGCTCGGAAGCCGTCGATACGGCGTTGAAAATTGCCCTGGCCTATCACCGCATTCGGGGCGAGGGGACGCGAACCAGGCTGATCGGGCGGGAGCGCGGCTATCACGGCGTTGGCTTTGGCGGCATTTCCGTGGGCGGCATGGTCGCCAACCGCAAGTTTTTCGGCCCCCTGATCAACGGCGTCGATCATCTGCCCCATACCCATAATCTGGCGGAACAGGCGTTCACCAAGGGGCAGCCCACCTGGGGCGCCCATTTGGCCGATGAATTGGAGCGAATGGTTGCCCTGCACGACGCCTCCAACATCGCCGCCGTTATCGTTGAGCCCATGGCGGGCTCCACCGGTGTGCTGGTGCCGCCGGAGGGATATTTGCAGCGCTTGCGCGAGATCACCGCCAAGCACGGCATCCTGCTGATCTTTGATGAAGTGATCACCGGCTTTGGCCGCTTGGGAACCAACTTTGCCGCGGACCGGTTCGGCGTTAAGCCGGACCTGTTCACCATGGCCAAGGGCCTGACTTCCGGCTACGTGCCCATGGGCGCGGTCGCCGCCGACAACAAGATCTACGACACCTTCATGAGTGAAAGCCCGGGTGGGATAGAGCTGTTCCACGGCTATACCTATACCGCCCATCCCCTGGCCTGCGCGGCGGCCATGGCCACCTTGCAGGTCTACGAAGAAGAGAGCCTGTTCCAGCGCGCCGCCGATCTGAGCCCCCATCTGGAAGACGCCATCCATTCCCTGAAAGATCTGCCCAATGTGATCGATATTCGCAATATCGGCCTGGTTGGCGCCATTGAACTTGCCCCCCGTGACGGCGCGCCGGGCGCCCGTGGCATGGAAGCCTGCATCAAGGCCTATGAAGCGGGTCTGATGGTCCGGGTTTCCGGCGACGTCATTGCCTTGTCACCGCCCTTTATCGTCGAGAAAAGCCAGATTGACGAGATGATGGATATACTCAGCAAGGTGATCAAAGCCATCGACTAGAGCACTTTCAGTGCAGTCTGAACCACCCGCTCCCCGGCCCTCCGGACTCTATTGGCACCCACAGGGTACCATTAATAGGTGGTTGGGCCGGGGGAGCGGGTAGCTCGGTGGTTCAACGAAAGTTGAAAATGCTCCAACGCGCGACAGAAAGGCCAGGCCATGCTGATCGGTGTTCCGAAGGAGATCAAGAACCACGAATACCGGGTCGGGCTGACGCCCACCGCCGTGCGGGAGGCCGTGCATCATGGCCATGGCGTGGTGGTGGAGACCAATGCCGGTGCGGCGGCGGATGTCTTTGCCAAGGCGGACATGATCGTCAAGGTGAATGAGCCCCAGGCGGGCGAGATTGCCATGCTGCGCCATGGACAGGTGTTGTTCACCTACCTTCATCTGTCCCCCGATCCCGATCAGACCAAGGGCCTGATGGCGTCGGGCGCCACGGCTATCGCCTACGAGACGGTGACCGACAATTTCGGCGGCCTGCCCCTGTTGGCACCCATGAGCGAGGTGGCGGGGCGCATGGCGATCCAGGCGGGCGCCCATTGTCTGGAAATGTATCAGGGTGGTCGCGGCGCCCTGCTGGGCGGCGTCGCCGGGGTGCCGGCGGCGGACGTGCTGATCCTGGGCGGCGGGGTGGTAGGCTCGAACGCCGCGCGCATCGCCATCGGCTCGGAAGCGCGGGTGACGGTGATCGACCTGAACATTTGTCGCCTGAAGGAACTCGACGATCAGTTCGGAGCTTCCCTCAACACCATCTATTCCACGGTCGACAGTATTGAAAAACACGTGATGAATTCCGACCTGGTGATCGGTGCCGTGCTGGTACCCGGCGCCGCCGCGCCCCGTCTGGTCACGGAGGAGATGGTCAAGGGCATGCGCCGTGGCGCCGTCATCGTCGATGTGGCCATCGACCAGGGCGGCTGTATAGAGACCACCCACGCGACCACCCATGACAATCCCACCTATCGCGTGTATGACGTGGTGCATTATTGTGTCGCCAACATGCTTGGCGCCGTGGCCCGGACTTCTACTTTTGCCCTGAACAACGCCACGCTGCCTTTTATGCTGGCCCTGGCCGACAAGGGCTTTGCCCAGGCCATGCGCGACGACCCGCATTTGAAGGCAGGTCTGAACGTGCATGGCGGAAAGGTAACCCACGAGGCCGTGGCGCGGGATCTGGACTTGGATTATCGCGCCCCTGACGACGTGCTTTAGGAGTTAAAACATGGATATTGGTCTTGGCGTGCCGGCGGGCGCGGAGAGCTGGAAGATTGTTGAACGAGCCGAGGAACTGGGCTTTGACTATGCCTGGTTCTATGACACCCAGCAGTTGTGCGGTGACGTCTTCGTCTCGATGGCGGCGGCCGCCATGCAGACAAAGAGAATTCGCCTGGCTACGGGTGTTCTCATCCCCTCCAACCGTATCGCGCCAGTCACCGCCAATGCCTTCGCCACCCTGAACGCCCTGGCGCCAGGACGGGTTGATTTTGGCGTCGGCACCGGCTTCACCGGACGGCGCACCATGGGCTACGGCGCCATGAAAATGGACGATATGGAAGCCCATATCGCGGCGGTCTACGGCATGTTGTCGGGTGACATTGTCGAGGTGCCGTTCGAGGGCAAACGGCCCAAGGCGAACTTCCTCAACCCGGAACTGGGCCTGATCAATATAGATGACAATGTGCCCCTGCATATTTCCGCATTCGGCCCGCGCAGCCGGGCCCTGACCGCCAAGATGAAGGCCGGCTGGATTGATATTGTTTTCACCGAACACACCGGTCTGCGCGATTTGCAGCGCATGCAGGCCAGTTGGGCCGGGGCCGGCAACGCCGCGGAAGATCTTTATGCAACCATGCTGACGCTGGGTTGCGTCCTGGCCCCTGGCGAAGCCTACGACAGCGACCGAGCCATTGCGCACGCCGGGCCCGGCGCGGCGATTTTCATGCACGCCATCGTCGAGGCCGAGGCGAAGAGCGGCGAAACCATCAACCTGCCGGACTGGCAGCGGGATTTGGTGGACCAGTATCACAAATTATACCGCTCCTATACGCCCGATGACGCCAGGTACCTCTCGTTGCACAAGGGCCATATGATGTTTGTGCGCGACGATGAACGGCATCTGGTGACGGCGGATCTGATCCGGCAGAAAACCTTCACCGGCACCCGAGACGAACTGGTGGAACGCCTGACCAACCTGAAGAATGCCGGCTATAGCCAGATCGCCGTGCAATACAATCCCGGCCAAGAGGAAATGGTGGAAGACTGGGCGCCGATCCTGCGCGAGGTACAGCTCGCATGAACGAGGCCACATGAAGCGCGACATAATCATCGAGGCCAACGGCGAGAAACTTGCCGGCTGGTATTATGGCGGCGAGGAACCGGCGCCGCTCATTCTCATGAGCCACGGCTTTTCCGCCCTCATGGCCATGGGCCTGGACGACTATGCCGACCGCTTTGCCCAGGCCGGTTTCGCCGTGCTGGTTTATGACCACCGCAACTACGGCGCCTCCTCCGGCTGGCCCCGCAACGAGACCGACCCCTGGCAGCAGGTGGAGGATATGCGGGCGGTGATTTCCTATGCCCGAAACCTGGACGGCGTCGATCCCGCGCGCATCGGCCTGTGGGGGACGTCATATTCGGGCGGCCATGCCCTGACCGTGTCGGCCCTGGACGACAGGGTGAAATGTGTTGTCTCCCAGGTGCCGCTGGTGTCGGGGCAACGAACCTTTGATACCTGGGTGCCTGAAAAAAGCAGGGCACGGTTCATGGCTCGCCTGGCCGCCGACCGCGACGCCCGCGCCCGTGGCGAACCGCCCGCCGTCACCCCTGCCGCACTGCCCGGATCGGAGACGGCGGAATGGGCCGAGGCGGTGGACAAGGACGGCGCCTACGCCAACGAGATTACGCTGCGCAGTCTGGATCTGTTGCGCTGCTACGAGCCCATTTCGTTCGTGGAGCGGATCGCGCCGACCCCGTTGTTGATGATTGTCGCCGATCAGGATACTCAGACCCCCGTGGCCTGGCAGCGCCAGGCGTTCGAGAGGGCGGGGGAGCCGAAGAAACTGGTGGCCCTGCAGGGCCGGCATTACGATCCCTATACCCTGCTGCTGGACGAGTCCCGTCGGGCGGCCCTGGACTGGTTCCGGGAACATTTACAGTAACGAAACAGGAGTGAAGGTATTTCATGCAACTCAAGCAGCGGCGTATTGAACTGGAAGGCGTCTCGAACTTTCGTGACCTTGGCGGATACAAGACAGCAGACGGCAAAAGCATAAAGTGGGGCCGGTTCTTCCGCTCCGATACCTTGGCGGCCTTGACCGATGCGGATATGGAGACGATTTGTGCCCTGGGCGTGAACGCCGCCGTGGATCTGCGCTACAGTACCGAACGGGCGGACGAACCTTCGCGATTTCTGGGCCATAATCAGGTTGAGGTACTGGAACTGGGGCTGGAGAAAAGCCCCTATGACCGGACCGTGGACGACTACAAATTATTGCCTGACGCGGCAGAAATCGCGCGCGGTTACATGACCGAGAATTACCGGAATTACCCCTTTTTCTACGCCAAGGGCTACGCCACCCTGATGCGGCGCCTCGGCGCCGGCGACAGGATGATCGTGCACTGCACCGCCGGCAAGGATCGGGCGGGCACGGGGGCCGCCTTGACCCTGTCCGCGTTGGGCGTGCCCCGGGAAACGGTGTTCGAGGATTATCTGCTGACCAACCAGTATTGGGATTGGGCGGGCCGGGAAAAACCAGGCATGGATGCGGCAACCGTCGCCTCGATTTTTTCCGCCCACGAGGAATACCTGAACGCCGCCTTCAGTGCGATAGAAAGCCGCTGCGGGACGGTCGAAAGATACTTCGAAGAAATCCTCGGGCTCAATGACGCGGACCTGGACGCCTTGCGGACCGCCTGCCTGGATTGACCGGTTAGAGCGTGGAAACCCGACCCGGCACCTTGCGAACCTTCCGTGGCCCGGCCAGCCACATGGCGGCGATGGATATCAGGCAGACCACCATGGCCAGGCCGAAAGCACGGTCGTAGTCGCCCTGAACATCAAACGACAGGCCGGTCAGCCAGGGCCCTAGGGCCGCCCCGGCGCTGGCCGCCGTCGCCAGGACGCCGAATATAACGCCGTAATGCTTGCCCGCGAATAGATCCGCCGGGGTCGCCGCGAACACGGTTGCGGTGCCATACCCCAGGAAGCCCTGCAGCCCCACCATCAGATACATCAACCAAACTTCAGGCCATTGCGGCAACAGATAGAGGCAGCCATAGGTTGCCAGAAAGCCCAATAACGATAAGGTAAAGGCGAATTCCCGCCCCATGCGGTCCGACAAATGGCCGATGGCGATTTGCCCGACCACGCCGGTCAGACCCACCAGACCCAGGGCCAGGGCGGCTACATCGGCTGAAATGCCCACGTCGATAAGATAACGGGTCTGATGCACCTGCACCGCATACCAGACGTATAGGGCGCCGATAAAAGACACCAGCAGCCACCAAAAGCGCCCCGTGCGGGCGGCCAAGGCAATTGTCCATTCGGTTTCCACCCAGGCCCGATCCACGATCGCACGGTGGGCCAGACTGCCGTTTTGCCCCTCCCCCGTCTCGCCGGCCCTGTCGCCGTCGGGCAAAAGCCCTAGGTCTTCGGGCCGGTGACGCTGAAAGATGATGTTCAGGGGCACGATGACGGCAAGAATGATAAAGGCGAGGACCCAACAGCTTTCCCGCCATCCGTTCGTGTCGATGGAATGCTGCATCCAGGGGAAGATCGTGACCGAACCGATGCCCACGCCGGCAAATGCCAGGCCCAGGGCCAGGCCCCGCCGGCGGGTAAACCAGTTGGGCAGGAATAGGGTATGGCCGATGTAGCTGATAAAGATGGAACCGCCGACCACCAGAACGCCTAGGGTCAAATAGAAATGCCAGGGTTCCGTGCCAAAGGTTGCCGCCATCAGACCGGTGCTGACCAGGACCGCGCCTATGGGCAAAACCACCCTGGGTCCGACCCGGTCCATCATCATGCCGATCAGCGGCGTGATCAGTGCCGAGACGACGAAGCCGATGGAAAAGGTCGCCGCCAGACTGCCCCGGCTCCACCCGAACTCGTCCAATATGGGCGGGAACAGCAATGAGAAGGCCGTGCGGGAATTGACCCCGATGCCCATGGTAATGAAGGCCACGGCCACCACCACCCAGCCATAAAAGAACGGCAAGCCTTGCTTGCCGGGACGCGTTTCGGAAGATACATCGTCTGGGACATTCATATGTGTCACCATACCACAATCGCAGTTCCATCAACGATTGACCATTCCGTTCGGGTTTTGCCCAGGATCGTTCGCCGGGACTGCTGGTACCATCGCTTTTGATCGCCTATGATTTGGAAACAGTAGGTCACGGGTTCAACTCCTGTCGCCGGCACCAATAAAATCAATGGGTTAACGTGATTTTAAATGAGGCATGTATTACTAAAGTCTCGTCTGGTGGCACTGTGGTGGCACAATAGTGCTGGCTAAGTATCCGAATACAGCTACAAATCAGTGGCAAAATCCCCCGGACAAAACGACCGGGACCTCCTTCAAAATCTTGACCAGCCAGACCCCACCCCGGGGGCACCCCCCACTTTGTGAGATGGGACTCCCCATATCTCCCTAGTAATACCAGTCCAGACGGATAATTAACGTTTCAGTGGAT
>JAPYUH010000422.1 GCA_029936195.1 Alphaproteobacteria bacterium
CCGAGGGGTCCCTGAAACGATCTATATGGGTCTCTATCACCGTACCTTGGTATAAGACCATTGGAAGGAGTATTTGAGGGATGGGACGAAAAATTCTGTTGATCACCACGGACCAGCAGCGTCACGACGCCCTGGGCTGCACGGGCGGCAAGGTGGCGCGGACGCCGGCGATCGACGGCTTGGCGGCACGGGGGCTGAATTTCCGCCAGGCCCGAAATCAGAACACGGTCTGCATGCCCGAACGCGCCACCATTCTTACGGGTCAATATATCCGCACCCACGGCGTCACCTCGAATGGCATTCCCCTGCCCGTGGATGCGCCCAATCTGGCCGCCTATTTGCAACAACACGGCTATCGCACCGCGTTGCTGGGCAAGGCGCATTTCGAACCGGCCTCCCATACGGACTATTTCGAGAACTGGGCCGCCACCAGGGGCGAGACCGGGCCGCACCGCGGCTTTGACCGGATGGAGCTGTGCGGACATACGGGCAGGCCTGGGCGCAGCCTGACCCACTATCCCCGCTGGCTGCGGGACCACCACCCCGACGCCGTGGACGGTTTCCATGAATACACCGCCCAGGGCGGCCCCAGTGGACGGGGCGGCGGCGACACCGATGCACCGCAGGTCTGGCACAACCCCATTCCAACAGAGCAATATCATACGGACTGGACGGCGGAACGGACCATGGCCTTCCTAGACAGCCTTGATGGCGCGGACGATTGGTTCGTCTGGATGAGCTTCCCCGACCCCCACCACCCCTGGGACCCGCCGCAAGGCGAATTGCATCGCGTCGACTGGCGCGATTTGGCGCTGCCCGGCGGCTATCCCGGTTCGCCCGAACGCACGGCGGAAATATTGCGGGGCAAGCCGCGCCATTGGCTGGAATGGTTCGAGGGCCGGGGCCAGTTCAATTTCGAGGTGCCCGCCGGCCTGGTGCCCGCCCGGCTAACCCCGGACCAGATCCGCGAGGTCAACGCCATGGCCCATATCTCCAACGAATTGATCGACGAGGCCGTGGGCCGGGTGATGGAGCATATCGGGGCCCTGGGCTGGGGTTCCGAAACGGATGTATTCTACACCACCGACCACGGTGAATTTCAGGGTGATTTCGGCATGCTGTTCAAGGGGCCCTATCATGTGGATGCCCTCATGCGGATGCCCTTCATCTGGCGCCCGGCGCCCGTTGCGGGCATCGAACCGGCGGCGATCGAGGCCCCGGTCGGCCATGTGGATCTGGCGCCAACCATCTGCCAGGCGGCCGGGTTGGCGGTGCCGGACTGGATGCAGGGCGCACCCTTGCCGACTTCGGTCACCGACAGTAAAGGGCATGAGCGCACCATCACCGAATGGCAGGACGGTTTCGCCGGCAACGACATCACCATGCGGACCATCTATCGCGACGGCCTGATCTGCACGGTCTATGAGAAAACCAATTATTATGACGGCGGCAATATTGGTGAGTTGTATGACCTAACCAACGACCCCCAACAATGGCACAACCTGTGGGACGATCCGGCCCGCCAGTCCCTGAAATCCGACCTGATCGCCGACCTCCATGACAACCTCCCCCCCGGCCGCGACACGCCGTTGGAGAAGGTCGCACAGGTCTAATTCCAACCGACAAAATAATGAACCATGGAGATCGTCTCCGCGCACCCTCGAATGACGCCGGGACGGACGTTTTTGCCCCCATAAATCCGGCCTTGTTTCTGTCATTCCTGTCCGCCGGGCTGTATTGTGCGATTCGTGCGCAGA
>JAPYUH010000423.1 GCA_029936195.1 Alphaproteobacteria bacterium
GAAACGCAGTGTTGGTCAGGTGTCGGGCTGTCACATCCCGGCGGACACTGCTTATACCAAGGTGCAGAGATAAAGACCCATATAGACGCATGCCGTGGCGCAGGGGTTTGACAGGCAAATGCACGGCCCGTACGATTTTACCAGATTTGATCACGATGTTGCGAGAAGCGATCTATTGCCGACCGGATTGGCGGTCGGCTTTCTTATATATCGATAAGAGAGGAAAGACACCGGTGACAGGCAACAAAGAAGCATCGGTGCCGATGAACGAGTCCAGGCCTTTCGACGGCATTCGGGTGGCCGAGTTCGGGCAATTTATCGCCGTGCCATTTTGCGGCCAGATGCTGGCCGATGGCGGGGCCGAGGTGCTCAAGATCGAGGCCCCCGGCGGAGACCCGACGCGCAGGCTCAACCCTCTGGCGCCGGGCGAATCCCGCATCTTCCTCTCCCGCAACCGGGGCAAACACTCGCTTCCCCTGCATCTTAGTAAACCGGCCGCCCGCCCGGTCATCGAACGTATTCTGGCCTGGGCGGATGTGGTGCTGATGAACTTTCGCCCTGGTCTGGAGAAGCAGCTTGGTCTGGCGCCGGAAGATTTACTGGCCAAAAATCCGCGGCTGGTCATCGCCTCCGTCACCGCCTTTGGCAAGCATGGCCCGGACGCCGGCCTGGCGGGCATGGACATCGTCGTGCAGGCCCGCAGCGGTTTGATGGCCGCCAACGGGCGCATGACCGATGGCCGCCCGGCGTCGGGCGATCCGGTCAGCGCCGATTATATGAGCGCCATGTGTCTGTCTTTCGGCGTCGCCTCGGCCTTGTTGCGCCGCGAGCGCAGCGGCAAGGGCGGCATCGTCGATGTTTCGCTGATGCACGCCGGGATGATCCTTGCCAACAACCAGCTTATCCGATCCGAAGACCAGGACCGCCCGGCACACGACGAGGCGCTGCGCCATCTAACCGAGCAGCGGGCCGCGAAGGCATCCTACGAAGAGCAGGCCGCGGCAATTCCGAACCCGCGGTTTCCGTCCATGACGGCGATATATTTCCGCACCTTCGAGACCGCCGACCGCACCATCGCGGTGGCCTGCGGCAGCCATTCCCTGCGCCTGAAATTCACCGAGGTTCTGAACATCGAGGATTTGGGTCTGCTGGAGACATCGCTGCAGGAGCCTCACTGGGAAACCTATTACGCCGACCTCAAGACGCGGGTCGAGGGCATGATGCGACAATCCTCGGCTGAGACATGGATCGCGCGTCTGAACGAGGCCGGCATCCCGGTCGCGGCGGTGCGCTTCCCGATCGAGTTGTTCGATGATCCACACGCCCACGCCAACCAGATGTTTCACGACATGGAGCATCCCGCCGCCGGAACGGTGCGCATGGTTGGGCCGCCGGTGGAGCTTGACGGCGACGGCTTTCAGCCGGCCGAGCCGACCCCTGCTTTCGGCAGCGAGGCTGACCGCATTCTGCGCGGCCTCGGTTTTGACCAACCCGCGATCGAGGCGCTGGTCGCGGAGGGTATCGTGCGGCGGGAGCTGTAATAGAAAACGCAAAGGAACCAGTCATGGCAGAGTTGGGCGGAAAATTGGACGGCAAGGTCGCGATCATTACGGGTGGCTCGGGTGGCATCGGACGGGCGGCGGCCAAGCTGTTCGCGGCGGCAGGCGGCCGGATCATTTTGGTCGACCTTGACGACGACGACAGCGGTAGGCTTCCGAATTTTCGGGCTCCGTCTCGATGCGGTAGCCAACTGTG
>JAPYUH010000165.1:0-7268 GCA_029936195.1 Alphaproteobacteria bacterium
GGGGGGAGGGGCAGCCTGCGGCGTAAACGCCGCATTCTTTTTAGTCTGTTTTGACGGGCGCGATCAGGCCGCGTTCTGACGCCATTTCTCCACCGTGGCGGTGAACTGCGCGTTCAGGGGCTCGGCCGTTTCCTGGGCCGCCTTGGTGGCCATTTCACCCATCTTGGTGCCCTGGGCCATGATGCCGTCGAAGTTGCTGTGCGCGTATTTAGCGTTCAGCTCCATCACCTCGTTCAGGGACTTGGCGCCGAGAACCGCCTTGGTCGCGGCCACGTTGCTGTCCAGCATCTGCTTGGCGAAGCCCATCATCGCGCCGCCCATGACCTCCAGGCCCTTGCCGTAGGCCGCGCCGGCCGCACCCCAGGCCTCCAGGCCATCCTTGCCACTGCTGGCCATTTCGTCATAGCCGTTGGCCAGATCCTCGGCCTTGCCTTGGAAACCGGCAAAAGCTTTTTCGAAGTTCTCGGTGCCGGCCTTGGCAAAGTTGCGCATGGTCTCTTGTCCGGCGGCCATGATGGTCTCGGCATTGTTGGGGGTGGCTTTGTCCTGTTTGGCGTTCTTGGCGGTCATGATCAATTCTCTCTAATTGTTTTCAACTTCGGGGTCTTGGAGGCTGGGCCGAGCCCGCCGGAAAATTTATGGTGCAGTGCAATATCGCGCCACATGGAGACAAAATAGGGACTTTCCGCAGCATGTCAATAGATTATTGTGCGGTGCAACATAATTTTTGGCCGAAATAACAAAGCCGCGCTAAAAACCGGCCGAAATCAAGACGGGCGGATCAAAATGATCCGCCCGGCAGGTCTTGGCAACAGGGGTCGTAATAGGTGTTCTAGTACCACCAGAACGGCTTGCGTGCCTCGGCCTTGGCCTCGGCGCGGGTGATGCCGATGTCGGCCAGGGCACGGCCGTCCAACTGGTTTAGACGGTGCCGCTGATCCGCGCGGGTCTGCCATTGGTCGAGCGTTTTGACCGCACTCATCAAAACCTGGCCAAGATCAAATTCTCTAATTGTAACTGCGGTGGTCCTAATCATGTCAACGCTCCTTCCATGGCTTTTGATGTCTGTATGCCGCAATACATAGGAACAAACTCCGCCGGCGACAAACGATTGTTTTTCATATATAGGATGAATATAACTAATGGATAAAGGCATTGGTCATGGCTGAGCGTAAGCTTCCCCCGCTGAACTCCCTGCGCGCCTTCGAGGCGACGGCGCGGCAATTGAGCTTTACCCGCGCGGGGGCTGAACTGCACGTCACCCAGGCCGCCGTCAGCCACCAGATCAAGGCATTGGAGGAATGGCTGGGCCTGGCCTTGTTCCGCCGCCGTGGCCGCGCCGTGGTCTTGACCGAAAACGGGCAGAATTACCTTGCTGCAGTGCGGGAGGGATTGGATATCCTGGCCGATGCCACGGACCGACTGACCCGGCGCCAGGACAGCGGTGTGTTGACGGTAGCCACCCTGGCCTCGTTCGCGGCCGCCTGGCTGCTACCCAAACTGGGCCGCTTTCGCGCCCTTTATCCCGACATTGACGTGCGCGTGGCGGCCAGTGATGAAATGGTCGATTTCGCCCGCGACGACGTGGACCTGGCGATCCGCTACGGCCGCGGCGACTGGCCCGGCCTGGAGGTGATGCAGATGATGACCGAGGATTTGTTCCCGGTCTGCAGTCCCGCCTTGCTGCAAGGTCCCTCTCCCCTGCAACGGCCCGATGATCTGCGCCACCACACCCTGTTGCATGATGACATGCGCGAGACCTGGCGCCTGTGGCTGCTGGCGGCGGGGGTGGAGGGCATCGATCCCCACCGGGGGCCGGGCTATAACCTTTCCGCCCTGGTGATCGAGGCCGCCGCCGACGGCCAGGGCGTTGCCCTGGCGCGCAGCGCCCTGGTGCGCGATCATCTGGCCAGCGGCCGCCTGGTTAAACCGTTCGATATCGCCCTGCATGCGGAATATGCCTACTATCTGGTCTACCCGGCACGATCCCTGACCCACCCCAAGGTCCGCGCTTTCCGCGAATGGGTTTTGGCGGAAGCCGGCGCCGCCTGAAGCAGTTATAATGCAGTCCGGGCCGGGCCGGTGTTTTCAACACATGTTGAAATCCTTCTGACAGCCTCATTAACCACTTGAAGGCAACCATGCTTAGGGGCTATCTATGCGCCCCATTTTTGAGACCCGAGCGAAACAGTCAAACAAGGAACAAATACCATGGGTATCAAGGTCGCTGTCGTCGGCGCCACGGGCAACGTGGGCCGGGAGATGCTGAATATTCTGGACGAGCGGGAGTTTCCGGCGGAGGAAATCGTGGCCCTGGCCTCGACCCGTTCCGTCGGCCGGGACGCGATGCTTGGCGAGAAAACCTTGAAGGTCAAAGCCTTGGATAACTTTGATTTCTCGGATATCGATATTGCGCTGTTCGCCGCCGGCGGCGATATCTCGCGTAAATTCGGCCCCGTTGCGGCTCAGGCCGGCTGCGTGGTGATCGATAATTCCTCCGCCTTCCGCATGGACCCCGATGTCCCCCTGGTGGTGCCGGAAGTCAATCCCGGCGATCTGGCCGGCTATAACAAGCGCAACATCATCGCCAATCCCAACTGCTCCACCGCCCAATTGGTGGTCGCGTTGAAGCCGCTGCATGACGTGGCAAAGATCACGCGCGTGGTGGTCGCCACCTATCAGTCCGCCTCGGGCGCCGGGCGCGAGGCAATGGATGAATTGTTCATCCAGACCAAGGGCATCTATGTCAACGATCAGCCCAGCCCCCGGGAATTCCCCAAGCAGATCGCCTTCAACGTCATTCCCGAGATCGATGTCTTCATGGACGACGGCGAGACCAAGGAAGAATGGAAGATGACCGCCGAGACCAAGAAAATTCTCGACCCGGCCATCAAACTGACCGCCACTTGTGTCCGTGTGCCCACCTTCGTTGGTCATGCAGAGGCGGTGAATATCGAGTTTGAGCGGCCCATGGACGACGACCAGGCGCGCGAGATCCTGCGCGAGGCGCCGGGCTGCATGGTGGTGGATAAGCGGGAACCGGGCGGCTATGTCACGCCGGTGGAATGCGTTGGTGAATACGCGACCTTCATCTCTCGCATCCGGGTTGACCCGACGGTCGAGAATGGCCTGAACATCTGGGTGGTTTCCGACAATCTGCGCAAGGGAGCCGCCCTCAACGCGGTGCAGATCGCCGAAACCCTGGTCGCCCGTCATCTCAAAAAAGCTGCCTGAGCAGGAGATTTAGCCGTGGCGACAATCAGATCAGGGCCCGCCAGTCACGTCTATTTCTCCCAACGCTTGCGCCTGCATTATGTGGATTGGGGCAACGAAGGCGCACCGCCGATGCTGCTGGTCCACGGCGGCCGGGACCATTGCCGCAACTGGGATTGGGTGGCGGAAGCCTTCCGCGACGAATACCACATCATCGCCCCCGACCTGCGCGGCCACGGCGACAGCCAGTGGAGCATGGGCGGCAGCTACACCATGCCCGAATATGTCTATGACATCGCCCATCTGGTGGACCAGAAAAACATGGCGCCGGTCACCATCCTCAGCCATTCCCTAGGCGGCATGATCAGTTTGCAGTACGCCGGCCTATATCCCGACAAGGTCAAAAGTATCATCGCCATCGAAGGTTTGGGCGCCTCACCCCTGATGATGGCCAAAAGCGCCGGCAAAAGCATCAATGAAAAGCTGATCGGCTGGGCGGATGAACTGCGCAAGGTCTCGGGCCGCGCGCCCCGGCGCTATGCCTCCCTGGAAGACGCCTTTAAGCGCATGCAGGATGAAAACCCTCACCTTTCCGAGGATCAGGCCCGGCATCTGACCGTGCATGGCGCCAATCAGAATGAGGACGGGACGTATAGTTGGAAATTCGACAACTATGTCCGCATCTTCCGCCCCTATGGACTGAGCCCGGAGGAAATCCGCCACCTTTGGTCCCGAATTACCTGCCCGACCCTGCTTATTCGCGGCACGGAAAGCTGGGCCTCGGACCCCATTGAGGATGGCCGCTTCAACTCGTTCCAAAATGCCAATGTGGCCAGCATTGATGGCGCCGGCCATTGGGCCCATCATGACCGCCTGGATGTGTTCCTGGATCTGGTCCGGTCTCATTTGGCCAAATAGGAAAACCCGTGTGTTTATTCATGTGTTTAATAGTGATTGCAGCCGTTGACAAAAGGCCGGGCGGGGCGTATATCCGCGCCGACCTGGGCGGCGTTCGCGCCGTCTGAATTGTTACGCGTGCACGGCTGCAATCAGGCCCGCACCAGATCGACAAATGGACCATAAGATGTTCGCAGTAATTAAAACTGGCGGTAAGCAATACCGTGTCGCCGCCGACGACGTGATCAAGATTGAACGGATCGCGGGCGAGGCCGGCGATAAAGTGGCCTTCGAGGATGTCCTGATGCTGGGCGCCGATGGCGATACCACCGTGGGCGCGCCGCTGGTGGCTGGCGCGACCGTCACCGGCGAGCTGGTGGAGCAGGCCCGTGGCGAAAAGATCATTGTTTTCAAGAAAAAACGGCGGAAGAACTATCGCCGCACCAACGGTCATCGCCAGGAATTGAGCGTTGTGCGCATAACCGACATTTCCGGCCCCGGCGCACCCAAAAAAGCCGCGAAGAAAGCCGCGCCAAAGAAAAAGGCCGCGCCGAAGAAGACCGAAACCAAAGATACAGCAGCTGAACCGGCGGCCGACAAAGTCGTCGATAGCGCCACCGAGAGCGCTGAGAGTTGAGGAGCAGGATAGATGGCACATAAAAAGGCAGGCGGCAGTTCACGCAACGGCCGCGATACAGCCGGGCGGCGCCTGGGCATCAAGAAATATGGCGGCGAAAAGGTCATTCCCGGCAACATCATCGTGCGACAGCGCGGCACCAAATGGAAGCCGGGCGATAATGTGGGCCTGGGTAAGGATCACACCATTTTCGCGCTGATCGAGGGTAATGTGAAATTCCGCACCAGAGCCGGCGGACGGACCTTCGTTTCGGTGCAGCCGCCGGAGTAGGCGCGCCCGCAAGCGCAGTTAAAAACGCGGGGGATGGTTGGCCATCCCCCGTTTTTTGTTTTTTTGAATACCCCAGTGAAACGTCGTGGTTGATCTGTCATGAAATTTCTTGATCAAGCCAAGGTTTATATCAAAAGCGGCAAGGGCGGCCACGGCTGCGTCAGCTTCCGGCGGGAGAAATTCGTCGAATACGGCGGCCCCAACGGCGGCAACGGCGGCAAGGGCGGCGATGTGCTGGCCATGGCGGTTGAGAACCTGAACACCTTGATCGATTACCGCTTTCAACAACATGTCAAGGCCAAGAACGGCCGCCCCGGCATGGGCACTTCGCGCACCGGGGCGGGCGGCGCGGATATTATTCTCAAAATCCCCGTGGGCACGCAGATCCTGGACGAGGACCGGGAAACTATTCTGGCCGATCTCACCGAACCCGGCGATCAAATCATCCTGGCCCGCGGCGGCGCCGGGGGGCGGGGCAACGAGAGCTTCAAATCCTCCACCAACCGGGCACCCCGGCAGTTCGAACCAGGCGGCGAGGCGGAAGAATTTACCCTGTGGCTGCGCCTGAAGCTGATCGCCGACGCGGGTCTGATCGGCCTGCCCAATGCGGGCAAATCCACCTTCCTGACCGCAGTCAGCCGGGCCCGGCCCAAGATCGGCGATTACCCCTTCACCACCCTGTACCCAAACCTGGGCGTGGCCCAGGTAGCCGCTCGGGAGGTGATCCTGGCGGATATACCCGGCCTGATCGAAGGCGCCCACGAAGGCGCCGGCCTGGGCGATCGGTTCCTGGGCCATGTGGAACGTTGCCGCGCCCTGATCCATCTGGTCGACGGCACCGCCGCCGATGTCGCCGCCGACTACCACACCGTGCGCGGCGAGTTGCAGGCCTATGACGAAGGTCTGCCCGATAAGCTGGAACTGGTCTGCCTGAACAAATGCGATGCCCTGACCGATGACATCATCGCCGAGCGCCGCGCCGAGCTGTCGGCGGCGGCGGGCGCGGAGGTGCACGTCATCTCCGGCATTGCCGGCAAGGGCCTGCCGGAGCTGCTGCATGCGCTGGTTAAGACCATGGATAATCCTTCCGGCGAAGTGACCGAGGACGCCGAAGCCGCCGAGGCCGGCGGCTGGCGGCCATGAGCGCGCGGCTGGACAAGGCCAGGCGGGTGGTGATCAAGATCGGCTCCTCCCTGTTGGTGGATCAGCAAACGGGCGCCTTGCGCCGGGATTGGCTGGATGCCTTGATGGATGATGTTGCCGCCTGCCGGGCCCGGGACCAGGATGTCCTTTTGGTTTCCTCCGGCGCCATCGCCCTGGGCCGGCGCAGCCTGGGCCTTGATGGGCGGACATTGCGCCTGGAAGACAGCCAGGCGGCGGCGGCGGCGGGACAGATCCGTCTGGCCCATGCCTATCATGAAAGCCTGGCCCGCCACGGCGTGCCTGTGGCCCAGATCCTGTTGACCGGGGATGATACCGAGCGGCGGCGGCGCTATTTGAATGCCCGCAATACCCTATCGGCGTTGCTGGCCCACGGCTCCGTGCCGGTGGTCAACGAGAACGACACCGTGGCCACGGAAGAGATCCGCTTTGGCGACAACGACCGTCTGGCAGCGAGGGTGGCGGGCATGATCGGCGCCGACTGTCTGGTTCTTCTGTCGGACATCGGCGGCCTGTACAGCGCCGACCCCCGTGTCGATGGCGGCGCGGAATTCATCGCCGAGGTGGCGGAGATCACGCCCGCGATCGAGGCCATGGCCGGGGCCACGGGCAGCCAGATGGGCAGCGGCGGCATGGTCACCAAGATCCAGGCGGCCCGTCTGGCCGGTCAGGCGGGGTGCACCACGGTGATCGCCGATGGCGGCGCGGCCAACCCCATCGCCCGGTTGCGGGACGGCGGCCAGGGCACCTGGTTCACCACCGCCGCCACGCCCGCAAGCGCGCGAAAGCGTTGGATCGCGGCCAGTTTGCATGCCCGCGGCTCCATCACCGTGGACGCCGGCGCCGTCAAGGCCTTGTCCCAAGGCCGCAGTTTGCTGCCCGCGGGCGTGACATCGGTGGAGGGCGATTTTCAGCGCGGCGACGCGGTCGTGGTGCGCGGCCCCGACGGCGCGGCGCTGGGGCGGGGTTTGATCGCCTATTCCGCGGCCGATGCCGCGCGCATCAAAGGCCACCGCAGCGGCCAAATTCAGGCTATCCTGGGCTTCCTGGGCCGGGAGGAAATGATCCACAGGGACGATCTGGTATTGGG
>JAPYUH010000165.1:7368-8648 GCA_029936195.1 Alphaproteobacteria bacterium
TCCTGGGCTTCCTGGGCCGGGAGGAAATGATCCACAGGGACGATCTGGTATTGGGCTAGGCCAAAAGGAACGGGACCATGAGCACGGCAGAAAACACGGCAGAAAATTATTCCGGCGATCTGCAACGGCAAATGCTGGCGCTGGGCGCCGCCGCCCGCGCCGCCGCGACAATTTTGGCCAAGACCCCCACTGCGGCCAAGAATAAGGCCCTGCTGGCCGCCGCCGATGCCATGCGCGCGGGCGCGGGCGCGATCCTGGAGGCCAACGCCACCGACATGGCGGCCGCGGAACAGTCGAATTTGAGCAAGGCCATGCTGGACCGGCTGTTGTTGACGCCGGAACGAATTGAGGCAATGGCCAAGGGGCTGGCGGATATCGCTGCCCTGACCGACCCGGTCGGCGCCGTCATGGCCGAATGGGACCGGCCCAACGGCCTGCAAATCGCCCGTGTGCGGGTGCCCCTGGGCGTGATCGGCATCATCTATGAATCCCGTCCCAACGTCACCTCGGATGCGGGCGCCTTGTGCCTGAAGTCCGGCAATGCGGCCATTCTGCGCGGTGGCTCGGAAAGTTTTCATTCATCCCGCGCCATTCATGCCGCCTTGGCGGCCGGCCTGGCCGCCACCGGCCTGCCCGAAGGCGCCATCCAACTGCTGCCCACCCGCGACCGGGCGGCGGTGGGCATGATGCTCACCATGCCGCAATATATCGACATCATCGTGCCACGTGGCGGCAAGGGCCTGATCGAACGGGTGCAAAACGAAAGCCGGGTGCCGGTGATCGCCCACCTAGACGGCAACTGCCATGTCTATGTGGACGGCTCCGCCGATCTGGCAATGGCGCGGAATATTAATCTGAATGCCAAGCTGCGCCGCACCGGGATCTGCGGTGCCTCCGAGACCCTATTGGTGGATCGTCAATGTGCGGCCTCGCACCTGGGCCCCTTGGTTACGGACCTGCTGGAGGGGGGCTGTGAAGTGCGTGGGGACGGCGAGGCCATGGCCATCGATCAACGGGTGGTGGCCGCGACCGAAGCCGATTGGGATACCGAATACCTTGACAGTATTATTGCGGTAAAAGTGGTGGACGGGGTTGCTGGCGCCATCAGCCATATTGACGATCACGGTTCCCACCATACCGACTGCATTGTCGCCGATGATACGGTAACGGCGACGCGCTTCCTCAACGAAGTGGACAGCGCCATATTGTTGCACAATGCCTCGACCCAGTTCGCCGACGGCGGCGAGTTCGGCATGGGGGCCGAGATCGGCATCTCCACC
>JAPYUH010000166.1:0-6905 GCA_029936195.1 Alphaproteobacteria bacterium
CCCCGCCGGCGATACGGATCTGTGCCTTGACAATGTCGATGCCGGTGACTTCCTCGGTGACCGTATGTTCCACCTGAATGCGGGGGTTGACCTCGATGAAATAGAATTCACCGCTGTCCGCATCCATGAGGAACTCGGCCGTGCCCGCATTCACATAGCCCGATTCCCGTGCCAGGCGCAGGGCGCTTTCGCACAGCTCGGCCCGCCGGGCATCATCGAGAAACGGTGCTGGGGCACGCTCAACAACTTTTTGATTACGCCGCTGGACGGTACAATCCCGCTCGAACAGATGCACCACGTTGCCGTGTTGGTCGCCCAGCAACTGCACTTCCACATGGCGGGCCCGGCGCACCAGCTTTTCCAGATAGACCTCGCCATTGCCAAAGGCCGCCTCCGCCTCCCGCCGACCGGCCTCGACCTCCCCCTCGACCCGCGCCTCGTCCTCGATCACCCGCATGCCCCGGCCACCGCCGCCCCAGGACGCCTTCAACATCAGCGGATAGCCAACCTCCGCCGCCAGCCGGCGGATTTCCGCCCCGTCTTCGGGCAGCGGCCCGGTCGCGGGCATCACCTGGGTGCCGGCCCTAACCGCAACCTCGCGGGCCGAGACCTTGTTGCCCAGGCGGCGCATGATCTCGGGCGTGGGGCCAATAAATATGATGCCGGCCCGGGCGCAGGCATCGGCGAAATCGGGGTTTTCGGAGAGGAAGCCATAGCCGGGGTGAATGGCGTCCACCTTGGCCAGCAGGGCGACGCGGATCATCTCGTCGATGGATAGATAGGCCTTGATGGCGCCCAGGCCCTGTCCGACCAGATAGGTTTCATCCGCCTTGAAGCGGTGCAAGGCCAGTTTGTCTTCCTCGGCGAAAACGGCCACCGTGGCCAGGCCCAACTCGTTTGCCGCCCGCAGCACGCGGATGGCGATCTCGCCGCGATTGGCCACCATGATCTTGGCGATCCTGCGCATCTGGACCATATTCGTGCTCCCCGCTACGACAAAGCTCTGTCATTGTTCCCCCATTCCGCCAGCCAAGACAAGAGATGCGGTCAGGAAAATCCAGTCCTTGAGAACCGTTTTGGCAGGGGCCAGGAGGTTGCCGCCATGATGTTCCAAGAATGGCTCTCCATGTTACACCATGATTCTTGGCAAACCTCGGTCTGGCACATGGATGCCGTGAATGGAGCGCCTTACCTTGGATTAACTTATGACCCTTGAACGGCCGCCTGGGCGGCGGCGAGGCGGGCGATGGGGACCCGAAAGGGTGAACAGGACACGTAGTCCAGGCCGATTTTCTGGCAAAAGGCGATGGAGGCCGGATCGCCGCCGTGCTCGCCACAAATGCCCAGCTTCAAATCCGGCCTTGTGCGCCGGCCCCGTTCGGCGGCCATTTGCACCAGTTCCCCGACCCCCTCCTGATCCAGGGTGGCAAAGGGATCGGCCTCGAATATTTCATTGCCGATATAATCATCGAGAAACCCGGCCGCGTCGTCGCGGCTGATGCCAAACACCGTTTGCGTCAGATCATTGGTACCGAAGGAGAAGAATTCGGCCGCCTGGGCAATCTCACCGGCGCGCAGCGCGGCGCGGGGTAACTCGATCATAGTGCCGATCAAGTAGTCCAGCTTGATGCCCTGTTCCGCCGCGACCTGGTCGGCAACGGCGGCGATGCGGGTTTGCAGGAAATCGAATTCCGGCTTGCCGGCGATCAGCGGGATCATCACTTCCGGCACCACGGTGGTGCCCCCTCCGGCGCCGACGATGGCGGCCGCCTCGAAGATGGCGCGGGCCTGCATTTCATAAATCTCCGGATAGGAAATGCCCAGGCGGCAGCCCCGATGTCCCAGCATGGGGTTGTATTCGTGCAATTGATTGGCGCGGTGGCGCAGATCGTCCGCCGTGGCGCCGGTGGCGGCGGAAAGCTGGGCCAATTCGTCGTCGGATTTGGGCAGGAATTCATGCAAGGGCGGGTCCAGCAATCGGATGGTGACGGGCAGGCCGGTCATGATGGTGAACAGTTCGACAAAATCCTGGCGCTGCATGGGCAGGATTTTCGCCAGCGCCGTCCGCCGGCCCGCCAGATCCCCGGCCAGGATCATTTCCCGTACCGCCAGGATGCGGTCGGCGTCGAAAAACATATGCTCGGTCCGGCACAAACCGATGCCCTCGGCACCGAATTCCAATGCCGCCCTTGCCTCGCCCGGCGTCTCCGCATTGGTGCGGATACCAAGTTGGCGGATTTCGTCGGCCCATCCCATCAAGGTGCCGAAATCGCCCGACAGCTTGGGCTGGATGGTTGATACCGCGCCCAACATGACCTCGCCGCTGCCGCCATCGATGGTCAGGATATCGCCCGCCCGAATGGTGACATCGCCCACCTGCATGCTCTGGCTCTGATAATCGATGCGCAATTGCCCCGCACCCGTGACGCAGGGCCGGCCCATGCCGCGCGCTACCACGGCGGCGTGGCTGGTCATGCCCCCGCGCGCCGTCAATATGCCCTTGGCCGCATGCATGCCGTGGATGTCCTCCGGCGATGTCTCGATCCGTACCAACAGGATATCCTCGCCCTGGCCAGCCAGGGTTTCAGCCTGATCGGCGGAAAACGCAACCTTGCCCGTGGCGGCACCAGGAGAGGCCGGCAGGCCATGTCCGATCACCCGGCGCTCGGCATCCGGGTCAAGGGTGGGGTGCAGCAACTGGTCCAGGCTGGCGGGATCGACGCGCTGGATGGCTTCCTCCCGGTCCAGCAGGCCTTCATTGGCCATTTCCACGGCGATCTTGATGGCGGCCTCGGCCGTGCGTTTGCCCGCACGGGTCTGCAGCATGTAAAGGCTGCCTTTCTGCACGGTAAACTCTATATCCTGCATATCCCGGTAATGGGCTTCCAGACGCTGATAAATGGCCTCCAGTTCCGCGAACACCTCCGGCATGACTTCTTCCAATGACGGTTTATCGTCGTTGGCGGCCCGCCGGGAGGCGGCGGTCAGGTGCCGCGGCGTGCGAATGCCGGCGACCACGTCCTCGCCCTGGGCGTTGAGCAGATATTCCCCGAAGAAGCGTTTATCGCCGGTAGAGGGATCCCGGGTGAAGGCGACGCCGGTGGCGGAATCATCCCCCATGTTGCCAAACACCATGGCCTGAATATTCACCGCCGTGCCCCAGCTGGCTGGAATATCATTCAAGCGGCGATAGGTGACCGCGCGGGCATTCTGCCAGGAGCCGAAGACAGCCCCGATGGCGCCCCATAGCTGGTCCTCGACGTCCTGGGGGAAATTTTCGCCGCCTTCTTCGATAACCTTGGCCTTGAATTGATCCACCAGATTGCGCAGATCGCCGGCCGACAATTCGGTATCCAGCTGCAGGCCCAGACGTTCCTTGTGGATCTCCAGCAGTTCCTCGAAATGATAATGGTCGATGCCCAGGACCACGTCGGAATACATCTGGATGAAGCGGCGGTAGCTGTCCCAGGCGAACCTATCATTGCCGCTTAGCGCGGCCAGCCCGGCCACGGTTTGGTCGTTCAGCCCTAGGTTCAGCACCGTGTCCATCATGCCGGGCATGGAGGCCCGGGCACCGGAACGGACCGAGACCAGCAAGGGATTGCCATGATCGCCAAATTTCGCCCCGACGGTTTTCTCAATTTCAGCCAGGGCCGTGGCAACCTGGCCGGCCAGTTTGTCCGGGTACCTTTCGCCGGCGTCATAGTAGGCGGTGCAGACCTCGGTCGTCAGGGTAAAGCCCGGCGGGACCGGCAGGCCCAGCCCGGACATCTCGGCCAGGTTCGCGCCCTTGCCGCCGAGCAGGTTCTTGTCGTCCGCGCCGCCGTCGGCCTGGCCGCCGCCAAATCCGTAAACCCATTTCGTCATGGCATGGCCTTATGATCTGGCATCTGTCGTTCAGCCTTCAATTTCGCCGAAATCGGCGGCTTTATGCAAAGTGGCGCGAATGTGCGAAAGCAGACGCAAACGGTTGCCGCGCAACGCCGCGTCATCGGCGTTCACCGTCACCGCATCGAAAAATTGGTCCACCGGTTGGCGCAGACCGGCCATGGCCGCCATGGCGCCGGCAAAGTCTTCGCCGTCCAGGGCCGGATCTATTGTTGCCACCGCAGCACTCAAGGCTTGCATCAAGGCTGTCTCTTCAGGCTGCCGTAATAGCCCGCCGTCGACGGCGCCATCATGGGACCCGCCGTCCTTCTTTTCCTCAATCCGCAAGATATTGGCGGCGCGGCGATAGGCGGTCAGCAAATTAATGCCGTCCTCGCTGGCCAGAAAATCATCCAGGGCCCGCACCCGGGCGATCAAACGCACCAGATCATCTTCACCACCCAAGGCGAAAACCGCCTGAACCAGATCGTGACGCACGCCCTGTTCCCGCAAATGGACCTTTAATCGATCGGCAAAGAAATCCAGCAGGCTGCCGTCCGTACCGCCCACGCCTTCATGCGAGGCCAGGGCAAAGGCCCGTTCCAAGGGCAGGCGCAAATGGTTTTCCAGCACCATGCGGATCACGCCCAGGGCGGCGCGGCGCAGGGCAAAGGGATCGCGGGAGCCGGTGGGTTTTTCATCGATTGCCCAAAAGCCCACCAGGGTATCCAATTTGTCGGCCAGGGCAACGCACAGGGCGATTGGTGCGCTGGGGCAATCGTCGGAGGGACCGGCGGGGGAATAATGCTGCCGGATCGCCTGGGCCACGTCCTCCTCTTCGCCGTCGTTCAAGGCATAATACTGTCCCATGACGCCCTGAACTTCCGGGAATTCGTGGACCATGTCGCTGACCAGGTCGGCCTTGCACAAATGCGCCGCCCGGCGTGCCAGGTCCCTGTCGGCGCCGGGAATGATATCGGCCAGTTCCGCCGCAAGAATTTCCATGCGGGCCACTTTTTGGCCCAGGTTGCCCAGTTTGGCGTGGAAGACCACTTCGTCCAGGGCCGGGACCCGACTTTCCAGGGTCTTTGCCCGGTCCTGGGTCCAGAAGAATTCCGCATCCGCCAGGCGGGCGGTCAGAACATATTCGTTGCCAGCGATGATCTGCTTGCCGCCGTCCCGTGCCTCCAGATTAGCCACGGTGATGAAGTTCGGGGCCAGGTCTCCCCCATTTTCACCATTGCCCTCGCGCAGGGAGAGATATTTCTGGTTTACCTTCATGGTGGTGACCAGAACCTCCGATGGGACGTCCAGGAACCGTCTGTCGAAATTGCCCAGCATGGGTACCGGCCATTCCACCAAGCCGGCGATCTCGGCCATCAGGCCGTCGTCCTCGACCAGGGTCAGACCTGCATCCCCGGCCAATTTCCGGGCGCCATCGGCGATGATCCGGCGCCGCTCGCCCGCATCGATAATAACCTTGGCGGCGGCCAACCGGACCCGGTAGTCGTCAAAACCCGATACTGAAAATGCTTCAGGCGCATGGAAGCGATGGCCGCGCGTTTGCTCGCCACTGGTAATATCGGCAAAGGCCAGGGGCACCACGCCGCCGTCGAACAGCGCCAGGATTGATTGCAGAGGACGCACCCAACGGGTCGTGCCCCGGCCCCAGCGCATGGAATTGGGCCAGGGCAGATCGGCAAATGCCTTGGGCAAGAGCGCGCTCAGGACTTCCACCGTCGGCCGGCCCTGCCGTTCGATGACGGCAAACAAAAAGGTGCCCTTGGGCATCGCCCGCACTTCACACTGATCGCGGCTGACACCGTTGCCGCGCAAGAAACCTTCGATGGCTTTGTCGGGCGCATCAACTTTGGGGCCGCGCCTCTCGTCCCGTACATCCGGCTGGGCATCGGGCAGTCCGGTGATATGGAGGATCAGACGCCGGGGCGTGACGTGGGCCACCGCCGCCTCGAACGACAGCTCGGCGGCCTTCAAGCCATCGCAAACCAGACGCTTCAGGTCTTCCGCCGCGCGGGCCTGCATGCGGGCGGGGATTTCCTCGCCAAACAGTTCCAATAACAGTTCAGCCATCTCAGGCAGCTCCCTCAAGCTCGCCCTCGGCCGCCAGATAGGCCGTGGCGCAGGCCTTGGCCAGCTCCCGCACCCGGCCGATATAAGCCGCCCGTTCGGTGACCGAAATTACGCCGCGGGCATCCAGCAGATTGAACAGATGGGATGCCTTGATGCATTGGTCATAGGCCGGCAGGGGCAGGGCGGCCTGGACCAGGGCGGCGCATTCCCCCTCCGCATCGGCGAAATGCCGGAACAGCATCCCGGTGTCCGCATGGTCGAAATTGTAGGCGGAAAATTGCTGTTCCGCCGCCAGGTAGACGTCCGCATAAGTTTTTGAACGCTCATTGCCCGGTTCGTTCCAGGCCAATTGCTGGAAATGATCCACGCCCTGGACGTACATGGCCAGGCGTTCCAGGCCATAGGTCAATTCGCCCGAGACCGGGTTGCAGTCATAGCCGCCGACTTGCTGGAAATAGGTGAACTGGCTAACCTCCATGCCGTCGCACCAGACTTCCCAACCCAGACCCCAGGCACCCAATGTGGGGCTTTCCCAATCATCCTCGACAAAGCGGATATCGTGGTTGGAGGCGTCCAGGCCGATGGCGGCCAGACTGCCCAGGTACAGATCCTGCAAATCGGGGGGCGACGGCTTCATAATCACCTGAAACTGGTAATAGTGCTGCAAGCGGTTGGGATTCTCGCCATAGCGGCCGTCCGTGGGCCGGCGGGAGGGCTGCACATAGGCCGCATTCCAGCTTTTCGAGCCCAGGGAGCGCAGGGTGGTGGCCCAATGGAAGGTGCCCGCGCCCACTTCCATGTCATAGGGCTGCAGGATCACGCAGCCCCGTTCGGACCAATAATGCTGCAAGGCCAGGATCAGACCCTGAAAGGTCTTGGTATTGAAATTCGGCGTGGCGGTCATGGGACAGGTTTAACCATCATATCAATTTTGGTTTCGATTCTGG
>JAPYUH010000166.1:7005-8621 GCA_029936195.1 Alphaproteobacteria bacterium
TGGCGCAACCTAATCGCCACGTCAGCCCTTGGCAATGGGGCAATCACCGCGCTCGCAACCGCCGCCGGCCGCCGCCACATAGTTGCCGCAAACCGGGCAGGGTTCCAGGTCCAGGGCCTTATCCTTGTCTTCATCCTTCGCCACAGCCTTGGCGGACCGCCCCCGCAAGGCCTTGGAGACCACGACGACGACGACGATCACGGCCAGGAACAGCAATATTTTTGGCAGGCTAAGCATGGCACCGAAGCCTACAAGGCAAACAACCGGCGTCAACCATTCTCGCGCCCATCCTGGATGATCATCTCCGCCGCCTTCTCGGCAATCATCACGGTGGGAGAGTTGGTGTTGCCGGATGTGATGGTCGGCATGACGGAGGCATCGGCAACGCGCAAGCCGTCAATGCCGTGCACGCGCAGGCGCTCATCGACCACCGCCTGGCTGTCATTTCCCATGCGGCAGGTGCTGACGGGGTGAAAGATCGTCGTGGCCAGATCGCCGGCGGCCTTGACCAGATCGTCCTGGCCGTCGCCGACGCTTGGCCCGGGGCGGAATTCTTCCGGCATGTAGGGTGCCAGGCCAGGTGCGGCACAAATGCGCCGGGTCAGGCGGATGGCGTCCGCCACCACCGCCCGATCGCTTTCCGTGGCCAGATAGTTGGGCCTGATGGCGGGATGGGCCAAGGGGTCCGGGCTGGCGATATGGATGCTGCCCCGGCTGTCGGGGCGCAGATTGCAGACCGAGGCGGTGAAGGCTTCGAACGGGTGCAGATCCTCGCCCAGCTTGTCGGTGCTCAACGGTTGCACGTGATACTGCAGATTGGCGGTCTCGCGGCTGGGATCGGACTTGGCGAAGGCGCCGAGCTGGCTGGGCGCCATGGTTAGGGGTCCAGTCTTGAACAGGCCGTATTCGATGCCCATGGCGATGCGGCCCGCCAGGCTGTTGGCGCGCAGGTTCAGGGTCCGGGTGTTGGCGACCTTGTAGACCAGACGGACCTGCAGGTGATCCTGCAGGTTCTCGCCCACGCCCGGCAGCTCCCCTTGCACGGCGATGCCGTGTTGTTGCAGCAATTCGCCCTGGCCGATGCCGGAAAGTTCCAGCAGTTGCGGCGAATTGACCGAGCCGCCGGCCAGAATGACGCCGCCGCGGGCCCTGGCCCCGGCCGGAGCGCCGTCGCGGGTGAATTCCAGGCCCGTGGCCCGGCCGCCTTCGATTACGATGCGGGTCGCCTGGGCGTGGGTCATGACCTGAAGATTTGGCCGCGACAGGGCCGGTTTCAGAAATGCATTCACCGCGCTCCACCGAACGCCGCGGCGCTGATTGACCTGGAAATAGCCGCAGCCTTCATTGTCGCCGCGATTAAAATCATCTGACTTTGGAATGCCCACCTGGGCCGCCGCCTCGCGGAAGGCGGCCAGGATTTCCCACGATACCCGCGGTTCCTCGACCCGCCATTCCCCGTCGGCGCCATGCATTTCATCGCCGCCCGCGTAATGATTTTCGGTCTTGCGGAAGTAGGGCAATACATCGTCCCAGGACCAGCCCACGTTGCCCATTTGCCGCCACTGGTCATAGTCCCGGGCCTGGCCGCGCATATAGATCATGCCGTTGATGGAGGA
>JAPYUH010000167.1 GCA_029936195.1 Alphaproteobacteria bacterium
AGACCCCCTTCACCATTGGTGACGAGCTGCCGCCCGATTATTCCCACAACGTGGACATGTTTCTGGCCCTGACGGCGGCGGCGGCGGTGACCAAACGTATCCGCTTGGGCACCGGCATTTGTCTGGTGGTGGAGCGGGACCCGATCATTACCGCCAAGGAGGTCGCCTCCCTGGATCACATCTCGGGCGGGCGGGTGGATTTCGGCATCGGCGGCGGCTGGAACCGCGAGGAAATGGAAAATCACGGCCTGCCATGGAACCGCCGCTGGAAAATCGCCCGCGAACGGGTGGAGGCCATGCAGGCCATCTGGACCCAGGACGAGGCCAGCTATGACGGCGAGTTCGTCAACTTCGACCGCATCACCTCCTGGCCCAAACCGGTGCAAAAACCCTATCCGCCCATATTCGTGGGCGGCGATGCGCCAGGCACCTTCGCCCGCGTGCTGCGCTATGGCGACGGCTGGATCCCCATGCTGGCGGCCAAGGACAACGCGGTCGACCTGAAAACCGGCCGCATGGCCGAACTGGGGGCATTGGCCAAGGACGCCGGCCGTCCCCCCTGCCCCATCACCACCTTCGGCACCCCCCGCGACCCAGGCGCCATCGAAAAACTCGCGGACCAGGGCGTAACCCGCTGCATCTTCGGCCTAAAAGCCGCCCCGGCGGAAGACGTGCTGCCCCGCCTGGACAAGTTGGCGCGGCTGGTTCAAGAGGTGCGGGGGGCGGCCTGATATTTCATGAACTGACTCCAATAAACTGAGCGGCAAAGCGACAGTCGGGATCAAAACTCAAATATGGTCGTGGTTTTAGCGCTCAAAGGCAATGCGAAGTCGCCAGGCGCGATCTCTGAATGCAAGCTCTCCACCCTCCAGGGTATCGCATACAATCTCGCGAATAAGGGCCTCATCGAGGCCACCAGATTGATATGTAATCGCTGGCAGGCCCTCTCCCGTAGGCGCTGCAACGTCAGCTATGATAATCTGGTCAGCATCAGTATTTATGACGAGGTTCGCATTGTGGGTGACCATGATAACTTGGCGTTTGCGTCTGGCCTCCTTAAACAGGGGGACAAGCTCATCGTAAATGGATTTTGGATCAAGGTTTTCTTCTGGTTGGTCGATAATCAACGGTCGGACGTCATTATCATCGAGTGCAAAGTGGAGTAGAATCAAGACAATTCCGCGCGTGCCGGGTGATAGCTTTCGAATATCGATCCCATCATACTTGATCCCATACTCGACTGATATGTGATCTGTGCTGTAGAGCCATTGCGCGAAGCGCCTCGTCCAAAGGCGGTAGTTCGATTGGTCCGTTCGGGGATATGATGCTTTTTCCAAGAGTGCGGCTTGGTGCTTTTTTATGAATTCGCTCATCGCAAACGAAACCTCCGCTGAATTGCCGCTTGTCCAGTCATTTTCCAGCATGCCGTTTGCTTCTTTTGCGAGTGTCCCAAACCCTTTAAAAGGACCACCGCGAAGGTCAAAGAGTTCTTCCTCACCTCGCTTGGCCCACTTAGCAATGTTCGCAACGCGCGACACCGTGAAGGACAACTTTGCCAGTGTGCCACCGGCTGCTTTCAGACGCGCCATCAGCAGCGCGTATAGCTCCTTGAGCACCCGCTCCTCGCCGAGCACAGCGTCGAAAACACGGACGTAGCTTTGCTCTCGGTCGACCACCAAATTGGTCGCTCTATCGCGGGCACCCTCACAATCCGCAAGTTTCTCCTTTAACCGCTCCAGTGCGGTCGTCTCCTCAGCTATTCGCTTCGAGACGGCGGAGAGTTTCTGTGCAGTTTCCTTGTCAGCCGCCACCAATTTTTCAAGCCGCCCAATTTCTGCTTCGAGGATAGCTAGAGGAGTATTGGCAGGGTCGGCGGTCTTCAACAGGAATGTGCCGCTGTCATCGACGGCGGTCGCTGGCGTCGTCCCCGTCAACGATGTTGCCCTGTTCTCGGTTTCTCCGGTTTTCGTGGCTACGATGGCGTCTACGTCACCAGTGTATTCAAGTAAGAAGTGGTCCCATTCGTTCGCATTGAGCTTGATGTTCTGATGGAGTTCCTTCAATGAGCGTAGCGCCTCAGGTGCCCGGTTCTTTCTCAGATCCTGAATCTCGTTTCCGAGACCAACGAGGGAAGCCTTTCGATTGGCATAGTACCGAATATTGCTGCGAACTTTTTCTGCCGCGGCCAAGAGCTCTTGGAGCCGCTCAGCCATCTCGCCCGCATCCTTCGGTAGAAGGTCCTTCCTATCGCCATTGTAGCGGGCGATGAGTTTTTGTTTTTCGTCGATTTGCGCCTTCAATGGATCGACCTGCCGCGACTTCCCCATCTCAATACCAATCTGGTCAGAGAGGCTCGCCAAAGCTGTCTCTTCTCGGGCGCGGGCATCGCGATATTGCCGAGCTCGATTTTCGAGAAGTTCATCGAAATCTGCTGCCCCGTCGCGTTCAAGCGAGGGATGGGCCTCGAAGATCGCGCGCTCGATTTCCTTAATCAGCGCAGGCATGCCTTCGATGGAGCAGAGCTCTTCGACAAACTGTTGGGATAGATAGCGGGCGCGGGGATATGCGTCTGGTAGCAAATTCACCGGAGAATCTAGTGGCCGGGATATTGGGTCGCCACCGCTCAACCATTTTAGCGATACACACGAACCGGACAGATGTTCCCTAGCCCTGGCTAGGAAGGATGGGCGCTCCTCTGATTCCTGGTACGAGCCACAACCGGCGGCAATCATATCCACCAGAGCGGTTTTGCCTGATCCTCGGGCGCCGATGACCGCGACCAATCCCGGATTCAGTCTCAATTTTGGCGTTTTAGCCCAAGACGCGCCCTCGACGAGCACTTCATCAATGACTTGTGAAGCAGCCGCCCAATAAGGAGGGACGGGTCCGACATAAGCGCGATCAGGGTCTATACAGGCTTGGCGGAGCGCATCGAAAGTTGGTACGCCCTTTATCCAGCAAAACCGATCCTCTGACGGTTTGCCAACACGCGAAAGTTCATGGGCATCGCAACCCCATAAACACGGTTTCTGGCCGCCATATCTCTCACGAAGTTCGGTTACACTTGCCGCCCCGTATCCAAGCCAAAAGTCCCTTTGTTTCAAGCTGCTGGCGAAAATGGCGTGCGCCGCTTTCTCGATTTCTTCTCGCAGCGTCGCGTCGGCGGCCTCCTTGACGCCCGATGTGCCATCGGCATTTCCGGCGACCGCGATGAGGATGTTGTCGCGGGCCCATTCGATGCCCCTGTATGTCTCGACGAGATTTTCGAGAGAAACCTTAAACTGCGTGCAGCCATGCTCCAGCGCGGCTTCATCGTCGATTCTGGTTGGATCTGCGCGCCGCCCAAGACGAATAAGTTCGTCCGGAGTGCAGGCGAACCTATCATTAAAAGCTGAGAACGACAGCCGGCCCAGAAATCGATTCAGTTCAGTGACGTGATCAGGATCTTCTGGACTTGCGAGAATATGAATATTGATGAAGTGGCCCTTAATCGTACCGGTGTTGAGGCGCAACTCAATGTTAGGAAAGAGCAAGTCGCAGCCCTTTAGCCGACCATTTTCCTTTTCCGCTTTCACGCGCTCATATGATCTAGTGATGCAATAGTCCGTGACGGCAATCGCTCGTAGTGGAGGTGAGGCGGCCTCAAGTGCCGCCAAATAGAGGTCCCACCCATCCTCTTTTGGGAATCTGTCTTCCAGCACTGTACCTGGTGCATGGATATGTGGCTCCCATCGATGCCACTCGGAACCGGAATTGATAATCTGCGTAAGGTTGTCGCTCATGCACAAGATTTCAATCGTAAGTGATTTAATGGCAAGCCCTACAATTGATCGGCAAAAGACGCGCTCCTAGCATGCGAGGTGGCCGCCGCCTCGGCAGATATACCTGTCCACCGTCCGTCCGTCACGTTAGGTTCCGACCGTTTGTAATATTCTCGGGAACTGTACCTTTATGTCGAACCTGTTTGCGCCGCTTGCCTTCAGCCGTGGCCCGGCCATGAAAAACCGTTTCATGCTGGCACCCCTGACCAACACCCAGAGCCACGCGGACGGGCGCCTATCGGACGATGAATTCAAGTGGCTGGAGATGCGCGCCACGGGCGGTTTTGGGTTGACCATGACCTGCGCCGCCCACGTCCAGGCCTCCGGCAGGTTTTTCCGGGTCAGCTCGGGGCTTTTTCCGACGACCATTTGGCGGGACTGACGCGCATGGCCGCCGCCATCAAGGCCAAGGACAGCATCGCCGTGGTGCAATTGCACCATGCGGGCATGCGCGCGCCGGCGGCGCTGATCGGCGAGCAACCCCATTGCCCCTCGACCGATGAAGAGACCGGCGCCAGGACCTTGAGCACCGGCGAGGTCGGGGCGTTGGTGGAGGATTTCATCCTGGCCGCCAAGCGGGCCGAGGCCGCCGGCTTCGATGGCGTCGAGGTGCATGGCGCGCACGGCTATATTCTCAGCCAGTTTCTCAGCCCGGAGATCAACCGCCGGGAAGATGAATACGGCGGCGATCTGGCGGGACGGAGCCGGGTCATTTTCGATATCGTCAACGGCATCCGGGCCCGCTGCAAACCGGATTTCAATGTCTCTATCCGACTCTCGCCCGAACGATTCGGGCTGCGCCTGGCCGAGGTGCGGGAGGTGGCGCAAGGGCTGATGGCGGAGGGCGCCATCGATTTCCTGGATATGTCTCTGTGGGATGTCTTCAAGGAACCGGTCGAGGAAGACTTCAAGGGCCGCGGCCTGTTGTCCTATTTCACCGATCTGGATCGGGGCGACGTCAAACTGGGCGTCGCGGGCAAGGTCAATTCCGTCCGCTCGGCCAATCAATGCCTGGACCAGGGCGTCGATTTCGTCCTGCTGGGCCGGGCCGCCATCCTGCATCATGACTTCCCCTTGCAGGCCATGGGAAACCCTGATTTCCAGTCCACCCCGCTGCCGGTTTCCGCCGACTACCTGCGGGCCCAGGGCCTGGGCGAGGATTTCCTGGTCTACATGTCCAATTAGAAGGGCTTCATCGCCGCCTAATGCAAAAGACAATGTTATGAATCCGGCGGCCGGGCCCGGCGCGGCATCGTGGCAACAGATTGTTTCCCAAATGGGCGCTTGTTCCGGCCCGCCGGTTGCCCACATCAGATGACAGGGGGCAGGATTGTGAAATCTTGCTATAACAACGTCGGAACTTTTGGCGAAAGGATATCACCATGGCCATTACCGGGATCAATCACCTGGCTTTCATCACCCACGATCTGGAAGCGACCATCCGCTTTTACCGGGATCTGTTGGGCATGACCCTGGAATCGGGCGTGGGCCATGGCGGCTTCCGCCATTACTTCTTTCGCGCCGGCGAGGCCCAGGTGGCATTTTTTGCTTACGAGGGCGCCCAGGCCATGCGGCCCAAAAACCATGGCGCCCCCACGCGCGAGCCCCTGGGTTTTGATCACGTCTCGCTGACCTGCGAGACGCGGGAGCAGTTGTTCGGCTTCAAGGACCGTTTGGAAGCCGCCGGGTTCGAGGTTTCGGGCGCGGTGGATCATGGCACCCTGTGGTCGATCTATTTCTTTGATCCCAACAACATTCCGCTGGAGATCAGCTGGGACATCTTGAAAATCACCCAGCCGCCGGCGGTGGCCGACGACCAGCCCCTGGCCATCGTGGCGGAGGGCGCCGGCACGCAGCCCGGCGTCTGGCCCGAAGTGACCAGCCCGACACCGATCGAGCAGATGACCGCCCACACCGGCAACGGCTTTGAGATGCGCGACGCGGCCCTGGCCGAAAGCCGCGGCGACTACACGGAGGAATACCGCGCCCTGATCACCGCCACGTCGAATGCGGCGGAATAACCTGGGATAGTGACTCGCAACGTTGGCCCGGCTATAAGGTGACTTCTTTGTAAGCGGACATTCGGGGAAATCGTGACGTTGATTTTATTGCCGGCGGCCGGCGCCAACAGCCGTGCCCGTCACTTGGGTTTCGGTTTGCTGCCATGAACGCCCCTCCGAAAAACGCTCAACGCCCAACTCGCGCGGATCTCCCGGCGCGCCCGGATCGCGACTTCGGCGCCATACCGCCATCCTGGCGGCGGACGGCGATTACCCTGTTTCTGGTCGCGGCGGTGGTGTTGCCGTTCATCACCGAGGGCTACACTACCTATCGCCTGGCCATGGTTGGTGCCTTGGCCATCGCGATCTTGGGGATCAACCTGCTGACCGGGTTGAGCGGCCAGTTTTCCCTGGGCCACGGGGCGTTTTTCGCCATCGGGGCCTATACCACCTCCATTGCGATGTCCCACGGCGGGCTGTCCGCATATAGTGCCCTGCCCCTGGCGGCGGTGGCCTCGTTCACGGCGGGATTTCTGGTCGGCTGGCCGGCCCTGCGTCTGAGCCTGGTGCACCTGATGCTGATGACCTGGGGTTTGTCCCTGGCCCTGCCCCAGGTCCTTAAGCTGGACGCCCTGCAGGCCTGGACGGGGGGCGTCAGCGGCGTTTATCTGGACCGGCCGGAGCCGCCCGCGTGGCTGGGCCTGAGCGATGATCAGTATTGGTACTTCGTGACCTTGATCTTCATGCTGGCGCTGATCTGGCTGGCCACCAATCTTATCAACAGCCGCTCTGGCCGGGCCCTGGGTGCCATTCGCGATAACCCGATCGCCGCCGCGCCCATGGGCATCAACGTGGCCATATTCAAGACCACCATATTTGGCGTTTCCGCCATGTATGCCGGTATCGGCGGCGCCTTGACCGGCCTGCTGGCGGACTTCGTGGCGCCCGATACCTACAGCTTGTTCTTTTCCATTCTGTTGCTGGCCGGCGCCGTCATGGCGGGGATCTATTCCGTATGGGGCGCCGTGGTGGGCAGCATGCTGGTGCTCTATCTGCCCGCCGCCCTGCCGACCAGTCTGGCCCTGATGCCCATTGGCTTCATCGTTCTGGCGGTGGCGTTCCTGATGCCGGACGGCATCTCCGGCCTGCTGGCGCGCACCTATCGCCGCTATGCCGAAAGACGTTCCAAGGGTTAGCCCAGGTTCTGGATCGACCACGAAGCCATCAACGCGGCCACGCCAAACCAGTCATGAGGATCGGCTGGCAACTGAAATGCCTGGCTGCGGTTGTGGGATATGAAGTCTGCGATGCCGCGCGTATAAACCAACTTGAACGCTAGAGCATTTTCAATGCAGTCTGAACCACCCGCTCCCCCGGCCCAACCACCCACAGGGTACCATTAATGGGTGGTTGGGCCGGGGGAGCGGGTGGCCCGGTGATTCAACGAAAATTGAAAACACGCTAATCGGACAGACTGCTAGGGGCGGTGATGTTGAACGAACAGCAACGCATGATCCAGGACACGGCGCGCCGTTTCGCGCAGCGGGAGATCCTGCCGAACCTCAAGGAATACGAACGCACCGGCGCGCCGCCGGAATTATTGTTGAAAATGGGCCAGGCCGGCCTGATGGGCATTTGCATTGACCCGGAATGGGGCGGTGCCGGTGCCGACTTCGTCTCCTACGTTTTGGCCATCGAGGAGATTTCCGCCGCCGACGGCGGCATCGCCAACCTGATGGCGGCCAACAATTCACCGGTGCTGGCGGCCTTGCGCGACCACGGCAGCCCGGCGCAAAAGCAACGTTTTTTCCCGCCCCTGACCAGCGGTGAAATGATCGGCTGCTTCGCCTTGACGGAACCGCACACCGGCTCGGACGCCGCCGCCATCACCACCCGGGCGGAGCGGCGGTCCGAACGCGGAAACAACGATTTCGTCCTCAATGGCCGCAAGCAGTTTATCACCGCCGGGCGCCGCGCCGGGGTTGCCCTGATCGTCGCCGTGACCGACCCCTCCCTGGGTAAACGGGGCATCTCCACTTTCCTCACCCCGACCAATAATCCCGGCTACAAGGTCCTGGCGGAGGAAGCCAAGCTGGGCCACCGCAGCAACGACACCTGCGCCCTGGCGTTCGAGGACATGGTGGTGCCACAAGACGATATGCTGGGCTCCGAGGGCCGGGGCCTCGGCATAGCCCTGGCCAATTTGTCGGCCGGCCGCATTGCCGTCGCCGCCCAAGCCGTGGGCGGGGCGCGGGCGGCCCATGAAGCAGCCCTGGCCCATGCCCAGGAACGGGAGGCCTTCGGCAAGCCCATATTCGAGCATCAGGCGGTGGCCTTCCGGCTAGCTGACATGGCCACCCAAATAGAGGCCGCCCGGCAGCTTTACCTGCACGCCGCCCGGGTCCACGACAGCGGCGCCCCGAGTTTAACGGCGGCCTCCATGGCCAAGCTGTTCGCCTCCGAAATGGCCGAAAAAGTTGCCTCCGACGCCCTGCAGACCTTCGGCGGATACGGTTATCTGGAAGACTACCCAGTGGCCAAAATCCTCCGCGACGTGCGCGTCTACAGTATTTATGAGGGTACCAACGACATCCAGAAACTGGTCATCGCCCGGGCGCTGGCCAGCGATTAAGTTGAGCCGGGCGCCTCGCTGTCTTAGTATCGTGGCAAGTAATCAAAATAGGAGCAGCGCCGTGAGTACGGTTGAATATATGCGGACGATACGGGAGAAATATAGCAAGCTTGGCTATGCCCCCTATGGCTGGCACAAGGCGGAAGAAGCGCCGC
>JAPYUH010000424.1 GCA_029936195.1 Alphaproteobacteria bacterium
CCCTCCGGCAGTTGAAAAACGACCCGGATCTGGAATGGCTAGCCGACGCCCCTGCGGACTCATATCGCTTTGCACTGCGTGACCTCCACCAAGCCTTTGAGAATTTCAAGGCTGAGCGTGCTCGATTTCCTTCCTGGCGCAACGCCACAGATAACAATTCCTTCACGGTGAATGCATTTAAGAATAAGGGCAACGACAAGGGTTGGCGCTACCGCAGTGGGTGGCAAGGGCGGTGGCGGACGACCCGATATGGCCCAGGCCGGTGGTCCCAATGGAGATAATGCCGATGGTGCTCTGGCGGCGATTGAGGAGGCTATTGCGGCGGCGGGTCAGCCGCGCGGGTAGGTGGCTATGGCCCTGAAACGGCGGCTCTATGATCTGTTGGAAGGCGGCACCCGGACCGGTACCAGCCATCGTGCTGTCGACAATTTTTTATGTGTTTTGATCATTACTAACGTTTTGGCGGTGGCGCTGGAATCGGTACCCAGGTTCGAAGCGGAATTCGGCCGTGAGTTTGTCCTGTTTGAGTACACCTCGCTTGCGATTTTCACCGCTGAGTATCTTGCTCGTCTCTGGGTATGTACCGAACTGCCGCCCTTGAGTCGCCTCTCTCCGGCCGAGGCGCGGCGGCGTTATGCCCTCTCACCCTTCATGATCATTGACCTGCTAGCCATATTGCCAGCGCTGCTGGTCAACCTGATTGGCCTGGATCTGCGTTTCATGCGCATTTTCCGTCTATTGCGTCTATTGAGACTGGCTAGGTATTCTCCCACGATCATCACCCTGGGAAGAGTGCTTTGGCAAGAGCGTCAGTCCTTGGGCGCTGTGTTGGTGATCACGTTTGGCCTGTTGATGCTTTCCGCTTCCATCATGATGATATTTGAAAGTGAGGCGCAGCCAAATGCCTTTGGCACAATTCCGGATGCTATGTGGTGGGCATTGGCGACCTTGTCCACGGTCGGTTACGGCGACGTTGTACCCATAACGGCCATGGGCCGGGTATTCGGTGGCTTTGTCACTCTGTTGGGTGTCACCTTGTATGCTCTGCCGATCGCGATTATCGCCGCAAGTTTTACCAATGAACACCACCGCCGCGATTTCGTCGTCACCTGGGGCATGGTCGCGAGAGTGCCATTGTTTGTAAAAATTGACCCAGCCACCCTGGCGAAGATTGGCGGGTTGCTGCGGTCTAAAACCGTGCCCTCGGGCTATCAAATTGTCCATAAAGGCCAACCGGCAGATAGCATGTATTTTCTCGCAGCCGGCGAAGCAGTCGTGGACGTGGATGGCCATCGGATAAAGCTTGAGGAGGGGGATTTTTTTGGCGAGATCGCTCTGCTGCGCGATACGCATCGTGGGGCCCACGTCTTCGCCGTTACCGAATGCCGCCTCCTGCAACTTATGAAAATAGATTTTCAAGGTCTCCTGGAGACCGATCCGTCGCTGCGCACTGAAATCGCCAAGGTTGCTGATGAACGCCTGCACGAAGGAGAATTGTCCCATGTCGATAGGCCCAACGAGGAGGTCCGTAATCAACCGCAACGAGATAGTGACGAGGATCCTTAGCCGCCTGTGCGGTCGGTGTGCTTACGCAGTCAGAATTGGCAAGGCTTGCTCATAGGCCGCCTCCGCCAATTTTTTGATTTCCGGCCGTTAGTCCCTTGTGGACCCGGATCGCTCCTCATTTTTCCTCTCTCCAAGACAGTAAAAGTGGAGGTGCCCCAGATGGTTACCCCTGATCGG
>JAPYUH010000168.1 GCA_029936195.1 Alphaproteobacteria bacterium
GTACTAATCAATGTCGGTTGGTATTAATCAGCAATTGTCTCTGGGACGGTACGGCACAGCGAGCGAAGTTATTCGGGCCGGCCTGCGGATACTTGAAGAACACGAAGCGAAACATCAGGCATTGCAGCAAGCCATCACCGCTGGATTAGCCAGCGGCATCGCCGATGATTTCAGGATGGACGCTATTCAGAGTGGCCTGGACCAGGAGTTGTGAGCGGTTATCGGGTCAGCAAACTCGCACAGGACTATATTCAGGGCATTGGCCGCTACACCTAGGATACGTGGGGCCGGGAACAACGCGTTGCATATCTTTCCGGATTGGAGCAGTGGTTCTCCCAAATAGCCGCTAATCCCATCCGTTTGGCGGAACGAATTGAATTTGATCCGCCGGTGCGGATCATGAAATTCGAACGACATCTGATCGTATACGTCCTGGAAGGCAATGGTATTCTGATTGTTCGCATCTTACACGAAAGCATGAACCTAGCCGCCCGAATTTCCGATCAATGCTAAATTGGCCACAGCCTATTCCGCCGACAAGTCCTTTGCCAGGGCATACTCGATGAATTCCATGCGGTCCTTGCCCCAGTACATCTCGCCATCCACGATGAAGCTGGGGACGCCGAAAACACCTCTCTCCAGGGCATGGTTGGTGCTGTCGATCAATAGTTGCCGAATATCATCACTTTCCGACCACGTCTCCAGCGAGTCCGGGTCAACGCCCAACTTGGCGGCCACGGCGCTCAGGCCGGTGTAGTCGGCGATTGTGGCGTCGTTTTGTTCCCAATAGGCGGTCATCAAGGCATCAATGAAGGCTTCTTCCAGGTCCCAGCGGCGCATGGCCAGGCTGGCGCGCAGGGCGCGGGAGGTTTTGATGGGAAAAATATCCGGCATGCGGAAGGGCAAATCGTAACGCGCGGCCCAACGTTGCAGATCGCGGATACGGTTAGAAATCTTGGCTTTCGGCTCGTCCATCAGGACATAATTGTGATGGCGGAAGACAAAACCAAGGTTTACGGGATGCAAAATCATGACTGCGTCATGGCGCTCTACAATTGGCCTTATCAATTTCCACGAAAAATATGAATTGGTAGAGCCAATTTCCCAATAGAAATCAATTTGCTTACGGTCCATGATCTAATCAAACGCTCCGTGCCGCCCCGCGCCCGCGACAAAGCGTCCCGCACCAGATTGGAACTGCTCCTGGAAGGCCGGCCGGGATCCGGCGATTTCCCGGTCGATGGCTGCTTCCTCCCTATAATCCCATTGCGAGATGGTCGAGGCCCGGTCCGACAGCATGGCCAATTGTGGAAAGCCGGCCAGTTGATGCGCCAGCTCCCGCGCCGCAACCAATGCCTCCCCGGCGGGGGCGAGGCGGTCGGCCAGCCCCATGGCCAGGGCTTCCTCGGCGCCGACGGGCCGGCCGGTCATCAACATATCCAGGGCCCGGCTTTCACCCACGATGCGGGGCAGACGCACGGTACAACCGTTCGGCATGGGACCGCCGAAGCGGCGGCAAAAGACGCCGAACACCGCCGTCGCGGCGGCTACCCGCATGTCGCACCAGACCGCCAGAGCCAGCCCGGCGGCAACCGCGTGGCCCTCCACCGCGGCGATTACCGGTTTCGCCAGGCGCCGCCGGGTCAGGCCCCGATCCTTCCCCGCCCAGCAAAACCCCAGCGCCGAGCCGGACGCCAGTTCGGCCAGATCCGCCCCGGCGCAAAAGGCGCCGTCGGCCCCGGTCAGGATGGCCACGCGAGCGCTTGCGTCCGCCTCGAACGCCATGAAGACATCGTGCAGGGTTTGCACGGTTTCCACATCGCAGGCGTTTTTCACCTCCGGCCGGTTGATGGTGACAATCGTGACGGGTCCGTCGTGTTCCACGCGGACCTTTCCGTGGGCATGTTCAGTCACATGTTCAGTCATCGGCCGGACGCCTCCCGCATCGGTTAAGGGTTTCCCCAATGCTTACCCCTTCCCACGCTCCCGCCGCAAGCGCGCTTCGCGGAAGGCGATGTAGGTGGTGGAAGCGAAGATCACGCCGCCGCCGATCCAGGTCCAGACTTCCGGGATCTCGCCAAACACCACGAAGCCGATGCCGCTGGCCCAAATAAGGCGCACGAAATCGTAGGGCAAGATGGCGGTCGCCTCGGCCAACTTCAGGGATTCGGCAAAGGCCAAGTGGGCCAGAGAGCCGAACAAGCCCATGATGGCGAACATGACAAGATATTCCCAGCTCGGCCAGGTCCAGAAAAACCAGGCCGCCAGCAGGGTAAAGGGAATGAGAAAGATATTTTGGTAGGTGGTGATGGTGAGCGAGGATTCCGTGCGCGCCAGGGATTTAATGATCAGGATGGCGCTGGCCCAGATGGCCGACGAGGTAATGACCAGGATGGCGCCCAGATCCAATTCGATAACCCCGGGCCGGACAATAATCATGGCGCCGGTGAAACCCAGGATCAGGGCGATGATGCGCCGGGCCCGGACCCGCTCGCCCAGAAAAATGATCGCGCCCAAGGTAGCAAACAGGGGTGCGGTAAAGCTGACGGCGGAAATCTTCGCCAAGGGCGTGATGGACAGGGCATAAAAAAACATCAACATGGCAAAGACCTGCATGCAGCCGCGCAGGGCATGCAGCTTCAACCTACCCGTCCGCAGCGCCTTGGCCCGGCCGCGCAGGGCGAATGGCAGCACCGCCAACAGACCGAAAACATTGCGGAAAAATGCCACCTCGAAAGGATGGATGTTGCCTTCCGTGGAGGCATAGCGGATCACCGTATGCATGGAGGTGAAACACAGGGTGGAGAACAAAATCAGCACCACGGCCCTATTGCCGGGCGCGAGGCGTCCCAACGTCCCATCGATGGCGGCGCTCAAGGTTTTCATGATGGCCGCAACCTACGGCCCCACCGGAGCCTGGACAAGTGACCGTCGCGCATGGCACCTATGCATTTCGGCATCAAGGAGATCATCATGAGCGGCTTTCGCGTTCTTGCCACCAACCACACATCCTTCACGGTTTCGGACCTGGACCGCAGCATCGCTTTTTTCACGGAGGTTCTGGGTTTTGAGATGCTGAACCGGGCGCCGCGTGACCCCAAGCTGGTCGCCTCCATATCCGGCGTTCCTGGCGCCGATATCGAAGTGGCCTACATCCAGGGCCCCGGCCACCGGTTGGAATTGATCCAGTATCACGGCCCCGCCGATCGCGGTCGGGTCGACAGCCGCCCCTGCGACAGCGGGTTCGCCCATGTGGCCTACGACGTGGACGATGTGGACGCCGCCGTCGCCGCCTCGGCCCCGCATCAGGTCCTGCCCATCGGCGCGGTCACGGTGATCGATAAGGGTCCCAACGCGGGCCGCAAGGTGGTTTATCTGCGCGACCCCGACGGCGTGACCATCGAATACATCGAGGCATCCGGTTAAGATCGAAGCGGGCTAGTCGGCCAACTTGCGGCGCATGGCCTCCTGCCAGTCGGCGTAGGGGCCGAATTCCGGCTCTTGGTGAAAATCATCCCTGGTCTTGTCCAGCAATGCCGCGTCATCAAGTTCGATGTCGGTCGGCTTGCCCTGGGGCTGGCTGACGTGAAAAGGGGTGTCGACAAAACACTCCACGCCATTGCCTTCGGGATCGGTGAAATAGAGCGACCAGGCATTGCCGTGTGAAAGCTCCCGCCCGATCGCGATGCCTTCCGAGGTCAGGCGCTTCTTCAAGGCCCGCAGATCGTCCAGCTTTTCCATGCGAAAGGCGACATGACCCAGATTGCGCGCGCCTTTGTTGTCTTTCAAGGTGCCGGCCAGGGCGATCTGATGATGGTTGTCGGGATCCTGGCTCATGAACACAGCCTCGATCTCACCATTGATATGGCCCCGGTCGGTGATCTGAAAGCCCAGGATATCAGTGTAGAACGGCACGACCTTGTTGACGTCGACGACATTGATGAAGGCGTGCGATAGCTTCAAACCCATAACATCCAATCCTTTCCTTCCCGCTGTCCGCCATGCCTGAATATCACGTGGCGATGCCCAGCCGCAAGCGGCCCAGTGTCTCGTAGGCGCTGTCGCCAATCATATAATGCTGTGCGGCGACCGTCATATCCCGCTGCAAACGCTCCAGCGGATTGCCCGGCATAATGGCGCCCGCGCCGGCCTGGCGGAGGCAACGGGCGACGATTGCCTGGCAGGCTTCGGTGACATGGGCACAGACGGCCCGCATGTTCGCCGCCGCTTCCGACAGCCCCGTCTCCGGGCCGGGCAGTGCCGCATCGAATGCCGCGGCCACCACGCGGGCACCACTGATCAGACCGGCATACTGGGACTCCATCCGGCCCAATTCGACTTGAAAAAGCTGGGTATCGGCAACCGTGCGGGTTTCCACCAGCCGCCGTTTGCCGGCGGCCTGCCGGGTTACTTCGTCGAGCGCCCGGCGGGCACCGCCCAGGGCCACGGCACCATGCTCGATCGACAACCTCAAGGGCAGGGCTGCGGCTCTGGCGCCACCCCGATATACCGTGGGCGGCTGCATGACCGCGATGAAGCAGTCGGGCACAAAGACATCGTCAACCACATAGGAATTGCTGCCGCTGCCGCGCAGCCCGCTGACATTCCAATCATCCAGTATCTCGACCTTGTCGAGCGACACGAAGGCGGCGATCTGCCGCGGCCCATCGCCGGCATGGGTATCGCCGGCACCGGTATCGCCGACGACATCCTCGACCAGGCAGTTGGCCATGGCCCCTTGGGCGTGTTGGATGCCGCTGCCAAAGCCCCAACGCCCGCTCACCCGGTAGCCGCCGGTACCACGCCGGGCCCGGCCGCTCGGGTTCAGCGAGGCCGCCGCCGTCGGCCATGGGCCGTCTCCGAACAATTGCGAAACGCCTTCGTTCGGCAGGCGGGCGGCCATTACGGCACTGCTGGAAGCGCCGATCATGAGGCTCCAGCAGGTCGACATGTCGGCCTGGGCCACGGCCACCAGAATTTCCAGTTGATCGGCTAGATTAATGTCGTAGCCGCCGACTTCGCTTGCGCTCCACAGGCGGAACAGTCCGGCTTGACGCAGCGCCGCCGCCACTTCCGGCGCCAGCGTACCCAGAACCTCCGAACGCGCGGCGTATTCCTCGATCAATGGCGTCAACGACGCCACGCGCGCCAATAGTTCGGCCCGCTCCATTTTCGGACCCGCCGCAATCTCCAAGCCGGTTGTCATCTCCCCTCCCCCGTTCGCCCGCGGCCCACCCGTGGCCTATTGCTGAAAGTATCCTGGCCTTCGTTGCGATCACGGTAGTCGATGGGCATGGCTTCCCGCAACCGCGACCGCTACACTTCGTACGGGCGTGGAGGGAAAACATGGTGAATCTAGGCGATCTGTCGCGGGCAAGCGCACGACATCTTCTCGACAAGGATTGCCCTCCATTCGAGACCGCGCCGTTTGTCGCGGGTCCGCCCCTGCGCCAGCGCCGGGTTGCCATAGTGACGACGGCCGGCCTGCACCGCAGGGACGACAATAATTTCAATCTCAGCGATCTCAGCTACAGGGTGATCCCAGGCGACGTCCGGTTGTCGGATCTGGTGATGACCCAGGCATCGGTGAATTTCGACCGCAGCGGATTTCAGCAGGATGTGAACGTCGTCTTCCCCCTGGACCGTCTGCGCGAAATGGATGGAGCGGGCGAAATCGGCAGAATTGCCAATTTTCATTACGCCTTCAATGGCGCCGGCCAGCTTCCCACCGCTTTCGAGGCGACGGGGCGGGAGGTTGGTCGAATGTTGAAGGAGGATGGGGTCAACGCCGCGCTGCTTGTCCCGGTCTGACCCAATTGCACGCGTGCCGTTGGCGCGCTGGCCCACTACATCGAAGACGAGGGCGTCGCCACGACAGGCATAAGTTTGGTGCGGGAAAATACCGAGCGACTGCGGCCGCCGCGCTTCCTATGGGTGCCTTTTGAACTTGGCCGGCCCTTCGGCGCGCCCGACGAACGGGAATTCCAGGCAAGGGTACTCCGGGCGGCACTTGCTCTTCTGGAGCGCCAGGGACCGCCGCCAATTCTCGATGACTTTCCCGACAACGCCCCGGGCGACGGCCCCGCGGATATGACGGGATGGAGCTGTCCCATCTCATTCCCAGCCCCCGAGGCAACGGATCAACCGGCTCTGCCGGCGCGTATTTTGGACGAAATTTCGAGTCTCACGCCCTGGCAAGCCCTGGCCAGGGAAAGGCGCGGCCGCACGGGACTTGGCGCCGCCAAAATGGGCATTGAAGACTCCGCGCGGTTTCTCCACGCCCTATGGGCAGCGGGCGGTTCCACCGACAATCCTTCGCCAACACTTAGCCTGGGACAGACCTTTCGCGGCGCCTCGGAGGACATGAAGACATTCTATATGGAAGCCGCGACGGCGCGGCCCGGCCGGGTCACCAGCCGCGAGCTGGCGGATTGGTTTTGGGGCGAAACGGCTGCCGGCGAACTTCTTCTGGCGCTGCATCCGGCTTGTCTCGAGAGCGTGGATGCGGGCGTGCGGCGGGTGGCATTGGGTCAGCTCGTCCCCAGGGCCCAACTGCACCGGTTGAACAAGGGGTGAGCGAAGTTCATGACGACGGACAAGGCATTCAATTTTAGTGCAATTCCGCGCGCAGCAACGCCGCGCCGGCGCCCAGGGCCTTCAGCTTACCTTCCGCCACTTCACGCGACAGGGGCGCCATGCCGCAGTTGGTGCAGGCGATCAGGCGTTCGGGAGCAACGAATTCCAGGGCGGCCCGCAGGGTGGCCGCGACCGCCTCGGGGGTTTCGATAACATCCGTGGCAACATCGATGGCCCCGACCAAAATTTCCTTGTCCTTTAACAGGCCCAAGACCGACAGAGGTACCTTGGAATTGGCGCATTCCAGTGAGACCTGATCGATTTTGCTGTCGTTCAGGGCGGGGAAGAATTCCTCGTACTGGCGCCATTCAGCGCCCAGGCCCTGTTTCCAATCAATATTCGCCTTGATGCCGTAGCCGTAGCAGATGTGCACGGCGGTCTTGCAGTTCAAACCTTCAATGGCCCGGTTCAGGGCATCCACGCCCCAGGTAGGAACCTGATCCATGAAGGCGTTGAAAGCCGGCTCGTCGAACTGGATGACGTCCACGCCCAGGGCGTCCAGCTCGCGCGCCTCCTGGTTCAGCACGGCGGCGAAGGCCATGGCCATTTCGGGCCGGCTGCCGTAGTGAACGTCCGCGATGGTGTCGCAAATGGTCATGGGGCCCGGCAGGGTGATTTTGAACTGGCGGTTTGTGCGCGCGCGGCAGAATTTGGCGCCATCCCCATGCACCGGGCCGGGCCGTGAAATCGCCGCCGTCACGGTCGGCACCTGGGCGTCATAGCGGTCATTGCGGATGCCCATGGTGGTCATGCGCCGCCAATCAATACCCTCGATGGTTTCCAGAAAGCCATGCACGAAATGTTTGCGGAATTGTTCGCCGTCGCTGACAATATCGATGCCCGCGTCCTCCTGGATTTTGATCCAGGCCAGGGCGGCGTCCCGTTGCCCTTCAATCAGGCCCTCGCCCTCCAGGCGCCACGGCGCCCACAGCACCTCGGGCTCGGCCAGCCAACTGGGTTTCGGCAGACTGCCCGCGACCGTCGTTGTGATCATCGCAACCTCGTATATATACTAGGGCCCGAATATTACACTCGGCAACCACGTGGTCAGTTCCGGGAACACCGCTACAATGAACAGAGCCACCACCTGAATGGCGACGAATGGAATAACGCCCCTGTAAATCTGCAATGTGGTGACCGACGGCGGGGCGACGCCGCGCAAATAGAACAGCGCGAAACCAAAGGGCGGCGTCAAAAACGAGGTCTGCAGATTGATGGCAATCATGATGCCCAGCCAGACCGGATTCAAATCCATCAACAGCAGGATCGGCGCCACGATGGGCACCACGACGAAACTGATTTCGATGAAATCAAGGAAAAAGCCCAGGACAAACATGATCGCCATGACTACGACCATGGCACCGAAGGTGCCGCCCGGCAACGAGGTCAGGAACTCATGCACCATATCGTCGCCGCCAAGTCCCCGGAACACGCCGGAAAATAGCTGGGCGCCGATGACGATGCCGAAGACCATGGCGCTGACCCGTGTGGTCGAGCGCATGACTTCATGTAATCCCCCGGTGCCATAGACCCGCAAAAGGCTAACCGCTATGCCCCAGATCAGGGCGATGCAACAGATCACGGCCACGATGATGCCGATCATGTCGCCAGTGGGAATATTATCGCGCAAAACCCGCAGGTCCATTGATCCGGTGAGAAAAAGCACAACGATCAAGCCGGCCGTCGCGGCGTATATGGGCTTGGGATTGTCGGGGGAGAGCCTCAATCCGCCCAGCAGCGTGGCGCCGACGGCGCCGACCGATGCCGCCTCGGTGGGTGTCGCGATGCCGGCGAGGATGGAGCCGAGCACGGAAATGATCAACACCATGGGCGCGATCAGGGCATGGGATACCTTGATAGCGAGTTCCTTGTTGGTGCGGCCTTCCATCAGTTCTTCGCGCGGGATGGGCGGCGAAGTCTCCGGCCGCACGATGGCGATAAAGATATGAT
>JAPYUH010000169.1:0-1101 GCA_029936195.1 Alphaproteobacteria bacterium
CTGAATAGCCGTGGGCGTAATTCGGATCCAGTTCGATGGCCCGCTCGGCGGAACGCAGAGCCTCCTCCAACTCACGCCGCCAAATTCGGCATAAGGCCATGGACGAATGGCAGTTGGGGTCTTGGTCATCCAGGTCGCATGCCTGTTGCGCCTGGCTGAGCGCTTGGTCCAAATCGTGGGCGCCAACATTATTCCAGCCATTGGCAAATTCAGTGCAAATGACAACGGACCGAATGGCGTAGGGCGCCGCGATGTTGGGGTCGATTTCGATTGCCCGGGCGCACATAGCGTGGCTTTCGGCCATGCTTTCCCGCGAAAATTGCCACAGGCTGTTGCGGGCACGATAGATACAATCATAGGCCTCGGGATTTACCTTGCCCAACAAGGCGCGGCGGCTTATTTCAACCGGGGTTAATTCCACTTGCAGGGCCGAAACAATCTCGCGGGTGACTTCATCCTGAACGGCGAAAATATCCTCCAGGTCCCGGTCATAGCGCTCGGCCCAGATGTGCCCGCCATCGTCACCGTTGATAAGCTGGGCATTGATCCGCACCCGGTTGCCGGCCCGCCGGACACTGCCTTCAAGGACATATCGCACGCCCAGCTCACGGCAAACCCGACGGATATCGGGGCTCTGCCCTTTATAGGCAAACGAGGAATTGCGGGCGATCACGAGCAAGCTGGAGGCCTTGGAGAGGTCGGTGATGATGTCCTCGGTCATGCCGTCGGAAAAGTATTCCTGCTCCTGGTCGCCGGACATATTGTCAAACGGCAGCACGGCGATGGATGGTTTGTCCGGCGCAGACGTTGTGGTGGGGCAACGTAGCCATCCGGCACCCAACGCCAGATGCGGACCGGTTGGGCGATATTCTTGACGCTATGTTCGCCGTCATCGCGAAAGCTCGCATCGAGGCGGTTCTTGATTTGGCCGTTCACCGTATCGGAAATAGCGATCCAGCCCGCTTCGGACTCTGCCTGCAGACGGGCGGCGAGGTTGACGCCGTCGCCGTGAATGTCATCTCCGTCAATGATGATATCGCCAAGATTGACGCCGATACGCAATATGATGCGGCGGTCCTCGGGCACTTCCGCATTGCGCGC
>JAPYUH010000169.1:1201-2362 GCA_029936195.1 Alphaproteobacteria bacterium
GCCATGATCGGAAATCTTGCCATCTATCAATTCTGCTTGGTGATCACGCAAGGCCGCGAGGGTGCCCGTCTCGTCCGACCCCATCAGGCGGAAAAGCCGACCACATCCGTCGAAACGATTGCGGCCAATCGACGTCGTGTGGCGGGGGACATGCGCCCAAAGGGCCTAGTTTGAGGCCGGCAAATTGAAGACCTGGCCGGGGAAAATCATGTGTGGGTCGCGGATTTGCCCATCGTTGGCCTGATAGATCACGGTATAGCGGATGCCCGAACCATAGACCCGCCGGGCTATGCGCCACAGGCTGTTGCCGGGCTGGACAATGACCCGGTAACGGGCCGTCGTCGTGGCCAGAATTTCCGCCCGTGCGACCCGGACGAACGGCAATTCAATGCGGCTGACCACGCGGCCGGCCTTGTCGATCTGATCGACGCGCAGGGTATGAATGCCGGGCGCGACTTCATCCTTGGGCTTTAGCTGCCAGCCCTTGTCCTTGTCGGCCTGGGCCACGCCCACGGGCTTGTTGTCCACATAGGTCCGCACCTGGGCGCCCTCGGGCGCGCTGCCGGCGACCACCACATTGCCTTTTTTGTCATATTCGACCGTATCGACGCTGAGTTTGTTCGCGGACGCAGCGCCCTTGGGTTCGGGCTTTTGCAACAGGCGGGCCGGCGCATCGCCGCTTTTGGGCAGCAACACCGCCAAGGCCTGCTTTGGCTTGTCCTTGACGATAGCCGGAGCCGTGGCCGGAGCTGTGGTCGCCTCCGTGGTCGCCGCCTTGGTTGGTTTCGCAGCCAATTTCGCGGCGACCTTGGCAGCCGGCGGGGCAGATGTCGGCGCGGGCGGCTTGTCGCCGGGGACAATGACGGCGACCACGGCATCGGAGGCAATGGTGCGGCCATCGGGTAGGGTGGCATGCAGATCCAATTCCACCTGACCGCTGGGCAAGGGCCTGTCGATCACCGCCACCCATTCGCCGCGTTGGGAGGCGGGCGCTTCAGCGACCACCTTGCCATCCACCGACAGCTTCACGATGGAACCCGCCGGCGCCCGCCCGGCCACCACGGCGGTACGGTCCTTGGCAATTCGGACAATATCGAACGAGGGCGGTTTGGCGACTGCCGCCGTGGCCGGGGCCGAGGTGGGAGCGGGGGCATTTGCGGG
>JAPYUH010000169.1:2462-8575 GCA_029936195.1 Alphaproteobacteria bacterium
GCCGCCCCGATCTTCGGTGCCGCCAGCTTGGTCGCGGCGACGGCTAATTTTGACGCAGCATTTTTTGACGCCGGCAGGCTAGGTGCCGCCCCGATCTTCGGTGCCGCCAGCTTGGTCGCGGCGACGGCTAATTTTGACGATGTTTTCACCGTCGGTTTGCCCGCCGGTTCAATGGCTACTTTTTCAGGGGACGCTTTCTCAGGCGTCGATGATCGCTCCGCTACGGGAGGCGGGTCGGGCGCATCGTTCCGCAGGGAAAAATACGCCAGCAGGGCGCCCAAAAGGGTCACCGCGAAGGCTATGATTATCGTATTGCGCACGCCGTATCTCCAAACCAGAGGCTAACAAGGTAGTCTTTCCCTCCGGCGCGGGCAATCCCATCCACCCGCCGCACCGGGAAAGCGGCCCGCCCGGCCCATCCGCCCGTCATGACCCTGGATTAATCCATTCGCTTGCGATGCGATTCGTTTTATCCAGGCAGCTTCACCACCACCTCCGCGCCGCCGAAACCATGTACCTTGTCACGGGCCCGCAGGCGCACGCTATCCACCCCCGTGGGCACTTTTACCCCCGACAGGGAGCGGGTGAAGGGTTTGTGGTCGTGGGGATGGCCCAAAACGCGCGTTCCCAGCACCTTGCCCCTCGGCCCAACCACCTCCCAGGCATCGGCGTAGTGTGCCCAACCTTCGTCCCCGTGACGCACCGTGACGGCAAAGCTATAGACGCCGGGGGCGCTTTTCTGCACTTTCACGCCGACCACGTCCGCCTCTCCGGCCAAACCGGGCGGCACGAGGAATGGCAGCGACGCAAAAGCCATCACGACAACACGACGTAAGGATAAGAGCATGGCGGATATCGCCTCCATCTGCGTTTTTTGCGGCTCCCGCTTTGGGAGTGATCCAGGATACCGCGACGGGGCCCGGCATCTGGGTCAAGAAATCGCGAGGCGCGGCATCCGTTTGGTCTATGGCGGCGGACACGTGGGCCTGATGGGCGTGGTGGCCGACGCCGTACTGGCGGCGGGGGGCAAGGTTGTCGGCATCATCCCCCGGCATTTGCAGGTCAGGGAGGTCCACCACAAAGGCCTGAGTGAATTGCACGTGGTCGACAGCATGCATGCCCGAAAACAAATGATGTTCGAATTGTCCGGCGGCTTCGTGGCGCTGCCAGGCGGCATCGGCACCCTGGACGAAACCTTCGAGATCATGACCTGGCGGCAACTTGGCCTGCACGACAAACCCCTGGTGATCCTGGATCAGGGCGGCTTCTGGCAACCTCTGCAGGCCATGTTGGAAGCCATCGTTGCGGGCGGCTTCCTGGATGCCGGCGTGGCGGACTATTACAGCTTTGTGGCGGACGTGGAGGGGGTTTTCACCGCCCTGGCCGCCGCGCCGCCGCGCCAAGGCTCGGGTTATCGGGAAAGGCTCTGATCGCGGCCCGAGAACCTTTGACCTATGCCGTCAGGATGGATATGTTCCGGCAGAATAAATTCCAGAACAAAATTCGGTGGGACACCCCGCCATTGAGGTTAGGTAAATGAGCAAGATCAAGGTGAAAACCCCCGTCGTGGAACTCGACGGGGACGAAATGACACGCATTATTTGGGCTTTTATCAAAGAGAAACTGATACTGCCCTATCTGGACATTGACCTGAAATATTACGATCTGGGCATTGAAAAGCGGGACGAGACCGACGATCAGATCACCATCGATTGTGCCGAGGCGATCAAGGAATACGGCGTCGGCGTCAAATGCGCCACCATCACGCCGGACGAGGAGCGGGTGGAAGAGTTCGGCCTGAAATCCATGTGGCGTTCCCCCAACGGCACCATCCGCAACATTCTCGGCGGGACGGTGTTTCGCGAGCCCATCATTTGCCAGAACGTGCCCCGCCTTGTACCGGGCTGGACCTCGCCCATTGTTATCGGCCGGCATGCATTTGGCGATCAGTACCGCGCGACGGATTTCGTTGTGCCCGGCAAGGGCAAGCTGACCATGAAGTTCGAGCCCGAGGACGGCGGCGAAGTGATTGAGCGGGAAGTTTTTCAGTTCCCCGGCGGCGGCGTGGCCATGTCCATGTACAACCTCGACGATTCCATCCGTGACTTCGCCCGCGCCTGCCTGAGTTACGGCATCCAGCGCAATTGGCCGGTCTACATGTCCACCAAGAATACAATCCTGAAAGCCTACGACGGCCGCTTCAAGGATCTGTTCCAGGAAATATTCGAGGCGGAATATGCCGACAAGTACAAGGAATTGGGCCTGACGTATGAGCATCGCCTGATCGACGACATGGTGGCCTGCGCCCTGAAATGGCAAGGTGAATTCATCTGGGCCTGCAAGAACTATGACGGCGATGTGCAGTCCGACACGGTGGCCCAGGGCTTTGGCAGCTTGGGTCTGATGACCTCGATCCTGATGACGCCGGACGGCAAGACGGTGGAGGCGGAAGCCGCCCACGGCACCGTCACCCGCCATTTCCGGGAGCATCAAAAGGGCAACGAAACCTCGACCAACCCGATCGCCTCGATCTTTGCTTGGACCGGTGGTCTGAAGCATCGCGGCCGCATGGATGATACCCCTGACGTGATCAATTTCGCGGAAACCTTGGAAAAGGTTTGTGTTGAAACGGTGGAATCAGGGGATATGACCAAGGATCTGGCAATTCTGATCGGCCCGGACGCAAAATGGCTGACCACGAACCAGTTCCTCGACGCCCTGGATACCAACCTGCAAAAGGCCATGGCCTAGAGGCGACGAATTCGTAGGGTTAAACTGCTTGGGCCCGCGCCCGCCGTTATGGCGTGGCGCGGGCCCCAGTGGCTGACCGGTGGGTGACCAGTTGCTGAAAAAGCGCGTAACACGAAGGCGAGTAATACCATGTTGAAATTTCTCAATTTTCTGGACCGTCTGATGGTTCTGGTATCGGTTCTGGCGTTGATTACACTGGTATTGCTGATCTGTGTTTCGGTCACGGGCCGCTATGTTTTCAACCAGCCCATTCCCGATGATCTGGTATTCAGCGAGTTCCTCATGGTGTTCATCGTCTTTCTGCCCCTGGCATCGGTGCAGGCGGCACGGGAACATGTCTTCGTCACAATTTTTACCGAATGGATGCCGAACCGGCACCGGGTGATGCTGGAGACTTTCGGCGTCTATATCGGCGTTGTTGCCTTCACCATCATATCGATCGCCGCCTACACGGACTTCCAGTACGCCTGGAACTACCAATCCTTCGTGGACGGCCCGTGGGAGCTGTTGGAATGGCCACCCAGTTTCGCGGTGTTCTTTGGCCTGGCGCTGTTTACGGTACGTCTGTGGGTCGATGCGGTACAATCAACCATCGCCGTCATCAACGACACGGGCACGGCCACCATGTCGGAAGAAGACCGGGTGCTGGAGGCTGAACTTTAGCACCGGTGCCTTGGTGTAAAGCTTCAACGCCGGCAAATGCGGTGACCATCGCCTCCCCAATAGCGGCCTTGCTTTCAAACCGCTGACCGTTGAACCAATCAAACACCGCGTCATCGGCAAAATACGCCATGACGGCGTCGATATCTCGGGCAATGCAGGCCTCGAACATTGACGCCAACAATTTTTCGCTAAGTTCGGCGTAATTTGCACGCATCGTGCGGGCCCCTATTGGTATAGTGCTTCCAACTATTGCATTGTTCTAAAACATAGACCTAGGAGAACGTCATGTCCCTTGCGTCCGCGCGCATTCACGAAGTGGAGGACGACCTCCTCGCCGCCATCGACTATTGCTACGAACAAGGCTGGACCGACGGCCTGCCCGTGGTACCGCCCGATGTGGCGCGGGTCGAGGCGATGCTGTTGTTCGAGGGGCGGCCGCCCGAAACCGTGCTGGCCACCCACCCCGCCACCGGCCTTGAATGCACGGTGCATGCGGCGGCGGTGAATGCGGTGATGGCGGGCTGCAAGCCGGAATTCTTCCCCGTCGTCGTGGCCGCGCTCGAGGCCATGAACGAGCCGGCCTTTAATTTCCACGGTTCCACCGCCTCGACGGGCGGCTCCGCGCCCCTGCTGGTGGTCAGCGGGCCGACGATCGACGATATCGGCATGAACGCGGACGTGAACCTGTTTGGCCCTGGAAACCGGGCCAATGCCACCATCGGGCGGGCGGTCCGCCTGATCCTGTTGAACGTGTTCCAGATGATCCCCGGCCTGTCGGACAAGTCCACCCAAGGCAACCCCGGAAAATTCAGCTTTTGCATCGCCGAACGGGCCCGGGACAATCCCTGGCCCCTGTTGGTCGAGGATCTGGATTATCCCCCCGGCGTCTCCTCCGTCACGGTCTTCGCGGGGGGCGGTTTTTGCAACGTGGAGAACCATGGCGGCAATACGCCCGAACAGGTTCTGGGCTCCATCGCCGATGCCATGGCCAACTATGGCTGCATCACGCTCGGCCAGTCCGTGGTGGTGCTGTCCCCCGAACACATGCGCGTTGTCGCATCGACGGGATGGAGCAAGCGTGACGTCCAGGAGTTCTTGTTCACCCACGCCGCCCGCAGCATCGAGGGTATGGAGAGCGTGGGCAAATTCCGGCAAAGCGAATACGACGAACAACACAGCGGTAAAGACGGCGGCGGCACCTCGCCGTTGGTGGAGCCGGGCAAGATGCATCGTGGATATGGGCCCGACGATATCCTGGTGCTCATGGGCGGCGGCGATGCGGGCGGGCATTCCTGTTTCATCCCCTCCTGGAGCCGGGGGCGCGGCTCGATCATGCAATCAAAACCCATCGGCGTCTGCATCGACTGCGACTAGGACATTTTCAATGCCGTCTGAACCACCCGCTCCCCCGTCCTAGCCACCCATTGATGGTACACTGTGGGTGGCCGGAACGGGGGAGCGGGTGGCTTGGCAACTCAACACAAATTTTTGAAAGAAACGCCATGCAACTATACGACCCCACCGTGACGGGCCCGGAGCGGAACTTCACCCGCGCGCCCAGTCTGGCCAGCCTGGATGGCAAAACCATCGGCCTGTTGGAAAACGGCAAACTGAATGCCGTCAACATGCTGCGGGAGACGGCGGCGCTGTTCGAACAACGCCATGGCTGCAAGATCCTGCCGCTCTACTCAAAAAGAAATGCCTCGGCCCCAGCACCTGGCAAGACCCTGGCCGCGGCCGCCAATGACGTTGATTTCCTGATCACGGGCCTGGGCGATTGAGGCAGTTGCTCGACGTGCAGTTTGCATGACGGCATCAGCTTCGAACAATTGGGCAAGCGCGCGGTGGTGGTCTGCACCGAACCGTTCGAGGTGACGGTAAAAAACATCGCCCGCATGCTGGGCCTGCCGACCTATCCCTTCATCATGGTCCAGCACCCCATAGGGAGCCGCACCTTGGAGGAAATCAAGGCGCTGGCCGAGGCCGCGTATGATCAGGCGTTGCCGATTTTGCTGGAAACATGAAGGCGTAGATTACCCCCCAATCATCGCGACCAATCGGCCTGGCGCGGCGTTGGCGATGTTCAGGCTGATGACGCCCAGGGATTGCTTGATCTGACCAGACACCAGGGCGGCGCTTTCTTCCGCCATGTCGGCGTCAATCAGCTCGCCGATACCGGCCTTCAAAGTGTCATTCTGGACGCCCAGCAACTCGTTGTGGGTCTCCAGTGTGGCGGCGGAGCTGCCCAGGTTGGCCAGTTTACCCGAGGCATCCTTGATGGCGCTATCCATGGCGGCCAGGGCGGAGGAGGCATTGGCGGCGCTGTCCAGGGCCAGACTGTCGATACCCATTCCGGCGGCGGAGAGGTCCTGGGCGCCAACGGTGATGCGGGCGCCGTCCTCGCTGGCCAGGACGTCCTGATCAGCGGCACCGGCGGCGATCAGGTTGCCGCCGCCGAATGAGGCGCTGTCATTGATGGAGGAGATCTGGTCGCGCAGAGCGTTGAATTGGGCGTTTATGGCATCGCGGGAGGTCTGACCCAGGCCTTCCTGAGAAGCTTGCACCGCCAGGCCCCTCATATCCACCAATCGATCGGCCGTGGCCTCGCCCGCCGCCAGGGCCACGTCAACCGTGGCCGAGGCCCGGCTTATGCCATCGCGCACCGCCTCGGTGCCGGCAAAGCTGCCCAACAATTGCTG
>JAPYUH010000425.1 GCA_029936195.1 Alphaproteobacteria bacterium
CCCACGCCCAGCCAATATTCCGCTCGCTCAAGGTTGATGGTAAAGTTCGGTTCCTCCTTCGACAGCGGGCTGTACGTGCCCAGCTCCTCTTTCGGACGACCATCGCGGGGTTTGCGGCCATCGGTTGCCACAATACGAAAAACCGGCGTATTTCGCGTGCCGATCCGTTTCAATCTTAACTTTACTGCCATGATATTAAATCCATCGAGCCCCGACCCATATGCGGGAATCTTCAAAAAGGGGCGGGAATTTACCAAGCCCGCTTAAGATTGCAAGACCTCTTTTAGCCTGAAAATCACATTTCCGGCCGCTGCATCACCACCTGCAACCCCAGCGCCTGCACCGAGATTGTCCCGGGCAATTCCCCCATCGCGTCGCCATCTAGCTGCACCGCCACACGCTCGTCATTTTCCGGCGTCAATTCAATCGTCTCCGCTTGGAAATAATGGACCCCGTCCAGCTCCGGCAAATTGCCCGTGAGAATCGCCTGCGCGTACTGAGGAACCCGCCATTTTTCAACGCTTTCGGCCACAATCGCATCCACTCGACCATCATCCAGTCGCGCTTGCGGAAACACATCGTAAGGCCCGCCGTACATGTGCCCATTGCCCAGCATGATGAGCTCAGCCGATTCAATCACCCGCTCACCCGCCTGCACACGGAAGGTTGGCATCACCTCAGTCGCCGCCCGTAAACCAGCGGTGATGTAAGCCCATTGACCGGATTTTTTCTTTGTTTCCCAACGCACCAATTCGCACGCGCGCGCATCCAGCCCCGCCCCACCCAAGGCCGGAAAACAGCGCCGATGCGTTTCACCTTCACGCTGCAATTCCATCCATGGCAGATCAATCCACTGCGTATACCCTCGCCGAATCACCCGCCACGCCGCCTCGAAGTCCAGTGGAACCTTCAATTCACGCGCCATCACGTTCACTGTGCCCATCGGCAAAATTCCCAGCGCCACCCGCTTGAGCCCCTCCGGATGCCGCACCATGCCATTGGCCACCTCATGCACCGTACCATCGCCCCCCGCCGCCACGAGCATCCCATAGCCATCGGACACCGCCTGCTCTGCCAAGTCCTCCGCATGCCCCGGCCCTTCCGTGGGCATCAGCGTGCATTCATCGGCAATCATCTCTAGCTGGGCCCGCAAGCCGCGCGCCTTGTCGCCTTGTGCCGTTGGATTAAATATGAGCCCGATGCGCACGCGCAGAATGTGCCGCCAAGAAACGCCACCGTCGAGAACCGAAGCCGCTAGAGAATTCGCACCCGCCCGGCTTGGCGCGGGTTTGCAATCGCATTGGAAATAGTTTCCTTGGCCAGCCGCGCCGCTTCTGGCAACCGCTTTCCCTTTGCCAATTCCGCCGTGATGGCTGCGGAATACACACAGCCCGTGCCCGGCAAGGCGTTCCCCTTGCTGCGCGGAGCGGCGAGCAGCCACTCTTCTTTCCCGTCAAACAGAACATCCACCGCCTCCTTCATGCGCGGCAGATGTCCACCCTTCACCAGCACCGCGCACCCGTGCGCTTCATAAAGCGCGCGCGCCGCCGTGCGCAAATCTTCCGGCCCGCCAATGCGCAACCCCGTGAGTTTTTCCGCCTCCGGCACATTCGGCATCACCAACCGCGCCAAGGGCAGCAACCGCTGCTGCATCGCCTTCAAGGCCGAGGCCTGCAACAAGGACGAGCCGCTGGAGGAAACCATCACCGGATCCACCACCAGCGGCAGGCGTTT
>JAPYUH010000426.1 GCA_029936195.1 Alphaproteobacteria bacterium
CCGTGTGAAAGCTGAAAGCGCCACAGCGGCTGGCCGGTGCGCACGTCCACGCACACCACATTGCCATCGCCCGTGCCGGCATAAAAAACGCGCCGACCGGCGACATTGCCAAGCACCGGCGTGGAGAAGGAGCTGTCCTTCGGTGCCACGCCCGGCGTACTGGCCCACACGGGCGCGCCAGTTTTTTTCTTGAACGCATAAAAGCGATCGCGCGCCGGACCTTGTTTGCCCCAGTAGCTCGTCACACCGCGCACAATGACGAGGTCGCCATCAATCACCGCCGCGCCGGTGCGACCGTTGGGAAACGTCAGTCGGCCGAAGCGTTCCATCAACGAATACTCCCACTGGATTTTCCCCTCGGCGTTGAAACATTTCACGCCGCCATTGGTGGTCATCAGGTAAATCCAACCGGTCGCCGGGTCGATAGTCGGCGCGCCGACGGTGTACCGGCTGTAAACTGTGTCGCTGAGATAATCGTTGTAGCCGTGCTCCCAGATTGTTTTTCCATCAGCCTCATTGAGGCACAGCAGCACCTCCTGCAAATCCGCGCCTTTGCCGCGATAACCCCACACGAACACGCGCCCATCGGCAATCACCGCGTGGCCTCGCCCGGCGATGTTGTGCGTCCACAGCAGATTACTACCCGCGCCGGAGAGCTTGATGGCCTTCGGCAAATCCGTGGCATCCGAGCGGCCGGCTTGGTGCGGCCCACGCCAATTGGTCCAGCCCGCAACAGCCGCCTTAGCGGGGGGAGTGGAGTATGAGAGAAAACCGAGAGCCGCGAAGGCGGCGAATTTATGCAACATTTTCATCATCAATCGAGTTGTGCGGCCAAGGCACACGAGCCGCAGGGGAACCGTGCTCCGTTTTTTTCAGGGCCGAGAGAGTTAATGACTTTACTCTCTGGCAAATGCAAGGCAGAAATCATACCTGTACGTACGATTTGTTTGAATATTATGGCAAAAGACGAACTGAGCGATGATCTCCCCATCGATGCCCCCGAGCGCAAGCGACTGCCGTTGCTGCTGCGCCGCTCTTGGTACGGTCTCAATCAAGCCTTCCGCCGCAGCATCAGCCACGCCGGTGCCACGCCGGATCAATTCACCGTGCTGCGCACCCTCAGCGAAGGCGACCCTGCCGGCATGACCCAAAGCGAGATCACCCGTTCCATGAGCAGCGATCCCAACACCGTCGCTTCGCTGCTCGAGCGGATGGAAAATAACGGCTGGCTGGAGCGCAAACCCCACGAGACAGACCGCCGCGCAAACCGCATTCTCCTACTGACATCCGGCAACGAAAAACTCACCGAGCTTCGTGGTGTCGCGGCCAGTCTACAGGCCGCCCTGCTCGCGGTTCTGCCTGAAGCCAAACGTGAAACTTTTCTTGAAGAGCTGGCCACGGTCGCCGACGCCTGCAACGCAGCCTCCGAGAAAGCCGCGCGCAAGAACAAAGAGTAGCCACAAAAAAACCGCCCCGAAGGGCGGCCCTCTTCAGAGAGGTTGATTCAAAAACTAATTGTCGCTGCCGGATTTTTCTTTGCCGGATGGATTCAGATTCGGATCATTCTTGTCAGCGTCCTTCGGCTTTGATTCAGGATCGGTTGTATCCTCGGGCGATTTTGGTTTTTCTCCTTGGCCTGGCTTTGTATCATTGGCTTCCGGCGTTCCGGGAAGGCCGCCGCCGCCGGATTGTTCGGTAGTCTGATTGTTGTCACCAACAGCACCATTGCTAT
>JAPYUH010000170.1 GCA_029936195.1 Alphaproteobacteria bacterium
TTCACGAATGTACCGACCGCCGTTATGGCCTCCCGCGACTCCGACAGCACGGGGGAGGCAAGCGGCTCGCTCCGGTCTCCATCACCCATGTACCAATTGGCACAACGCTCAAGGTTGATGGGCTGGACCAGGGGGTCGGCTTCCGCCAGGCCCTGGATCGTGCCGCCGTTCATGGTCAAATCGGTCCAGGGCGACAGCGTGGCAAGGGCGCCGGGCAGGGGCCGGCCTTGCCGGTGCAACGCGGCCACGAGGGCTAGGGTCAGGCCGCCACCGGCGGAATCCTCCGCCACGGCCAGGCGCCTGGCATCGTAACCTTGCGCCAACAACCACGCGTAAGCGGCAACCGCATCCTCCACCGCTGCCGGGTAGGGGTGCTCGGGGGCCAGGCGATAATCCAGCAACAGGCATTTCATGCCGGTGGCCCGGGACAGGTTGTAGGCCAGCAGGCGGTGGGTGCCGGGGCCGCAATAACAATAGCCGCCGCCGTGCAGATACAGCAGGGCCTTGTCCACGTCCGCCCCGACGTTTGGCGCGCGCACCCATTCTGCCGGTACGCCGCCGGCGCTGACAGTGGCGACAATTGCGTCTTCCGCCACGGGCAGAAACGCTTCAAGCGCGGTAAGAGAGGCACGGGATTCCTCCAGGCTTTCGCCGCCCCGATCCCGCCGCTTCCGAAAACTTGTCACCAACCGGTTTAACTCCGACGCCGTCATGGTTTTCCCCCCTAATTTGGACCGTTTTTTTCTGTTCCGCCGCGGCGGCGCGATTTATCCGCTCGGTTTCGCCGCCATGATTGGGTTGCCGTTTTTATCACGCCGTGGCCGTTCGGGCAGCAATTCCGGTTCAATGAATTTTTGGCCCATATACCGGTCCCGCAATAGCGGGCCCGTGTCGCAGGCCGGTAAGGTCACGGCGAGCAACGCCAGGGCGAGGAAGCGGGCCAAGTTTTTCATGCCCGCCATGCTTAGCGCGGCGGCGCGGTTTGATCAAGTTATACCAAGGTACGGTGATAGAGACCCATATAGATCGTTTCAGGGACCCCTCGGTTAGGAGTGGATGCGCCGGCGGTACCGGTACCGTCAAGCTTTCACGACGCCGCCGAGGGGTCCCTGAAACGACCGAATTCGGCGCCTTACGAAGGCTTTCGGCGTCGTCGCGCGCCGCTTGTGGTACCAGTACCCCAAAATACTGCGGCGCAACACGCTCCTACCCGAAAGCCTTCGTAACGCGTCTATATGAATCTCCATCAGCGTACCTTGGTATTAGGGGAGGATGAATTGTCTCCCGCCGCGGATCAGCGCTGCGAGACAGTCTGGCCGATCGGGGCGTCAGGCGTTATGATCGGGTCAAATAGGAGGCTGATATGGAAGTGCGCCCTTACAATGCCGCCAAGATTAGCGGCCGCGAGACCGTCATGGAAGGCGCCGATATGCGCGTCACGGTTCTCACCCTATCCGAGGCCGAATGCATCCCCTGGCATTACCACAGCGAGATCACGGATTCATTTGTCTGCCTCGAAGGCGCAATGGTGGTCGAGACGCGGGCGCCACGGGCCGAATATGTGCTGGGGCCGGGCGAACGCTGCGAGGTGCCGCCCATGGTCGCGCACTATGTCCATGGCCTGGATGACGCTGCTTTCAAGTTTCTTATCATCCAGGGGGTCGGCGTTTACGACAATAAACCCGTGGGCGGCGGACCGGAAGGGTAGTTCAATCTCGAAATTGGGTTAGTCGGCCAGGCGCCAGTGCTTGGCGATGGGGCGGTAGACATTCCACGACATATTGTCGACCAGCGGTGCGCCGTATGTCATCCAGCGTTCCAACTCGTCCCTGGCCTCCGCGCACATGGCCTCCGGGTCGGCCAGGCTGGGCAGGCGGTCCAGACTGTCAAATTCATACAGGGCCAGGTATTTCGGCCCCATGCCCAAATGCTCCAGTGTCGGGTGCTCGACCAGCCGAAAGCGGGCGCCCGAGGCATAGCCAGGGATCTGCAACAGATTGGGGACATGGGAATTATCATACCAGGCATTGAACGCGGCTTCCTTCTCCGGCACCACGCAATCCACCATCACCGCGCTGAGGGGCAGGTCGGCATTAAGGAAGGGGTTGCCCAGATGACTGCCCGATAGCTGTTGATAGATATTGATGCGCACATCGCTTAAGCCCCGCAACTGCCCGAACTTGGTGAACTCCCCATTGGCAGTTGCGTGGCGTTTTTCCGGGTCCGGGCCGATCAGGTGCTCCAGACAGCCGGCATCTTCGATTTCATATAGGGCGAGGTACTTGGTATCGCCCAGCACGGCTTGATACCGCCGGCCCCAGCGATAGCCGGGAATCTCAAGCAAGGCGGCGACATGATGATAGTACCAGGCGTTGAAGGCATGCTCGTGCGCCGCCTCCACATTGGCTTGCACGAGAAGCAATAGCGGGCGCTCGATGATGTTATTCTCGGTGTCCATGGTTTTTGTTCCCGGTGTTGACCCTCAAGCGCGAAGTGTAGCCGCCGGCGTCCGGAGAATCCATGCACCGGAATTTAGCCATCACGGAGCGGCAAGCGGGGGAGGGGGGCCCCCATAAAAAAACAGGCCGCCACATGCCGAAGCAGCGTGGCGGCCCGAAGGCAAGGTATCTGTCCTGACGGACCTGGTGACCTGTTTGGAGACAGGGCGCCCGGCCCGGTACGCTTTACAATACTCAGGTACGCTACAATTTTACGCTTCGTTGGAACTTATTCAGACACCTGCAATATGAAGTTCTGGGTAAAGTGCGGGGCGCGACCGCTTGCATGAACCGCGACCCGCAAAAGATTATTCCGCTGCTTGAGCGGCCGCCGGAGCGGTTTCGCCGCCGCCCGCCAGGAACTGCTCGGATTCCGTGGAGCCGGTCAGCGCCGTGGTGGAGGAGGTGCCGCCCATGATGGTCTGATTGACCAGATCAAAGTAGCCGGTGCCAACTTCGCGCTGGTGGCGGGTGGCGCTGTAGCCGGTGGCCTCGGAGGAAAATTCGGCGTTCTGCAATTCCGAGTAGGCCGCCATGCCCCGGTCCCGGTAACCCTGGGCCAGTTCGAACATGGAATGGTTCAGGCTGTGGAAACCGGCCAGGGTGACAAACTGGTATTTGTAGCCCATGGCGGCGATCTCGCGCTGGAAACGGGCGATATCGTCGCGGTCCAGGTTGGCCGCCCAGTTGAAGGAGGGCGAGCAATTGTAGCTCAACAGCTGGTTGGGGAATTCCCCGCGGATCGCTTCGGCGAAGGTCTTGGCCTGTTCCAGGTCCGGCGTCGAGGTTTCCATCCACAACAAATCGGAATAGGGCGCGTAGGCCAGGCCGCGGGCGATGGAGCGGCGCATGCCTTCGCCCTCGTCCTCTTTGTGGCGATAGAAACCTTCCGCCGTGCGTTCGCCGGTGATGAAGTCATGGTCCCGAGGGTCGATATCGGAGGTCAACAGCTTGGCGCTATCGGCATCGGTGCGGGCCATGATGATGGTGGACATGCCCATGATGTCGGCCGCCAGACGGGCCGATTTCAGGTTGGCGATGTGCTGTTGGGTGGGGATCAGGACCTTGCCGCCCATGTGGCCGCACTTTTTCTCGGAAGCAAGTTGATCCTCGAAATGCACGCCGGCGGCGCCGGCTTCGATGTAGGCCTTCATGATCTCGAAAGCATTCAAAACACCGCCAAACCCGGCTTCGGCATCGGCCACGATGGGGGCGAACCAGTCGATATCGCCTTCGCCTTCCATGGTCTGGATCTGATCGGCGCGCTGCAGGGTCTTGTTGATGCGCTTGGCCAGCGCCGGGCCGCTATCGGCGGGATAGAGGCTTTGGTCCGGGTACATGGCACCCGCATTGTTGCTGTCGGCGGCAACCTGCCAGCCAGAGAGGTAAATCGCCTTCAACCCGGCGCGCACCTGCTGCATGGCCTGGTTGCCGGTCATGGCGCCAAGCGTGGGCACGTAATCCTCGGTCTGCAGCAGCCGCCACAATTTTTCGGCGCCCCGGCGGGCCAGGGTATGTTCAATTTGGACAGAGCCTTGAAGTTTTTTCACATCTTCAACACTATAGTCGCGTTGGATGTCGTCAAAGCGGCCTTCGGGGGCCGAAACCAGTTGTTCAATCGTCTCTGTCATGGGTCGTCTCCTGTTACGCGGTGCGCCACTATTTTCGTGACTATCAAGGGGTTAGTCGATTTTTATAGCCCCTTTCCGGTGCTACGTTGTTGATATGCCGGCTTCATGAATGGATGGCAAACTTAAAAGTGTCACATAGAAAATTTTGCAAATTTTATTATTGCAATTTTGTAAATTTAGTAAATAATATGATCTGTCCACAACCCGGGAGACAGCCATGTCGGTGGAAAAAAAAGCCATGTTGGGGCACAAGGTGCGCCGCTACCGCCAGGAGCAGAATCTCAGCCAGACCGAAATGGCGGAGATGTTGGAAATCTCCCCCAGCTACCTCAATCTGATCGAACATAATCAACGCCCGGTCACGGTGCCGCTGTTGTTTCGGCTGGGGCAGGTGTTCCCGATAGATTTGCGGGAATTTGCCCAGGATGACGCCGCCGCCCTGGCCGCCGGTCTGCGCGAGGTGCTGTCCGACCCCCTGTTCGAGGGCCTGAAAGTGCGGGAGCAGGAAATTCGCGAGGTCGCGGAAATTTCGCCGACCGCCACTCAGGCGGTGATGAACCTTTACAAAGCCTATGTGGACATGCGCGAGGATACCCACGCCTTGGTCCAGCGCCTGGCCGATCCCAACAAGCCCCAGGGCCTTGATACCCAGTCGTTCCCCATCGAAGAAGTGCGGGATTTCCAGCAATCCCAATCGAACCATTTTCCGGAGTTGGAAACCGCGGCCGAGGCCTTGTGGCAGGATGCCGGGCTGCGGCGCGAAGATCTCTATCAGGGTCTGACCGGGCATTTGCAATCCGTGTACGGCATCGGCGCCAAGGTCATGCCGGTGGATATCATGGGCGAAACCCTGCGCCGCTATGATTTTCACCGCAAACGGGTGCTGTTGTCCGAGATGCTGTCCACGCCGGGGCGGAATTTCCAACTGGCGGTGCAATTGGCGCTCGCCGCTCATGGCGAGTTGCTGGACCGTATGGTGGACAAGGCAAAATTGTCCTCTCCCGATGCGGAAAAACTCTGCCGTATCGGCCTGGCGGGATACTTCGCCGGTGCCGTGCTGATGGCATACGACGACTTTCTTACCTCGGCCAAGGAATTGCGGTACGATCTGGAGATATTGCAGAACCGTTTCGGAGTCAGTTTCGAACAAGTCTGCCACCGCCTGACCACGTTGCAACGCAAGGGCGCGCGCGGGGTGCCGTTTTTCTTCATCCGCATTGATCACGCGGGCAACATCTCAAAACGCCTCAGCGGCGCCGGCATACACTTCGCCCGGTTCGGCGGGGCCTGCCCCCGATGGGTGATCCACGATGCTTTTGACGGCCCGGGCAATATTCATACCCAGCAGGCCTGCATGCCCGACGGCAGCGCCTTTCTATCCGTGGCCCGTACGGTTGATCCCATCCTTGGCGGTCATCGCGGCCGCCGCCCGCGTCTTGCCGTGGCCGTCGGTTGCGACATGAGCCAGGCCAAGCATCTGGTCTATGGCGATGCCATGGATCCCAAGGGCAAACGGGGCGCCACCGATGTCGGCGTCTCCTGCCGGGTTTGCGAGCGGCTTGATTGTTCCCAACGCGCCCACCCGCCCCTCAATCATCGGCTGCGGCTGGATGAGAATGTCCGGCGTATCGCGCCCTTCGCGATCGCGCCAAATTGAGCTGAGCGCAGATATTGTCTTATGCGAATTAATTGAAAAATCCCTATTGATTATTTTCTATTCTTTAGATATACGGGTATATATAAATTTATGTTATATAGTTTCGTTACAAATTGTGTCAAATAAGTTGTAGTAAGTAATATTGGTAACAAAATTTTTTATTATTTTGGTTTATTCGGTAAATTGTTGCGTAACGAGTAGAGTATTCGGCCTAGTATGAGGCCACCGCCGGCGCTGACCGCGTATTTGGTTGGCGCCGGCATTTTTTTGTCTGCGGTTGATCGTCTTTCCGCGCTATGAATGGGGGCGTTAGCGACGGGGAGCGGGCTTATGACAATATCGGCGGCGAGGCATATGCGGGCCGCGATCATGCGGCAAAAGCAAATTATCGTGGATCAACTCCCGGTGCCGGAGCCTGGAGCGGGCCAGGTATTGGTGAAAACACTGGCCTGCGGCATCTGTGGCTCCGATCTGCATATGTTGAAACACGGCCCCCGCCTGGCGGCCCAGGCGGCCCCTGGGGACCGCATCATGGCGAACATGGATTTCGATCACGACGTGGTCATGGGGCATGAATTCTGTGCCGAGGTGGTGGCGTTCGGCCCGGATTGCCAGGCCGCGGTGAAGCCGGGGCAAAAAGTCTGTTCACTACCCGTGGTGCTGGGGCCGGGATGGCGGCGCACGGTGGGTTATTCCAACGACTATCATGGCGGCTACGGCGAATTCATGCTGTTGCAGGAGGGGCTGCTGCTGCCCGTGCATGACAATGTCACCGCCGATCTGGCGGCGTTGACGGAACCCCTGGCGGTAGGCCTGCACGCGGTTGAAATGGCACAGTTGGGCACTGGCGCGGAAAGCGGCACCGTGCCTTTGGTGATCGGCTGCGGCCCCGTCGGCCTGGCGGTTATCGTCGCCCTGAAGGCAAAGGGCGTCGGCCCTATCCTGGCAGCGGATTTTTCGCCCGCCCGCCGGGCCTTGGCCGTTGCCATGGGGGCGGATGAAGTGATCGATCCCGCCGCTAATTCTCCCTACGAAAACTGGCACCGGGCCGCCATCCTGGCCCCCGCGCCGCCGCCCGCCCTGGGGCCGATCCCCGAACGTCTGAAACCGGCGGTGATCTTCGAATGCGTTGGCGTTCCAAACGTGATCGATCAAATCATGGCGGGCGCCCCGCAAGCGGCCCGCATCGTCGTGGTTGGCGTCTGCATGGAGGCGGATAATTTCCGGCCCTATGGCGGCATCACAAAGGAACTGAGCCTGCAATTCGTCCTGGGATATACCCCGGACGAATTCGCCGCCTGCCTGGCCCTCATCGATAGCGGTAAGCTGGACCTCTCTCCCCTGATCACCGGCCACGTGGGCCTGGACGATGTTGCCGGGGCCTTTGGTGATTTGGCCGATCCGGACCATCATTGTAAAATCATGATAGAGCCTGGCCGCAACTCGTAGGGAGAAAATACCATGATCAATGGTCGTCGCGTCAATGTCGGTTCCGGCCGGCCCCTGGAACCCTTGGCGAACTATTCCCGTGCCCTGCGGGTGGGCGACATGGTGCTGCAATCGGGCACCACGGCCATCGATACCCAGGGCAATGTGATCGGCGAAGGGGACATCGCCAAACAGGTCGATGCCATCATGGACATCGCCCAAGGCACCATGGCGCAGGCGGGCGGCAGTTTGGACGATGTGGTGCGGATGCGGACCTATGTCACTGATATCTCCCTGGCCGACAAGGCGGCCCGGGCCATGGCGAAATATTTCCGGGATGCGCGTCCGGCGGGCACTTTGGTTCAGGTCAGCCGCCTGGCCCGGCCCACCCAGTTGATCGAGATTGAGCTGGACGCGGTTGACGGCGCCAAGGACACGGCGCGACGAATATCATCAGGCCGTCCGACGGAAGAGATATACTCCTATTCCCGCGCCGTGCGGGTGGGCGAGCGGGTCTTTATTTCCGGCACCACGGCCCAGAATGATCAGGGCGGCGTCGACCATCCCGGCGATCTGCATGCCCAAGCCCGGGATACCTACGATACCATCCTGGAGGCCCTGGATCAGGCCGGCGGCGTGCCTGGTGATCTGGTCTATACCAAATCCTTCATCACCGATCCATCCCAGGCTTCGGGACAGATGCAGGCCCGGATGGAGGCCTTGGGTAAGGTTCGGCCGACGGCGACCTTGCTAGGCATCCCCGCCTTGATCGTGCCCGAAATGCTGGTCGAGATCGAGGCCGAAGCCATCATCGGCGCCGCCACGACCCGCCAGGATTACTATACTGGCGCGGAACACGAGAAACCCCGTGGCTACGCCCGGGCCGTGGCGGTGGGCGATGTGATCCATGTCAGCGGCTGTACCTCAATGGACGGGGACGGCGTCGTGGCGGCGCCGGGCGATTGGGCCGCGCAATACGATATTTGCCACGAAAAGGTCGCCGCCGCCCTGGCCCAGGCCGGCGCCCGCCTGGACGACGTGGTCCGCCGGCGTACGTTCACTATTACCGAAGCGGAGCAGAACCGCCCCCATGGCGAAGGTCCGGGATGGTTCAAGGACAGCCGGCCTGTCTCCATGGGCTGCCGCATCGCCGGACTGGCGTTGCCTGGGATGGTGATCGAAATGGATGCTTGGGCCGTCAAGGGCGCGCACCGGGATATCGAATGGTTCGGGCCGGAAGACCGCAAACGGTAAAGTGCGAAATTAATACCGTCACTTGGTTGTCTAATTCCGTCTCTATCGTCAAGCTCTACCGAAC
>JAPYUH010000171.1 GCA_029936195.1 Alphaproteobacteria bacterium
GCCGGGGCGTTGTCAGAATACCGTTGGCCAGGATCAGATAGCGGGCCCGCATTTTATCGCCGCGGTCGGTCGTGACCTCCCATCGGCCCGTTGACTCGTCCCATTTCGTCTCTCCCACCGTGGTGTGAAACAGGCAGCGGTCGTAGAAGCCGTATTTCTCGGCGATCTTCTGGCAGTACTCCAAAATTTCGAAGCCGGAAGCGAATTTCATGGTGGGGAAATATTCCATCTCCTCCAACAGCGGCAGATAGCTGTACGATTCCACATCGCAGGCGATGCCGGGATAGCGGTTCCAATACCAAGTGCCGCCCACATCGCCGCCGCGCTCGCAAAACCGCACATCCGTGAAGCCTTGCGCTTGCAGCTTGTACCACAGCAATAATCCGGCAAAACCGGCACCGACCACGAGAATTTCACATTCGTCGGTCAGGGCCTCCCGCGCGATGGGGGGGGCGGAGTAAACATCTTCGAGGTATTTGCTGAACTCCCCTTCCATGGCCATGTAATCGGCGGCACCCTCGCGGGTTTCCTTGAAGGCGCGGTACTTTGCCTGTTCCTCGGCATTGAACACCGCGCCCGCCGGCGGTTCCGGCAGAGTCTTCAAGGCCACGTCGTCGATCACCGAATAGCCCTTGCCGGCGATATTATCGCTCGCCTTGGCCGCGCGGGTGTTGAATTTCTTGAGCCCCGTTATGGGGTCTGTTTGGATCGGCTTTGTCATTTGCAGCACCTTCCGCTTCATTAAAGCCGCGAAAGTGCGCGACGTTCGCTATGTCTTCACGGTCACTAACCAGGGTGTTCTCGATAGCATTGTCATCAGCGTAACCAAGGGCCATGCCGGTGACCATCACCTGGTCGTCGGGAATGCCCAAATGACGAAAGACAGGCTCCTGAAATTGAATCCAGGCGGCCTGTGGGCAGGTGTGCAGGCCGAGACCACGGGCCGCCAGCATCAGGGTCTGGATATACATGCCCGTATCGGCCCAATTGCCCCGGCTCAGGTAGGCGTCCGTGGTAACGAACATGCCAATGGGCGCATCGAAGAATTTGAAATTCCGGGCGCCCTGTTTCGCACTTGCCGCCCGATCGCCTTTCTTGATGCCAAGCAGGCCATACAGGCTCCATCCCACGCCGCGCCGGCGGTCGCGGTGGGTATCGTTCCAGACCGGCGGGTAGTAATCATAATCTTCATACTTCCGCCCCTTGCCGCCCGCCGCCGCCAGGGCCAGGACATCGTCGGTGATCGCCTGGCGAACCGTGCCAGTGCAGATGTAAACGTGCCAGGGCTGGGTATTGGTGCCGCTGGGGGAGCGCTGGGAAATTCCCAGCAATTTATCGATGGTCTCTTTTGATACCGATTGATCGGTGAAGGCTCTGATCGATTTTCGCGACGCGATGGCTTCGAGAACGTCCATGTATTCCTCTGGGATATTTTTTTGTTATGGGCATTATTCCGATAAGCGGCGATCTTTCAACCCATGGCCGTCACGGCTTCGGCAAAATACCGCAAACCGTCACCTCCCGCCGGTGATAGCCGGTAGATGCCACGATCCACCCGTTCAAACCAGCCATAGTGGTTCTTTTGCAATATGGCGGCGGCCTTTTCCACACCGGCCGCGTCCCTGATTTCAGAGACTTTGAGGTTGCCGCGGCCCTCCAGGGCGGCGGCGCAGCGCAGGGCGTCCTGGCGATAGGCGGTGATGATCTTGGTCCGGTTTGTGCCGCCGGTGTTGGGATCACCCGTCCGCGCCATGAATTCCATCATCAGCCGGGTCTGCCGGCGCTTGTTCTTGCGGGGCGTATAGGGTGCGGGATCAGCCAGGACCTTGGTCTGCCGTTTCATTGCCGCACTAGGGTCGACAAGCATCAACCCCAAGCCCAGCATACGGCATAACTTGACATAGCCACGCTGGCGGCTGCGCCAGTTTTTCCGTTTCGCGGGCGTATCTGGTGCGTGAACGCCAAGGTAGACATCGTCCACGAGGGATTGCCGCTGAATGCCCTGCAACACCAGATCAATGGAAAACGCCAACTTCAATTCGACGATGACCATCGGCTCATCATCCTTGACGGCAACCACGTCGCAACCGGTGACCTCCGCCTTGACGTCGTAACCCTTGGCCTCCAGCATGGCTTTAACCGGGGCGTATAGGTCCGTTTCCTTCGCCATTCTTGGCGCGAAACTAGCCTATCGCAACCGCCGCCGGGGCCATGGGCAGACCCGCCACGTCGGCCCGCGTGCGATAAACGGTGCCGGCGTTGTCCCGGCCGGAGTTGCGGCTGCCCGTAACCACATAAAGATCCATCAGATCAGATCCGCCAAAACAAAGCGACGTGGCCATGGGCAAGGGGCACGGAATGGAGCGGCGCAGCTTGCCGTCGGGCTCGAAAACATCGACCCGGCCGCCGTCCGCCATGGCAACCCAGACGCTGCCGTCCACGGCCATCGCAAGGCCGTCCGGCGTAACATCACCCGTATCGACGAAGGTGCGATGGGGCCCCAAATCGCCATTCGCTTCCACGTCATAGACACGGATCAGGCCGCGCCGGGATTCGGAATGATACAGTTTTGTCCCGTCGGGAGAGACGCCCAGGCCATTGGTCAACATGACATCGCCGCCCACCTTGCGGCTACTGCCGTCCAGGTCGATCAGGAATAAATCCGCCGGTTTTGGCGTATCGTCGCTGCCCACGGGCCGGAACGATAGGGCGCCTGCATATATACGCCCCTTGGCATCCGTGGTGATATCGTTGAAACCGATGCAGCCGCCATCCGGATCGTCGGGCAGCAACACCACCGTACCGCCGCCATCGCTAGGTTTCAGCGCGATGTTGCGTCCCGACACCACGATGCCGCCATTTTCGTGCAAGGCCATGCCGCCAATGCCCCGGCGGTGTTCAATAATCTGGCTGACCTTGTCATCCAGTCCGATACAAAAGACACCGCCATTGATGACGTCGGAATAGATCAGGCCCCGGCTGTCATCCCAGACCGGCCCTTCGATCAAGCCATATCCCGTCGCAAGTTCTTCCATTTGGCTTGCCTCCGTCAGATTTTGTTATTCAGCCGCCAAATCATCCCCCGCCAGGGCGCCCCGCACAAGGGCCGCCGTTTCCGCGACCCCATAAAGGGCCGCGAAGGAGCCAAACCGCGGCCCCTGGCTTTGCCCGAACAGCACTTCGTACAGGGCCTTGAACCAATCGCGCAGGTTCTCGAATTCGTGGGCCTTGCCGATTTCATAGACCCTGTTCTGGATATCCGTGCCCGAGAGGCCAGGGTCCATGCCCTCAAGTGCGGTCAGCAGATCATCCATCGCCGCCCGCTCCCGGTCGTTGGGCTGGCGGTATTGTTTATGGGGTTTCACGAAATCGCGATAATAGTTGATGGCGTAGCCAACCAGGGCATCAAGCTTGGGATTGCCGTCCGGCGTGGCGCCCGGCGCGTAGCGCGAGATAAAACCCCAGAGGACCGCCGGATCTTCCGAATTACAGGCCCCGGCCAGGTTCATGAGCAAGGCGAATGTCAACGGCACGTCCTCTTGCGGCGGCTGGCCACCGTGAATATGCCAGGCGGGATTGGCCAGTTGTTCGGCCGGCACCTGCCCCTGGAAGCTACCCAGAAAACGCAGGTAGTCATCCGCCGCCCGGGGTATGACATCGAAAAACAACCGCTTGGCCCGGCGCGGTTGCTGGAACATATAAAGCGACAGGCTTTCGGGCGAGGCGTAACGCAGCCATTCATCGATGGTGATGCCGTTGCCGATGGACTTGGAGATCTTCTTGCCCTGATCATCCAGGAACAGCTCGTAGGTAAAACTTTCGGGCGGGCGGGCGCCTAGAATGCGGCAAATCTTAGACGACAGCTTGACCGATTCTATCAGGTCCTTGCCGGACATCTCGTAATCCACGTCCAGGGCGAACCAGCGCATGGCCCAATCCGCCTTCCATTGCAGCTTGCAATGACCGCCCGTCACCGGCACCTCGACCTTTGCGCCCGCGTCATTTTGGTAAACAACGGTGCCCGCATCCAGGTTCCGCTCGATAATGGGCACTTGCAAAACCTTGCCGGTATCCGGGCAGAGGGGCAGGAAGGGACTGTAAGTGGCCTGACGCTCTGGCCCCAAGGTGGGCAGGATCACGCCCATGACTTTGTCATATTCCCGCAACACCGCCATTAGCGCCCCATCGAATTGTCCCGATTGGTAACAATCCGTGGAGGAGAGAAATTCGTATTCGAAGCCGAACTGATCCAGAAAGGCCTGCAGGCGGGCATTGTTATGGGCCCCGAAACTATCATGGGTGCCGAACGGATCGGGTACCTTGGTCAGGGGCATGTCCAGGAACTGGGACAGCATCTCGTGGTTCGGCACATTGTCGGGAACCTTGCGCAGACCGTCCATGTCGTCGGAAAAAGCCACCAGGCGGGTCGGTATATCGCACAATTCCGCGAACGCCCGGCGCACCATGGAGGTCCGCGCCACTTCGCCAAAGGTGCCGATATGGGGCAGGCCGGAAGGGCCGTAGCCGGTCTCAAACAGCACATGGCCTTTCTCCGGCGTCTGGCTGTTCACCCGTTTCAAAAGAGACCGCGCTTCTTGAAAGGGCCAAGCCTTGCTTTCGCTCGCGATCTCGATGTTTTTCGTCATGATGCTCCATCCTTTAAGGGGCTGGGACATTAGTCAAAATGTTGGCCACGTCAACCGGTGGTGAGCGGCCCGCTACCGCCCTATGATGATCGCAACATGACATCACATTCCCAACCGTTTTCCGCCCCCGCTCTTGTCGCCGGCACCCGGCTGACCACTTGGCTGAGCACGGATGGCGAAGTGGAGGAATTGACCGGCGCGGCGGCCATGACCAGGGCCGGAAAGGAAACGCCCATTGTCTGCCACGCCCTGGCCACCGCCGCCCGGTTGGGCGCGAAGTCCGTGGCGGCCTACGATGTCCTGGAACTGTTCGCCTTTACGCGGCCGGCGCAATTCTGCCTGCCCACGCCCGGCGGCCTGGCGGCGGCCTTGAACCTGACCCCGCCCGGCGATGCGGCGGATGCCGCCCTGACCCTGCAACAATCGGCACAAGCGTTGTTGGCGGAGCTTGGCGGCACCAAGGAGAACAGGGAAAATCTGGGCGCCATCGCCTTTGTCATGGCGCAGTCGGGCTGGCGCTGGGGCCCGGCGGTGATCGCGGCGTTGGGGGTGCCGGCGGATAGCACGGGAGGGGCGCTCGCCGCCTGGCAGCGCCTGCCCGAGCGCGAGGATGGCCCCAACCCACCGCCGCCCGGCGATCATGCCATCAGCGGCGATGCCGCCCAGGCGCAATTGGCTGAATTGATCGGCGCGGATGCGGAAAGCCGGCCGCAGCAGTTTGAGTACGCCGCCGCCGCCGCCGCCGCCTTCACCCCGCGCCGGGAGGCCGACATGCCCCGCCTGGTCCTGGCCGAGGCGGGCACGGGCGTGGGCAAGACCCTGGGCTATATCGCGCCGGCCAGCCTGTGGGCGCGGAAAAACGGCGGCACGGTCTGGCTGTCCACCTATACCCGCAATTTGCAACGGCAGATCGATGGGGAATTGAGCCGCCTGTATCCCGACCCGGTGCAAAAGCGCCGCAACGTGGTGGTGCGCAAGGGCCGGGAAAATTACCTCTGCCTGTTGAATTTCGAGGAAGCCACCAAGACCCTGGCAATGGGCCCTGGGGGGTCGGGCGGCGCCATCGCCCTGGGCTTGATTGCGCGCTGGGTGGCGCACAGCCGGGACGGCGACATGATGGGCGGCGATTTCCCCAGCTGGTTGACCACGCTGTTTGGCGGCGGCACCATCGCGGCCCTGACGGACCGGCGCGGCGAATGCATCTATTCCGCCTGCCGGCATTATTCCAAATGCTTCATCGAACGCAGCCGGCGGGAAAGCATGAACGCGGAAATTGTCGTCGCCAACCATGCTCTGGTGATGATCCGCGCGGTGTTGGAGGCGGGCAGCGGGCAACTGCCCCTGCGGTATGTCTTCGACGAAGGCCACCACGTCTTCGATGCCGCCGACAGCGCCTTCGCCGCCCATGTGGCGGGCAGCGAGGGGGCGGAGTTGCGGCGCTGGATCTTGGGCTCGGAAGGGGGCACCAGACGGAGCAGCCGTGCCCGCGGCCTGGAAGCGCGGATCGGCGATCTGATCGGCGATGACGACGGCCAGGCGATCCAGCAGAACGTCATGCGGGGCGCCCGGTCCCTGGCCGCGCCCGGCTGGCTGACCCGCCTCGCGGAAGGCGAAACACGCGGCCCCATGGAGGCTTTTTTGGCCCAGATCCGCCATGTGGTGCTGGCCCGTGTGGACAATGACCGCTCCCCCTACGGTTTGGAAGTATCCGTCGAAGAGCCCGATGCCGGACTGTTGCAGGCCGCCGACGAGGCAGCCGCCGCGTTCGAGGCCCTGCGCCGGCCCATGCTGGAATTGGGCCGCCATATGATCGCCCGCCTGGACGACGATGCGGAGGATTTGGATACGCCTACCCGCCTGCGGCTGGAGGCCGCCGCCCGCACCCTGAAGCGCAGGGCCGACATGGTACAGGCCTGGCGCGCCATGCTGCTGGATCTGGGCCAGGCCACGCCGGAACATTTCGTGGACTGGTTCTCCATCGAACGCTTCGGCGGGCGGGATCGGGATATCGGCATGCGGCGCCATTGGATCGACCCCTCCCAACCGTTTGCCGAGGCCGTACTACGCCAGGCCCACGGCGTGGTCATCACCTCTGCCACCCTGCGCGACAATCCGCCCGATGCCCCCGATGACTGGCGCTCGGCCGAGGTGCGAACGGGCGCCCTGCATCTGCCCCTGCCGGCGGAGCGGACCAGCCTGGCATCGCCGTTTGACTATCCCGGCGCCACGCGCATCCTGGTGGTGCGCGATGTGAACCGCAACCGGCCCAACGACGTGGCCGCCGCCTATCGTGAGCTGTTTCTGGCGGCGGGCGGCGGTGCCCTGGGTCTGTTCACCGCCATCCAGCGTCTGCGCGCCATCCACGAACGTATCGCCAAGCCGTTGGACGAGGCCGGCATACCGCTGTTGGCGCAACACGTGGACGCCATGGATACGGGCACCCTGGTGGATATCTTCCGGGCCGAGGAAAATACCTGTCTGCTGGGCACCGATGCGGTGCGCGACGGCGTCGATGTGCCCGGCCGCTCGCTGCGACTGATCGTCTTCGACCGGGTGCCATGGCCCCGCCCGGACATCCTGCACCGGGCCCGCAAGAAAAATTTCGGCAAGGGCTATGACGACCTGATCGCCCGTCTGCGCCTGAAACAGGCCTATGGCCGTCTATTGCGCCGGGCCGACGACAAGGGCGTCTTTGTCATGCTGGACGGCATGCTGCCCACCCGCCTGACGACCGCCTTCCCCCCTGGCCTGGAGGTCCAGCGAATGGGTTTGGCCGAGGCGATCCAGGAAACCCGCGATTTCCTGAAGCATTGACCTTGGGCGAGAAAGTCTCTACAACCCGCGCCACTCAAAAGGACGAGACCATGTATCTGTCAACCATAAAAATAAGGCATTATCTATATACAGTTACAGGCAGTTGTAAATGTCCTGTAAATAGTAAACAAATGGTTAATAAATGACTATTTTGGCGGTTGGTGCCCCTCCCGGACACAATCCCGGGACGACGGTTAAGTCTCTGCATATTGCATAGAATGTTAACTGACTGTGCCTCATTGAGCAGGGCTAATTGAGTATTTCGACCGCCGCCCGTTTCATCTCATCGTTCACTTCGATATATTTCTGGGTTGTGCCAAGATGCTTGTGCCCCGCCAACTCCATGATGACCTTGGCCGAGACGCCGGAATGGGCAAGTTTGGTGATGAAGCCCCGGCGGCCACTATGGCTGGATGCGCCGTCGATCCCTGCCCTGCGGTAAAGCTCTCCGAACAGTTGGCAAAGTGTGTTGGCCGAGAACGAACCGCCCTTCTGGCTGAGGAGCAAAGCGGCCTAGGGGGCGGATAAAGCGGGCAAACTGTATAGGTATTGGCTGATTTCGCGTTGAAGCCGCCTATTCATAAAGACCGTCCGCGCGATACCACCCTTGGTTTGGGAGGGGCTTAACCGCAGTTGGTCACGCACTTGCCCCTCGCCATTCACGACATCGCTGATCTTGAGGGATGCGATCTCACCCACGCGCAGGCCTGCGAAATGGTTCAGCATGATTGCGAGGAGGTTCCGCTCGTTATGCCTGTCATCGGCTACGACAGCGAGAAGCCGCTTCATTTCCCGATCCGTTAAAACTTTCGCCTGCTTCATCACAAAACCTCATGATCTGTTGCTATCTATCAGAAAACATTATGTTTTCTGAAACGCATGAAGTCGATCAGAAGGTTTAGCCCAAGGTTTCTGCGGGTTTGAGCGGTAATGTAATGAAATGCAGGTTCCCTTACATTATGGGTTGGGAATGTCTGCTTTACCCCTAACTTCGAGGATCATATAAACGAAACTTTATGTCGCAACTTGACCCA
>JAPYUH010000427.1 GCA_029936195.1 Alphaproteobacteria bacterium
GGGTGGGGGAGCGGGCGGCTCAGACCAATCTTGAAATGCGCTAAGCAAAAAAGCCATGCAGAAACCACTCAGGCGTCTCAACCGCTTCCCCGCCATACAGGCCCCGGCGGTAGAGCCAGTAACGCTGCCCCCGGCTGTCCTCGATACGATAATAATCCCGGGTCTCGCGGGCCAGGCCGGTGGCCTCAGACCGCATCTGGTGCCACCATTCGGGCGCGATGCGTTCGGGGCCGTCGCCGCGCCGGACCCGGTGCGCGATGCCGCGCCAGCGGAACAGCACCGGCGGGCCATCGGGCACTTCAGCCACCGCCTCCACCCGTTCGGGGCGGGGCAGCAGATAGACCGGGCGGCGGGCGACATAGCGCCATTCGCCCCTCTCCTCGCCCATTCCCTTACCCGTTCCCTCGCCTGGCACCGGTGCATTCATGGGCGGCACCAGACAAGCGGCCCGTTCCGGCAGATGGCTTTGCACGGGCGCAAAGCGGGCCACGTTGCCGGGGCCGAGGCGGTTGCCCAGACGGTCCAGCAACGGCGCCAATGCCTCGCCCGAGGGCGCAGCATCGGTACTGCGCTGCCCGGCCGGCAAGGGGTCGCTGCGCCCGGCCATGAGAACCATCAGGTCGGCGCCGAATTGCGCCTCCAGGCTGGGCAGATGCTCGGCCAACAGACGCAGCAGATGGCCGGGCTCCCGGCTGGCCCGGTTCAGGCCCGCCTTGATCCGTTGCACCGTGCCGTCGGCCAGATACAGGCGCAATTCTATTCTCCGCGCGCCCCGTTCCCCGCTTTCCAGCACCGCGCACAGCTCATCCACCAACTGCGCCGTGGCCCGGGCGATATGGTCCCGGTGGCCGATGGGTTCGGGAAAGGCCATGCGGCTCCAGAAACTGGTCTTGGCCGGGCGCGGCGACAGCGGCTCGTCCGCCCGGCCCAGGGCCTGGTCCAGGCGATAGGTAACCTCGCGCCCGAACCGTGCCGTCAGGGCGCCCCTGGGCAGGGACCACAGTTCCCCGATCCGCCCCAACCCCAGACGTGCCAAACCATCCGCCGCCGCCGCCGACAGCCGCAGGGCCGATACGGGGAAGCGGTCCAAGGCCTCCCGCGCACCGCCGGAGGGGACAATCGCCGTCGTCTGATTGCCATCCCGCATCCCGTACCGCGCAACAGCCCAGGCCGCGCCCAGGCTGTCGGCGATAGCCATTTGCGCTTGAATGGCGAAATCCGCCAGGCGCCGGGACAGATCATCCAACATGGCCCCCTCGCCGCCGAACAGATGGGCGCAACCCGTGACATCCAGGCAAATCCCCGCCTCTCCATCCCCTTTGCCATCAATGGCCACCCAGGGGCTGTAGCGGCCGCACCAATCAGCCAGGCCGGCCAGGGCGCGGGCATCTTCCTCCGGTGTCAAATCACGCACCGTCAAGCCCGGGACCAAAGGTATCAGGGCATGGGCATCGGTCAGCATCATGCCCACGCGAACGCCTAGCGCCAAGGCTGCTTCATTGGCCGCGCCGATGCGCTGGCCGCCCTGTTGCGCCATGATCAAGGCCAGGGGCCGGTCACGACCCGGCTGCCCCTCGTCAGAGGTTCGCCGCCAAGCGCGGTACAGCCGGTCCGTGGGCCATTGGGGCAGCCACAGGGAGAGGATGCGTTTGCGGTCTTTCACTGTCTTGCTCATGGCTGTCTTGCTCATGGCTTTCATCCCAGCCTCCGCCGTTCC
>JAPYUH010000172.1 GCA_029936195.1 Alphaproteobacteria bacterium
GCAGCCCAATCTATGTCTTCAAATAGCCGCTCCAAATTACTGCTGTGGCCAAGCGCCCGTACTACGCTTATGGTGGAAGCCACAAGGTCGCTGTATTCATCAAAATAGTTCGGGTGGATTGACCCACCAAAAAGATATTCGGTGCTGCCTGGCACCCTCTGATCCGAACCTATGCAGTAAAAATTGATCCAACCGGATCAAAAGGAGCTATTCCGTGCCCACCGTAACGGCTGAAACAGCCGAAGACGTATCGAAAATCGCATTTGGTTTCATGGCGTCAAAAGCCCTCTTCGCCGCCCTCCATGTCGACCTATTCTCGCATCTGTCCGACGATCCCAAGACCGAGGGTGAGCTTTCCGGCGCCGCCGGGATTCCCCTCAACCGGGTCATCACCCTGACCACGGCGCTGCGCAGCATCGGCCTGATGGTGCGCGAGGGAGGCAAACTGACCAACGCCCCGGCGGCGGAAGCCTTTCTGGTCAAGGGCGCGAAGTATGATTTTGGCGATTACCTGCGTTATCAGATCGACGGCCAGATGTATCCCGTGCTGCAGCAATTGAATTCGGCGGTGGACGGCACCCTGGACCCCGATGACATCGCCTCGTATGCCAGCTGGATGTCCGATCCGGAACAGGCGCGCATATACAGCCGGGCCCAGCATGCGGGCTCTCTCGGGCCTGGGCGCACCATTGCCCGTCTGGTGGATCTTAGCGACGCCAAGAGCCTGCTGGACGTGGGCGGGGGCACCGGCGCCATGACCATCTGCCTGTGCAAGGAAAATTCCGAACTGGGGGCGACCATCATCGATTTCCCCAATGTCTCGGAAATCGGTTGGGAATATATCACCGAGGCGGGCTTGGTGGACCGGGTCCGCTATATCCCAGCCAACGCCCTGGAGTGCGAGTGGCCCGGCGGGCGCTGCGCCATTCTGATGTCCTATCTGTTCAGCGGCGTGCCCGAACAGTCCATTCAATCATTGATCAACGATGCCTTCCTCAGGCTCCGTCCCGGCGGCACTTTGATGGTGCATGACTTCATGGTTGATGATCAGGCCGAACCGCAACTGGCCGCCCTGTGGCATATGCAACACATGGCCTTCACGCCGGAGGCGGCATCCCTGACCGCCGCGCGGATCATTGGCGCCATGGATGCTGCTGGTTTTGATACGCCCGTGGATGGGGAAGTCATCCCCGACATGACGCGTATTGTTTACGCCCGCAAACCTGAATGAAACCAATCGACTTATTTTAAGACCCCATAGCCGGCCGTTGCGGCATCGTCCTCCATTCGAAGCATGACGCCGTAGTCATCCAGCTCCAGATCGGCGAACCCCTTGATCAGCAAGGCCTGCCGCGCCGCTGTCAGATCCAGGTCGGCCACGGCGCGGTTCAGCGCGCCGCGCAGACGCTTGTGGTCATCGGACGAAGTCTCGGCACCCGTCACGTAGGGCAGGGCGGGTGCCGCATCGGTTTCCATCAGGACACGGGTGCCCGCGACCGAGGCCGGATCGTGTTTGGCCATCAGGCCGTGGGTAACACAATCGATGGCGGCAATGTCGGCCTCGCCACGGGCAATCATGGCGATGGAATGCTGGTGCTTGCCGGCGACCTTCACGGCGGCAAAAAAACGGCCGTCACGGGCCAGGGGCGCGATGGCGTGGCGCAGGACGTTCATGCCGGACTGAGAATCCCAATCATTGATGGCACAGATACCGCCGCGCAATTCCGCCAGGGTCTCGGCCGGGTTGTCGGCGGCGACCACGATCAGACTGCGGTAATTGGGGCCTTCACAGCCGTGGGTCTGGTAGACCGGCGTGGCCAGCAGGGTCAGATGGGCGGTGAAATGCTTCAACAGGGGATAGCCGCAGGTCTGGCTCAACAATAACGCGGGATCGCGCCATAAATCCTCCCGTGCCCCGCCGCGCCATAGTTCGTCCGGCACTTCGTCCAGTCCCTCCTTGCGGCAGGCCCGCGCCAGGCCGGCCCACCAGGCACCCGTGGCCGCGCGCACCGGATCCAGGTCATACATGGTCAGTCCGGCCAATTTCATACCAAAACCTCCGTCACCGCCCGGGTATTGCCGAACGAGGGGATAATGGCGGAATGACGCCCCGCGCCGCCTGCCACCACCAATAGGATATCGTCGTGGCTGGTGGCAATCATGGCGCCGTCGTCGCCATCCGCCAGCAGCCGTTCGGGGACGTATTGGCGCATGATGGTGCGTTGCGGTTCGGACAGGGCATGGGCCGGAATCCTGGCGTTCTCCATCAGGAAATCCCGGATATCCGCCTTGGAAAAGCCGTCCTTGGCCATGATTTCCGCATGCTCCGGGCCCAGAACCAAGATGATCTCGCCGCCCAGGTAACTGTTGTTGAGGCCCGGCTGCGCCATGGTGCCGCCGATGGTCATGAGGATTTCCTCGGCCGTTTTGCCGTAGTGGTCGTTGACATTGTGGGGCCCCTCCACGCCGCACAGGGTGACGGTGCCTTGCCCCGCCGCAAAGCCCCGCTCCATGGCCAGGGTTTCGCCCCAGGGGCTTTCCGCCACCCGTTCGGCGAAGCAAAAACTGTACTTGGCCGGGGTGCCCATGGTGGCCCGGTCCAGAATACCAGGCGTGCCGCCGCCGATGTTCAACAGAATGGACCGCAAGGCCCGGCCGATGGCGGCGTTGGCCAGACTGCCCTGGCCCATGACGTTGTAGGTGCTGTTGACGTCCAAGTCATCGGCTACGGGGCCGCTGATCAGGGCCAGGATGGTACAGGGATGGGTGGTGGTATTCAGGGCCTTGAGATTAAGGGCGGGATTTCCCATGCCCCTGGCGGCGGCCACCAACAGGGGCAGATGCTCCGGCTGGCAACCGGCCATGACGCCATTGATCGCCACCTTGGCCACCGTGGCCCGGCCCTGGCGCGGTTCGATCATGGCCAATTGTTCTCTTGGGTCGGCAGCGCCCAGCATCCGCTCGTAGCGTTCCGGCGTCGGCGGGATGATCGGCAGGCCGTCGGTCCAGCCCCGGCTGTAGAACAGGCGGTTGACGCCTTCCAGATCATCGGGGCCGTTCAGACTTTCGGGCGCGTCGGGAGCCGAAAAATTGCCCTCGAACATGGACTTGTAGCGCAGGCGCTGTTTGACGGGGGGTTGTTTTTCCTTGAACTCGGCGCGCAGGTCTTCCGCCTCCGTATGCCACAGGCGGATGATTTCATCCACGGTGTCGCGCGCGATTTCGGCCACTTCATCCGCCAGCAACTTAGCCACGGGATGTGGTACAATGGCGATGGGCAGACCCGGCATGCCGAGGCACTGGGTCTCAGCCTTGGCCAGGGCATAGAATTCGTCGCTGCAAACGGTGGCGGTGGGGATGCCGAGCTGTTCCAGTTTGATGCTGTCATGGATACACCACGACGTGCACGAGCCTCAATCGCCGAAGGCGGCCGCCACCATGTGGCAACGGTTGAGGAATTCGTCGGAGAAATCCGCCGGAACCGAGGCCGCCTTGTAGCCGCGCAGGAACTCCACGTCCTCGAAACGCTCGGCCAACAGTTCCTGGATATTGTCCAGGAACAGATCGGCGTTGGCCTTTTGGTTGGAAAACAGCCCGATCACCACCTTGCCCTCGGTCTTGGCGCGCGGTGCCAGGGGGCCATCTTCGTTGGCGACAATGCCGCAGGGGTTCATTAATTCCCGGACCATGGTGCTATTCCTCCTATACTGGGATGATTACAACAGCGCGGCATTTTGCGCACAAGGGTACCGCAGGGAGAAGACAATATGAAACTAGGCATTCACGTCCCGCAAATCGGGCGCAAGGCTGGGCCGGACGCCGTGCGCCGGGGCGCCATGCAGGCCGAGGAGCTTGGCTTCGACAGCATCTGGGTCAACGACCACCTGGCGATCCCCCACGACGCGCCCTACCCGCCGTCAAAGAGTTTTTATGAGCCGCTGATCACCCTGACCTGGGCGGCGGCGGCCACGAAACGGGTTGATTTGGGCACCTCGGTCCTGGTGCTGCCCCTGCGCACGCCGGCCCATTTGGCCAAGGAACTGGCAACTTTGGATCTGTTGAGCGAGGGGCGGCTGATCCTTGGCACCGGCGTCGGCTGGATGGAGGGAGAATTCGATGCCATGGGCGTGCCGTTCGCCGACCGGGGGGCGCGCACCGACGATATCATCAATATCCTGCGCGCCTGCTGGAGCGAAGATCCAATTACATACGAGCCAAAGGTCGTGACGGCAGCCCTGCCCGGCATTCGAACCCTGCCCCAACCGGCCCGCAATATTCCAGTCTGGGTGGGCGGCAACTCCGCACCCGCCCTGCGCCGTGCCAAGGCCCTTGGCGACGGCTGGCATGGTACCCGCGTGCCAACAGCGGATATCGGAGCCATCACCGATGACCTGCGCGCTGCCCGTGGCAAGGACTTCATCATTTCCATGCGCCTGTTCTGGGACCCCCTGGAAGACGACCTGGATGCCTTGAAGGAAATGGCGGATGTCTATAACAACGCAGGTGTCGATGCCCTGATCCTGGAGCCACGGCAGCGCGGCCTGGATGACTGGCTGCGCGCCGTCGAGGGATTATGGAATTTGTTGCAGCCCTGGCATGGTTAGGAGAGCGTCTGTGTCCGAAATCATTATATTTTCCGCCCGCAAGATTATCACCATGAACAGCTACCAGGCCGAAGCCACCCATGTGGCCGTGCGCGACGGCCGTATACTGGGCGTCGGCGCCTTGGATGAGCTGACCGGCTGGGGTGACCACCGCCTGGACGACCGCTTCGCCGACAAGGTGCTGATGCCGGGCTTTGTTGAAGGTCATTGCCATCTGATGCAGGGCAGCATCTGGCGATACCATTATGTCGGTTATCACCCACGCGTGGGGCCCGACGGCAAGGTGTACGACGGCCTGGAAAGCATTGAGGCGGTGGTGGATGAATTGGCCCGGATCGAGGCGCGGATGCCCGATGATGACGCGTCGCTGGTGGCCTGGGGTTTTGACCCCATCTATTTCGGAACCCGGCGCATGGAGTTGAGCGATCTGGACAAGGTATCCACCACCCGTCATGTGGTGGTGCTGCATTCCAACGGGCACCTAATGAATGCCTCCCGGTCGGTGTTGCAGGCCGCCAATATCACCGCCGCGGTAAACATACACGGCATCGCAAAGGATGCCGACGGCGAGCCCACGGGTGAATTACAGGAAATGGCCGCCAAGAACATGGCCTTGCACGCTATTGGCTTGGACTACGCGACCGAGGCTTCCGAGAAACAGTCTCTGGAAAATTTTGGCAAACTTGCCTGTCAAACCGGCGTGACCACGGCGACGGATTTGCACAACGGGCTATCGGAAGAGACCGTGCGCAACCTAATGGCCTGGACGGCCGAAGATGATTTCTGTTTTCGTATCCTGCCCGCCTTTGCAGGCTTAGCCATGCCGGCGGACCAGGGCGTCGCCCATGTGACGGAATTGGTAACGCAGAATACCGACAAGCTGCGGTTTGGCCTGATCAAACTGATGACCGACGGCTCAATACAGGGCATGACCGGCCGCCTGCGCTGGCCGGGCTATTACAACGGTGCGCCAAATGGCGTCTGGAACACCGGTCCCGAGCAGATCGAGCAAATGTTGCAAACCTACCATGACGCCGGCCTGCAGGTTCACGTTCATACAAATGCGGACGAGGCCTCGGAAATGGTTATCAACGCGATTGAGGCGGCGTTGACCCGCAGCCCCCGATGGGACCACCGCCACACTCTCCAACATTGCCAAATGGCCGATGAAAGTCAGTACCGGCGCATGGCTGCCTTGGGTATCGGGGTCAATGTGTTCTCCAACCACATCTACTACTGGGGCGATGAACATAGAGCGGTGACCATGGGCCCCGACCGGGCCAAACGCTCCAACGCGGCCGCCACGGCGATCCGCCTGGGCGTGCCCTTTGCCATTCATTCCGATGCACCGGTGACACCTTTGGGCCCGCTGTTCACGGCCTGGTGCGCGGTCAACCGATTGACCTCGTCAGGTTATCTGCTGGGCCCCAAAGAACGCATATCCGTCGCCGATGCTCTGCGCGCCATCACCTTGGGCGCGGCCTATAGCCTGAAGATGGACCAAGAAATCGGCAGCATTGAAACCGGCAAGCGGGCCGATTTCGCGGTGTTGGAGGAAGACCCCACCGCCGTCGCCCCCATCGACCTGCGCGACGTGCCGGTCTGGGGCACGGTTCTGGGCGGCAAGGTCTTTCCGGCCGGAAATAGTGATTAATATGATGGTGACGAGATGGCCATACCGCTGACCGTTATCGGCGGCTTTCTCGGCGCCGGCAAGACGACCTTGCTGAACCATCTGCTGGCCCAGGACACGGGCTTGCGCTTCGCCGTGGTGGTCAACGATTTCGGCGACCTGGCGGTGGACGGCGATTTGTTGGCGGATCATGGCGGCGATACAGTGACCCTGGCCAATGGCTGCATCTGCTGCACCATGGGGGACGATCTGTTCCTGGCGCTGATGAAGCTGATCCGCCGGGATGACCCGCCCGAGCATATCCTGGTCGAGGCCAGCGGCGTCGCCGACCCACGGCCCATCGCCAATATCGCCGTGCTGCATCCCAATCTGACGCCCGACGCCGTGGTGGTTCTGGCCGATGCCGAACTGGTCGAGGAAAAGGCCGAGGATCAATATGTGGGCGACACCGTTCACCGCCAACTGGCCGCCGCCGACCTGATCATCCTGAACAAATGCGACCTGTTGGATGACTATGACCAGAACGAAGTACGCCATTGGCTCGGCGAACAGGCGCCCGATGCCGCCATCCTGCAAGCCCGTCAGGCCAGAGTTCCGGCGCAATTTCTGTTGGGACTGGGATCGGGCACAACCGCGCCCAAACACAGCCATGAACATGGCCATGATGACGCCTTCCGCGCCGTCTCCCTCGTCTTGCTGGATCCTTTGGACGAGGCCCTGTTCGTGGCGGCAATCGCGGCCCTGCCGTCATCCATCCTGCGGGCCAAGGGCATTGTCCGGTTCAGGGACAAGCCCGGTTTCTGGCTGTTGCAACTGGTCGGCCGCCGCCATGAAATAAGCCGGATCGAACAGGCACCCTCGGGCACCCATCTGGTTTTCCTCGGCACCCCGGAAATGCCCGATGAAGCGGCAATCAAAAAGCTATTCTGATGGATTGGAACAACACGCCGAAGGCGGCGCCGAGGAACAACAGCAGGACCAATTGCCCCATGGCCCGCCGCGAAAACAATCCCGTCGCCAGGCGGCGGCAAAAGCTGAACCATGACCCCTCATAGGCCGGGCTGAGAAATATGATGAAGGCCGCGAAGGAGGGAATGGCCGCCAGGGCGAAACCGATTTCATAGGAACCGGTGGCGGCCAGGATCAAACCATAAAGGGCGGGATAGATCATCATGGAGATCGAGGTAAAGGACAACACCCCGCCCGTGACAACACCAACCTGCCCCTCGGGTGCCAGGCGGGCGATTTCCGAAAGCAAGATACCGTGCCAGCTGACGGCGGTGATGTTGAACAAAATGGCCACGGCGATAATACCGTTCAGGGACCAGGTGAAATCAAACCGGGTAATCAACAGGGCCGCGATGCCGCCGAATAGGCCCAGAGCGGCAAAAATCCATCGCGCCGGCACGATGCCGCCGCTCAAAAATCCCCACAGAATGCGGGCCCAGATGGCCGTAAAGGATGAAATGGCGAAGACAGAGCCGGCTTCGACCTCGGAATAGTTCAGGCCGTCGATCATGAACAGAATGAAAAAACCCGAAAACAGGGATTGCAATCCGCCGAAGGCGAAGGCGGCGAAGGAAATATCCCGCAGGTCGGGGTTTTGCAGAACCTTGGCCAAGGTTGCCCGCATATCGCCAAAGCTTATTTTCTGCCCCGGATCCCGGTCGCTGTCGTAGTGGGCCCGGAGCGGCTGCAACAGGACCGCGACGAAGAAGACCACCAGCGCCGTTACCGCCGCGGCGCCATAAGCCCCCAGACGGACAGTCGTGCCGATACTAGCGCTATAAAACACCATGCCTAAAAGGAATGGGATCAACAAGCCGCCGATCAGGGCACCCACCGGCACGCCGGTCTGCTTGACCGAGAAGATCACCGGCGCCAGGCGCGGCGGGCAGACCCGCGCCAGAATGTGCGAGGACGCCGGCGTCGATGCCGCCGCCGCCCCCAACAATATGGCGCCCAGGGGATACAGCCATAACTGGCCCGAGGCGATCACCATCAGGCTGGCGCCCATCAGCAACAGGGCGATCTGACTAATCCGCATGGGACCGTAGCGAAGAATGAAGCTGCCGCAGCCGACGGCGGTGATGATGGACAGGATATTCTGAATGAACAGGTAAAGCCCCAGCCAGGCGGGCGATATGCCAAAATCATCGGCCAGACGATCCGCCA
>JAPYUH010000173.1 GCA_029936195.1 Alphaproteobacteria bacterium
TGACGACCAGCGGCATCTCGACAATATCGGAGACCTTGCGCCGCGGATTGAGGGACGAAATAGGATCCTGAAAGATGATTTGAAAGTGCCGCCGCTCCCGGCGCAGTTCCTCGCCGCTCAGCGCCGTCAGATCCTTTCCGTTCAATATAACCTTGCCCGATGTCGGCACCGGAAGCTGCATGACCGCGCGCGCGGTGGTCGACTTGCCGCAGCCCGACTCGCCGACCAGGCCCAGGGTCTCACCGGAATAAATGTTGAAACTGACGCCCGAAACCGCGTGCACCACTTCGCGCTTGGAGAGGCGGAACTCCATCACCAAATCCTCTACCCGGAGCATCGGCTCCACCGAAGGATTGGCTTGTTGCTCACCCGATGACATTAGCCGGCCCCCCCGCCGCCGCGCCGACCGGGTGCCAGCAGGCGAAACTATGATCAACCCCACCGTCCCCACCGTCTGAAGCCAAGACAGGCTCCTCGTCCCGGCATTGCGCTTCCGCCCGAGAGCAACGCGGCGCGAACCGGCAACCGGGGGGCGGATAGATTAGGTTGGGCGGCTGCCCGGAAATGGTCTTCAGCCGCGTGTGGGTCGGATGATCAAGTTGCGGGATAGACTGCATCAAGGCCTGGGTGTAGGGCATGCGGGTATTGCCGAACAAATCCTTGGTGGTGGAGCGTTCGACTATCTTGCCGGCATACATCACGGCAATTTCATCCGTGCGCCCGGCCACCACGCCAAGATCGTGGGTGATCAGGATCATCGACATGTTCCGCTCACGCTGTTGTTCGCGCAACAGATCCAGGATGCCCGATTGCACGGTGACATCCAGCGCCGTGGTCGGTTCATCGGCAATCAATAGTTTGGGTTCACAGGCGAGCGCGATAGCGATGGCCACGCGCTGGCGGATTCCGCCCGAAAGTTGATGGGGATATTCGTCGATGCGCCGCTCCGGCGCGGAAATGCCCACCGCGCGCAGCAGTTCGATGCCGCGCGCGCGGGCTTCCGGCTTCGAAGTACCGAGATGATGGATCAGGGTTTCAGAAATCTGCGCGCCGACCTTCATCACCGGGTTGAGGGAAGTCATGGGATCCTGAAAGATCATCGCCACTTCGCGGCCCCGAATGGCGCGCATGGCTTTTTCGTCGAGGCCGCGCAGATCGTGGCCGTTAAAGAGGATGCGGGCATCCTCGGATACTCTGGCGCTGGGTGGCAGCAGTCCCATCAAGGTACGGCACAAAATGGTCTTGCCGCAGCCGGACTCTCCGACCAAGCCCAAGGTCACGCCCTGGTCTAGACTGAAGGACACCCCGTCCACGGCGCGGACCAAACCCCGCTCGGTCTGGAAATGCGTGTGCAGATTTTCAACCTGCAAAAGCGGTACATTCACGGTTACGTCAACTCCCCGAATTAGCCTGCAATAATAACGGTAGCCAGCCCCATTGGGAATAGGCCTGGAACCTGATCTGGCCTATCGTTGCCGAAGTGCGAGCGATGGAACACGGCAACGAAATACAACAACGAAACATAACAACGGAATACGGGGAGTAAGCGTCATGGCCAATTTTCGCGAACAACTGCGCGGCACCGGGATCATGGTGGCGCCCGGCATTTACGATGCCTTTGGCGCGCTGATGGTGGAACGGGCGGGCTTTCCCGCCGCCTACCTATCCGGCGCCTCCATCGCCTATACCCGCTATGGCCGGCCCGATCTGGGACTGGTCGGCATGGACGAGGTCGCCGGCGTGCTGTCCGCCATCGGCGAACGGGTCAATGTGCCCCTGATCGTCGATGCCGATACGGGCTACGGCAATGCCCTGAACGTGATCCGCACGGTCAAGCTGTTCGAGCGAAACGGTGCCCGCGTTATTCAGTTGGAGGATCAGAGCCTGCCCAAACGCTGCGGCCATCTGGGCGGCAAGACCCTGATCCCGGCGGCCGAAATGGTGGGCAAGATCAAGGCCGCCCTGGATGCCCGGCAAAGCGACGAAACCCTGATCATGGCGCGCACCGATGCCATCGCCGTCGAAGGTCTGGACGCCGCCCTGGACCGGGCCGAACGCTATCGCGAGGCCGGAGCCGATATTCTGTTCGTCGAGGCGCCGCAGGATAAAGAACAAATGCGCACGGTCACCGCCCGCCTTGGCGGGGAGGTGCCGCTTTTGGCCAATATGGTGGAGGGGGGCAAGACACCGTTGCTGCCCGCCGGCGAACTGCAGGAAATCGGCTATTCCATCGTCATTTTCCCCGGCGGTCTGGCCCGCGCAGTGGGCCACATGATGGGGCGCTATTTCGCCTCCCTGCACGACAACGGCGATACCAGCCAGTTCCGCGACCAGATGATTGACTTTGACGAGATGAATGCCCTGATCGGCACGCCCGAAATGCTGGCTGCGGGCGCGCGCTACGACGCGGGCAATTTTCTAGATCAGGGTTAGGAGCGGGCCTTGGACATGAATCCTGGAAGCCGCGAGAGCGACGGGACATTCGACATCGAGGTCCCCGTTGCCATTGTCGGCGGCGGCGCCTGCGGTCTGGTTGCCGCTCTGACCTTGGCGGATGCGGGCATAACACCCCTGGTATTGGAACGTGACGCCCTGCCCACGGGTTCTACCGGCCTGTCGTCGGGCATGATCCCGGCATGCGGAACCCACCTGCAACGGGCCGAGGGCGTTGAAGACACGGTTGAAATGCTGGTCCATGACATCCAGGCCAAGGCCAAGGGGCAGGCTGATCCAGCCGTCGTTGCCGCCGTGGCCAAGGCATCCGGGCCAACGGTGGAATGGCTGGTGGATGATCATCACGTCGAGCTGACCCTGGTCGGCGGCTTCCTATATCCGGGCTTTTCCGCCCCGCGCATGCACGCACCGCCGTCCCGCCAGGGTGCCGATTTGATGGCCGGTTCGCTCCGCGCGGCGGAGGCGGCGGAGATTGACATCATGGTCAACGCCAAGGTGACGGAGCTGTTCGCCGGCGAAGACGGCCGGGTGGCGGGCCTGCGCCTTGAACGCCCCGATGGCGGGGCGGAAGAGATCGGCTGCCAGGCCGTTGTCCTGGCCTGCAACGGTTATGGCGGCAACACGGACATGTTGGCCGAACATATCCCAGACATGGCGTCGGCGGAGTATTTTGGCCATCCCGGCAATCAAGGCGACGCGGTGAACTGGGGCCGCGCCCTCGGCGCCCGGACCCGTCATATGGGCGCCTATCAGGGCCATGGTTCCGTCGCCACGCCCCACGGCATCTTGATTACCTGGGCCCTGATGATGAACGGCGGTATCCAGATCAATACTTCCGGCCATCGCTTTTCCTCGGAACATCGTGGTTATTCGGAGCAGGCGGTCGATGTCCTGGCCCAGCCCGGCGGCCTATCCTGGCTGATTTTCGATGACCGAATTTTGCAATTGGGCCGTGATTTCGCGGAATTCAATCTGGCCGAGGCCGCCGGCGCGATCCGTCATGGCGCCGATGTGGACAGTCTGGCATCGGCCATCGATGTTCCGGCTCCCGCCTTGGCACTGACTTTGGCCGAAACACATGCCTTTGCCGACGGCCGCAATAGGGACCCCTTCGGCCGCGATTTCACGACCCAGCCGCCTCTTAGCCAGCCGCTGCACGCCATCAAGGTCACGGGCGCGCTGTTTCATACCCAAGGCGGCCTGGAGATCGATGCCGGGGCGCGGGTTCTGGGCAGCGACGGATCGCCCCTGCCCAATCTCTACGCCGGCGGCGGGGCGGCGTGCGGGATATCGGGCAGTCAGGTCTGGGGCTATCTATCGGGCAACGGTCTGCTCACCGCCGTCAATCTGGGCCGCATCGCCGGACAGTCGGCCGCGCGTCAAATTAATCAAGGAATAGAAACATGAGCCACGATCAACAAAGCAAGGCCGAAGCCTTCGCCGCCCTGCATGCGGGACCGGATATTTTTGTCATGCCAAACCCCTGGGACATCGGCAGCACCCGGATCCTGGCCGGCATGGGTTTCAAGGCACTGGCCACCACCTCGGCCGGCTATGCCTTTTCCAAGGGCTACAAGGACGGCGTGATCAGCCGGGACGAGATGCTGACGCATGTGGCCGAGATTGTCGCGGCGACGGACCTGCCGGTCTCGGCCGACCTTGAGAACGGCCATGGCGACAGCCCGGAAGCGGCGGCGGAAACCATTCGCCTGGCGGCCGAGACCGGTCTCATGGGCGGCTCGATCGAAGACTACACACCCGAGGGCGGCGGCAGGCTCTATGACCTGGCGCATGCCACGGAACGAGTGGCCGCCGCCGTCGCGGCGGCGCGGGAGGGCGATGTGCCTTTCATCCTGACCGCCCGGGCGGAAAATTTCCTCCGCGGCAATCCCGATCTGGACGACACCATCGCCAGGCTGCAAGCCTTCGAAGCCGTGGGCGCAGATGTTCTGTATGCGCCGGGGCTGCCGGGGCTGGATGCCATACGAACTGTTTGCCAATCGGTCGGCAAGCCCGTCAACCTCGTCATGGGCCTGTCGGGAAGCCAGCTGACAACGGCGCAACTGGCGGACGCGGGCGTCCGCCGCATCTCTCTGGGTGGCTCTTTGGCGCGGGCGGCCCTGGGCGCAACTGGCGGACGCGGCCAGGGAAATTCAATCGGGCAGCTACAGCTTTCTCGACCGGGCCGCCACCGGCCGGGACATCGCCGCCAACATGCGGGGGGCGGAATAGTTTATTCCTCGCTCCATTCGTCGGGTGGCTCCACGGCGGGAATGGCGTAGCTTTCGTTGAACCAGCGACCCAGATCAACATCGGCGCAGTGGCGGGAGCAGAAGGGTTTGTATTCACTGACCGCCAGCTTGTCGCAATTGACGCAGGTTCGGGTCGGTCCATTAGGTATTTTAGAGTCCGTCATCGTGTTGCCGTAATCTCGAATTCATCCAATGCCAAGGACTTGTCGGCGGCCAAATGCACCCGGCAACCCCGCTGTCTGGCCAAATCGATGAGTAACTGTCCATCCGGCCCGCCAAGATCGGCCGCCACCGCCGGCGCCGCGCGAACCGCCAGGATACCGCCCTTGGCCACATCGGCCTCGCGCAAGATACGATCCAACAGATTATCGGCGATCCAGCGCGGATTGGCGGCGAGGCCGCTGCCCTGGCAATGGGCACACGGCGCCCCCAAACGCAGTGCCAGCGCCGGCTGTCGTCGGCGTCGGGTTAATTCCACCAGGCCCAATTCGGACATGCGGCCAAGGCGGACTTGGCCCGGATCACGATCCAGCCAGCCGCGCAATTTATCCAACAGCGCCGCCACCTCGCCCTTGCCATGTAGAGGCATGAAATCAATGACGACCCGACCGCCAATCTCGCGCAGCCGCAACTGCCGCGCAATCTCGCGGGCGGCTTGGGTATTGATCTCCCACGCCAACCGGCGGGGATCGCCCGCCCCGTCATGCTGGCCGGAGTCCACATCGACCGCAGTCAGGGCCTGGGTATGTTCGATGATGATCCGGCCCCCGCCCGGCAGCCCGACATGAGATGCCATCGCTTCTTCAATCTGAGCTTCCAAGTCGTGTTTCTGAAACAGCGCGTCCTGGCCGTCATACAATTCGACCGCGCCCGACGGGCGCCCCAGCTTAGCCGCCAAGGCGGCATCGTCGACCCGAATACGGCAGCGCGCCCCGCCCTCATGGGCATGCAAATAAAACGCCACCGGATCATCGCCGGGATATATCAAGGTCGGCGGACGGGCCAACTTGGCATCAGCCTTGATCTTTTGCCAATTCTCACGCAGGTCCATGGCCCCGGCCAGTAACGCCACTTTATCCATGGCCGCCGCACCGCTTCGCAGGCTCAAACCGCATGAAAACCGATCACTCAGAGATGTCGCAAGCTCGTGCAGTTCCGCTCGCCGCTCCGGCTCCTTGATCTGCTTTGACAATTCGACGCCCTGGCCAAATGGCCGCAATACCATGGCGCTGTTGGCCAGGCGCGGGCGGGCGCTCAACTTTGCACCTTTTTCCCCTTCCGCCTCGCGGGTGAGCTGAACCAGGACGGCCTGCCCCTCTCGCACCGCCTTGCCGATCGGGGTGCCCCGCTTGGCGGCTGTATCGGCGGCGGATAAAAGTCCCTCCCGCCCCTCTCCGATGTCGATGAAGGCGGCGTCCAGATCGCTTCGCACCTTTGTTACCCGGCCCAGGATGATGCGTTCCAGGTGCCGCCCACCGCGCGGGCTGATATGCAATTCCACCAGCCGGCCGGCGGCCACCAAGGCGATGCGGTGGCGCCGGGGACCGGTGCTGATCAGAATTTGGTCAATCATGTCCCGCCCCGCTACCATGGTCGACCCCGACGGATGCTGCCCCCGCCGCCCCCATGACGCCATAGCCGAGACCTTCGAGCAAATTAGCGGTTTCGAACAGCGGCAGCCCCACCACGTTGGAATAGGAGCCGCGCAGAAAGCGAACGAAGCGCCCGGCCAGGCCCTGGATGCCATAGCCCCCGGCCTTGCCCCGCCATTCCCCGCTATCAAGGTACCAGGCAACCTCGTCCCCGGACAGGCGTTTGAAGGCCACCACGCTATCGACCAGACGCACCCGCTCCGGCCCATCGGGGGCACCGGCGGCCATGGCGGTGAAAACGTGGTGCCGCCGTCCCGACAGCAATTGCAGACAGCTCCGGGCTTCCTCCCGGGTACTAGGTTTGGGTAATATGCGGCGGCCCAGGCCGACCACGGTATCGGCGGCCAATACAAAATCGGTACCGTGATCGCCGCGCACGCGGGCCAATTTCTCCATCGCCAGGCGGCGGGCCAATGCGGCCGGACGCTCGCCCGTCAGGGGATTTTCATCAATATCGGCGGCAATGATTTCGTCCGGCACCAAGCCGATCTGGCACAACAGATCACGGCGGCGCGGCGAGGCGGAAGCCAGGATAAATCGCGGCGGCGCGGACATCAGAGTGATTGCGGAAGAGGCAGCGCCACGGCGGCGGGGCTATTTATAACGGTATGTGATCCGGCCCTTGGAAAGGTCATACGGCGTCATTTCGACCAGCACTTTATCACCGGCCAGCACCCGGATCCGGTGCTTGCGCATCTTGCCCGCGGTGTGGGCCAGGACCTCGTGTTCGTTTTCAAGCACGACACGGAACATCGCATTGGGCAACAGTTCCATAACTGTACCCGGAAACTCCAATAGTTCTTCTTTTGCCATCAGCTATCCTTTTTTCCATCCGAAATATCTGCACAAGAAATCTGCACAAATCTGTTGCGCGCCCGAGCGGAGGCGCAACGAAGGCCCCAAAATGCGAACGAATTGGATAAATAGCAAGTGATTTGAGACAAGCCAAGTCAAACTAATTCGGTCACCGGAAACGGGACCGGTTTGGCGCGACCTTGTTTTCACCACCTCGCCGCATCCCGCGCGGCGTCGGCCGACCTCAATTATCGGTGGATTAGCCGCTCGATTCGAGCTGCTGTATGAGGTCCTTAATTTTCAATTTTTGTTTCTTGAGGGCACTGATTTTGATTTCATCCGGGGTAATCTGGGTATTCTCGGCTTCAATTTCCCCATCCAGCAGGTGATGACGATCACGTAAATCGTCGATCTCAGTCTGTTCGCTCATTCCTTGCCTCCTCGGCAAATGTAGATAGGACATTTAAGCACCGATACGAATTCCCGGCAAGGATTTCGCGGCAAGACATGCTAGGATTTGCCCCGATTTGTACCGGCGGTTTCAGACCGTCGCGTTAGAGGAATTCATGTCGTTGGATAAGACTGAAATTGAAGCGCGCATGATCGCCCTGCAACAGGAACACCGTGATTTGGACGGTGCAATTGCGGCCCTTGTCGAAAAAGGTGTCCACGATCAATTGCAGCTGCAACGCATGAAAAAGCGCAAACTTGCCCTGCGCGATCTGATCGGGCGGCTGGGAACGCTGTTGGTTCCCGATATTATCGCCTGATGGCCGAGGCTGACCGGGGCTGTCCGGGGCTGAATTGAGTAACCGCGACGGCGGTTGGGCGGGCAATTAGATGGATGGGCGGTGCGGCGCGCACCGGGGTAATCGATCCTATTTGCCGGCCTTTTGGGCGTTTTTATGCACATACATGGCACGGTCGGCCGCATCCATGGCGTCCTGCGCCGATTCGCCTTTTTTGAACGTGGTAATGCCATAGGAAGCCGACACCGTTAACCGCACATCCTCATATTGCACGGCGGTGTTCTGAATGGCTTGGGCCAGTTGGCGGCCCTTTTCCAAGGCGCGGTCCGCGTCGGTATGGCTGAGAATGACGCCGAATTCATCGCCGCCCAGACGTCCCAGCATGTCTGATTCCCGAAGGTTCTCCATCAAGGTCTTGGCCACATGCATCAAAGTGGCATCGCCGGCGGCATGTCCATGCCTGTCGTTGATGTCCTTGAAATTGTTCAGGTCGAGAT
>JAPYUH010000428.1 GCA_029936195.1 Alphaproteobacteria bacterium
CATTCGGAACCGTCAACAGCGCCCATGGATTCTGGGGACAGGGGTCGCTACAATCTGCGTCATATGGGATGGGAGACAACACCAATTGGACGCCTTCGCATCCACGGAAGTAATCGGCCAGGGAGGACAGCATGGCGAGCAGAAATGCGCACTACGGCAGCATCTTGGATATGGCGCAAAGACTTCGGGCCAAGGAGCTTTCGCCGGTCGAGCTGACCGAGCACATGCTGAAACGCATCTCGGTCAAGGACAAGCAGCTCAAGTCCTATGCGACGGTCACCGCGGAGCTGGCCATGAAGCAGGCGAAAAAGGCGGAAAAGGAAATTCTGCGGGGACGTTCCCGGGGCCCGCTGCATGGCGTGCCCATTGCGGTAAAGGATCTTTGCTACACCAAGGGCATTGCCACGGCGGCGGGAATGGCGATCCACAAGGCGTTTCGGCCAAAATTCGATGCCACGGTGGTGAAGCGGTTTGCCGACGCGGGCGCCATATTGCTGGGTAAGCTGCAGATGACCGAGGGCGCCTTCGCCGAACACCATCCCGATATCACGCCACCTGTAAACCCATGGCACCGGGACCACTGGCCAGGCGCCTCTTCCTCTGGCTCCGGCGTCGCAACGGCGGCTGGTCTGTGCTTCGCCTCGCTCGGCTCCGATACCGGCGGATCGATCCGCTTTCCTTCGGCGGCGAACGGCGTGACGGGACTAAAACCGACCTGGGGCCGGGTCTCGCGCCACGGCGTCTTTGACCTGGCGCCCACGCTTGATCATGTCGGACCGATGTGCCGGACCGCGGCGGATACCGGGGCGGTTCTGGGTGTGATCGCCGGCGCCGACGGGAACGATCCGACGGCCTCACCGATGCCCGTTCCGAACTATCTCGCCGGGCTGGAGCGTGGTTTGAACGGCCTCCGCATCGGCGTTGATCCGAAATACAACCGCCCCGGCGTGGATGACACCATGACCGCGGCGCTCAACGCGGCATTGGCCGTGTTGCGGACGATGGGTGCGGATCTGCGCAAGGTCACATTTCCCGAAACGGATGAGGTGGTGGATGAGTGGACGGCGCACTGTGGTATCGAAACCGCCTTCGCTCACCGCGATACCTATCCGAAACACAAGGATCGCTATGGCGCCGCCCTATCGGGCTTGATCGATCTCGGGCATTCCCTCTCGGCCACGGACTACCAGAAAATCCTGCTGCATCGCCATGACTTCTGCGGCAAGGTGCGGGCTTTGTTTGAAGATATCGACATCCTGGTCATCCCGGCCCAATCGGCGGCGTCGCCGACCTTGAAGCAGATGGAGACCCTGGGCGAAGACCCCGGCGAGTTGTCTTCCCTGCTGCGATTTACCGCGCCATTCGACTTGACGGGAAGTCCAGCCTTGACCATGCCCGCCGGGTTTACCAAGGCTGGCCTGCCAGTGGCAATTCAGTTCGTCGGGCGGCACTTTGAAGAAGATATCCTCGTTAGGGCCGGCCATGCCTACCAGCGGGAAACCGATTGGCATCATCAACACCCGGCCATCTGACAGCTTGCTATTAGAGTTTTCAAGCGTGGGGGCGCATGAACTTATCTATATTGGGTGTGTTCGCCTGCTATTTCGCCGCCCTTGGCGGCGCCGAGGCCGCGGCCGCTCTGTAGCGGTCAAAGAAAATGGGCTGCAGGTTTCCCCACCGCCCTGTTTGGCGAAACATTACCCG
>JAPYUH010000010.1:0-3500 GCA_029936195.1 Alphaproteobacteria bacterium
TTGTTATGACAACCGGGTGGTTCGTGATTTTAAATCAAACAAGGGGAGGTCAGTGGGCCGGGCGGTTTTGCAATTGATCAGACCCACCGCCGGGCGCGTCATGTTCGATGGCCATGACCTGACGGCGGCGGACGAGCCCGCCTTGCGACATATGCGCCAACGCATGCAAATGGTCTTTCAGGATCCTTTCGGTTCTCTCAACCCGCGCCTGTCCGTCGGCCAGGCAGTTGCCGAACCGATGTTGATCCACGGCTTGGCGGACGCCACCGATTGGCATGAAAAGGTGGTGGCGTTATTTGAACTTGTCGGGCTCGACCCTTCAATGATTGACCGCTATCCCCACGAATTCAGCGGCGGCCAGCGCCAGCGGGTGGGTGTCGCCCGGGCCTTGGCGCCGCAACCGGATTTTATTGTTTGTGACGAACCGGTCTCGGCCCTTGATGTGTCCATCCAGGCCCAGATCGTCAATCTGTTGGAGGATTTGCGCGAACGGCTGGGCCTGACCTATCTGTTCATCGCCCATGACCTGGCCGTGGTGCGTCATATCAGCGACCGGGTCGCGGTGATGTATCTGGGCCGCATTGTCGAGGTGGCGGCATAGGCCGATCTTTATGAGCGGCCGCTGCATCCCTACACCCATGCCCTGTTGTCCGCCGTTCCCATTCCCGACCGCAAGATCGAGGCCAGCCGGCAGCGAACCTTGCTGCCTGGCGAAGTGCCAAGCCCCTTGAACCCGCCGACCGGCTGTGCCCTGCACCCGCGCTGCGAGAGGGCCATCGCAATCTGTCAAACCACCCGGCCGGAACTACGGCCGCAAGGCGTAGGTCATTGGGTCGCCTGTCATCTTTATGATGATGAAGATTAAGCCTCCGCTCAGGAGGCGATGCCGAAATCAATCAATGAACGGACCGTGCGGCCTTCCTTCATGGCCTTGAAGCCGTCGTTGATTTCACTGAGCTGGATCTTGTCGGAAATCCAGTCGTCCAGGTGCAGACGTCCTTGGAGGTAAAGCTCGATCAGGTGCGGCATGTCCGTGCGGAAGCGGTTGGAGCCCATGGAGGAGCCCTGAATTTTTCGTTCCCGCAGAAAGGCGAAGCCGTCCAGCTCGATCTTTTGGCCGACGGGAACCATGCCCACGATGGTTGCGGTGCCGCCCACGGCGAGCATTTCAAAACACTGCTCGGCGGTGATTTTCAGGCCCAGGCATTCGATGGCATGATGCACCCCGCCCTTGGTCATCTCCATGATCTTTTCCACCGGGTCGCCGTCATTGGGGTTGACCAGATCGGTGGCGCCCAGTTTGGTGGCCAGTTGCAGCTTGACCGGGTTGGTGTCCACGGCGATGACGCGGGCCGCGCCTGCGATATGGGCGCCGTTGATGGCCGCCATGCCAACGCCGCCGCAGCCCACCACCGCCACGGTGTCGCCAAAGCGTACGCCGGCGGTGTTCACCGCCGCGCCAAAGCCGGTGATGACGCCGCAGCCGATCAGAGCGGCGCGGTCCAGCGGCATGTCTTTCTGGATTTTCACGATGGCGTTTTCGTGCACCAACATCTGTTCGGCAAAAGACGACAGATTGGTGAAGGTATGCAGTTGGTCCGGCTTCTCCCATTCCAGGCGCCTGGAGGCGCCCGGCGGCAGCTTCACGTCCGTGTTGGTACAGATCACCGGCCGGCCGGAGGTGCATTGTTCGCAGGTGCCGCAGAACACCGAGAGACAGGTTATGACATGATCGCCCGGGCTTACATAGGTCACTTCCGCGCCGACCTGCTCCACAATCCCGGCGGATTCATGCCCCAGCACCACCGGCAGGGGATGGGGATACAGCCCCTCGATAAAATGCAGATCCGAATGGCACAGCCCCGCGAAGGCGGTCTTGATCAACACCTCGTGGGCGCCCGGCTTTTTGGTGGCGATCTCCTCGATCACCAGCGGTTTATGGGGTTCGTACAGCACGGCGGCTTTCATCGGGGCATCCTCCTGGTTCAATTTCGCATTTTCACGAGACTAGCGCGGATGGCTCCGTGTTGACCAAGAAATATCGCAGCGCAACGACAATGCGCTCTGTTTATTCCGGCATGCCGGAGTGTGCCAAGGCCTTCAAGTCTCGTTCGACATAGGCCCGATCCTTTAAATTCATGGCGCGGCGCAGGCCGGCGACGGTTTGCTTTGGTTCCAGTTCCAGCACCTTTCCCACATAAGCGCGGGCGTCATCCGTGTTGCCTTCGTGATAGGCCATGATTGCAAGGGCGCGATAGGCCGCCGAATGGGCTTGGGCGGATTCGATGCGCGATGCCAACAGGCCATTGGCGACCTCCTTGGCCTCGTCAAATGACTCCAGCATCATAAGTCCGGTCAACAAGGACATAGGGATCCATTGCGGGTAATCGGGTTCCGTCCGCATAGCCAAGCGCATCAATTTAACGCCTTCCTCCGGCTGCCCGTCGCATACCTTGACCCATCCCGCCAGCGCCGTTGTCGCGCCGTCGGCGGGCGAACGTTCAAGTGCCCGTTCGGCATGAGCGATTGCCGTTTCATATTTCCGTTCAAGAATATCCAGTTGAGCCAGAATGGTGTCGGGAGAATAGGCAACGCTCACGGCGACGGCATACGATTGGGCCTTTTCCGCATATTCCCGGCTCTTGAATATATCCGCCGCCGGCTCTGAAGACAGTTCCAGGATAACTTTATGCCAGTATTGCCAGGCCATGGCCGAATTCGCTGCGACGCCGTCGGGCTGCCGTTGCAACACCTCCCAGCACAGCCGTTCCGCTTCCCAATGTCCCTCGGGACTGAAGGACTGGATATGGCTGCGCCATTAGACCACCAGGCGGTAGGTTTCGAGATCCTTGGTTCGTTCCCAAAAAAGATTCGCATCGCCGCCCATGGTTAGTTTAACGTCCATGGCAACGAGAATTTCTTGAGCAATTTCGTCCTGAAGGGCGAACAGATTATCAAGCTCCCTGTCATAGCGTTCGGCCCAAAGGTGCTGGCCATCAATGGCATTGACCAGCTGCGCCGTGACGCGGAGCCAATCACCGGCCCGCTGTACACTACCCTCCAGCACATAGCGCACGCCGAAACGCTCGGCCACTTCCTGCACTTGTACCGCCTTACCCTTGTAGGTGAAGGAGGAATTCCGCGCGATAACGAACAGATCGGGCGAGGTGGCAAGCACGGCGATAATGTTCTCGGTTATCCCGTCGCCCAAGTAATCCTGGGCCGGATCGCCGCTTAGATTATCGAATGGCAGCACGGCGATAGACGGCTTGTCGGGCAGTGTGTAGGCCATCTTGGCCGGATTGCGGGCGTTACCTGGGGCTGGGGTTGCGGCGCTAAGACCATCTTGAAGACCCGCACGGGGCGGGCGATGTTCTTCACCTCAACCTCGCCCAGATCCTCTAATTCCAAGTCCATGCGGTCGCGGACCTGGTCGCGGGCGGCGCGCGACAGACAGATGCCGCCCGGCTCGGCCAGGCCCTCGAGGCGGGCGGCGATAT
>JAPYUH010000010.1:3600-22673 GCA_029936195.1 Alphaproteobacteria bacterium
ATGCCGCCTCGGTACCGTCGCGGCTCACCACGCAGGCGGCTGCGCTCCCCTTTGCTGGCACTGTTGTATTTCTTCGTTAGGCGGCGGTTGGTGCCGTAATTGACGGCCAGGCCGATCAGCTCGCCATTGCCGGTCAATGGCTTGTATTGGTAGTTGAGATGGGTGAACAGCTCTACGGCGCGGGTTTTCCTGCGCCGGCGGGTTTCGGGGTTGGAGTATTCCTCGTAGTCGTCATCGGGCTGAATGGTGTCGTATTTTTGCTCGCCCATGGACAGGAAATCGGGGGAGAAATCGCTTTCGGTCCAGTCCACCTCGTCGTTTGGTTTGCCGTCGCCATAAATATCAATCATGGGGTCTCCTTTCGGGAGCCTGAATGGATTTGAAATTGGGGGATGTGCCGGGCTCTGTTTCAGAACCGCTTCAACTCGAATTTCGGGCACAAAAAAGGCGCCGGGCCCGGCCGCTCAATCAGAGCATGCGGGGCAAACAGCGCCTATCATACGGAATTAGGCGGATTTCCGATCCGCTTATTTCAGTGTGGCAATGCTACACTATGTAAATTGAAATTGCAAGAAAATATATATTTACACGCAATGGCGGCTGAGCCAAACAGCGCGCAAAAAAGTGAGGCGTCAGGTGCATTGGACGCGGGGTCCTAGCAATGTATCCCGAAGGATACGCCTGACGCCTCGGAACCATGGGAACCGGAGTTCCCTGATCCTCGGAGTCCAACCACCTGTTGGTCACATCACTTCGACACTTTGTCCAAAACAACTTTGTCCGAAGACATCGCCGTCTATATACGCCGCCCCGAAATGTGGTGCCCAGACTTGCGTCCAGATACCCGTGGCCAAAGGCCTGCTGCTCCAACGGTTCGGTGGTCATGGTGCCTCGCCCCGAAGGGTTCCGCGCCCTAATCGCCTTACCGTATGGGCCGTTCCACGTATTGCCGCGGATCCGAAGACGCGCCGCAAACAGCTTTCCCGCCCAACCAACCTGGACAAATCCACGGTTTAACCCGCTTGTCGCCTAGACCGGCTTGCCAACCTGAACAATTCTCGGGCTACCCCTAGAGGTAAACTCGCCAACCATTCCGATCAACCGGATCGATCCACCCGGAGGCTTCACAATCCCCGTTCCGCCGCACGCCATGGCTCCCCCCGAAGGCTTCACCCGGCAATACTTCGACCCGGTTGCCGAATTTCCGCTCCAACCCGAAGGCCGGTTCTTCCACCCGGCGGACCAAGTTCACCCAACATCTCCGAAGAGCTGCACGCTTCCCTGATCCCGGCCTTGCCGTTTGTCATCCAGCCGATCCGAAGACCCACTAAACATCAACCAACCCGGCCTTTGATCGCATTACCCGTCGTGCCCGAAGGCATTCCAGCTTCGCAATCCCGACCGCCTGGTATCGTAAGGTTCGCATCCGAAGATTTGAACCAATGACACCCGCTTCCGGTTGGATTGTTTCACCGTTCCCGTGTCACCCGGAGGCATCGCGACAACCGCTCCTCAATCCACCGGCCGAACCCGCCCGAAGGCTGCTTCCGCCAGCTTGGCCAACCTACCCGAGGATGTGCACCCGAAGATCCGCATCCAAATTCACCTGGCCATTCGACCCTTCACCGAACGAAGGCACCCGGAGGTGTCATCGAAGGTTCCCGGTCCCGAAATACCATCCGCATTGGTTGCCCGTTGCGGTATCCAATGGCCTGTTCCAACCAAGGTTGGTGCAAACCAAATGGGTCTTGGTACCCCGCGGCGGCCCCGGCTTTTGAATGCCTCGCTTTTGAAGGCTTAGCATTCGTCCCTCGTGACCGCTGATTGGAATGGTGGATCAGGATGATGCGGCAAACAAGATCAAATCGTAAGGAAACGTCAATTTTCTGTGGATAACTGAAATATTATTACACAATCATCCCACAAGCTATCCACAGGTCTCGGTTAACGAATACGGAATCCCCAGCCGAATCATTAACTTATGGACATTATTATGGAAATTAAGAATAAGTTCCCGCAGGGAAAACCAAGGTAGGAATTAGGCCGAAAAGCCCATTCATTGACCCCGAAATCGATTCGAATCAGTTGAAAATACGATTCAATCCAAATTGCGCCAGAATCGGTCCCGGTAATCTTCGTATGTGATGGTTCCGCCGGCTTTCTCCGCCTTGCCTTGGTCCTTGGCGGGCAATACATCCTGCCCGAAGTCCAACCGCTTCCATTCGGAAATGGGTGTTTCCTGGCCCGCCACGGGGACGTATTCCGAGGTGCCATGGCGTTCATATTTGTGGATATAACGGCCCCAATTGGTAAAGACATCTTCCACGGCGATGCGGACCATCATGTTGGCCTCGGGGAAGTCGCTCAGCAGGTCATCTTCCAGATGGATCGTGCCGGTGCCCTGCAGGCGCGGGCGGCGCGGTGCGCCTCGCCGTAATACTTGCTGACTTTCGATCTTCCTAAAATGCGGCGCGCAGGATTTCCATGATCTGATCCGGTGAGCGGATCTCCCTCGGGTTGGAATAGGTCCAGGAATCCAGCATGCAGTTTTCCGCCAGTAGCGGTAGCTGATCCTCGGTAATCTCTACATCGCGCAGGGTCCGGGGCATGCCCAGGCCCGAAATCAACTTATCCAGGGCATCGCCGGCGGAGCCGCCCGGTTGCCCCAGCGCGGCGGCGATGTCCGCCTGGCGGTTGGAATTGATGGCGGCGTTATAGTCCATCACGTAGGGCAGCATGATGCAGGAAGTATAGCCATGGGGCACATTCGCCGTGCCGCCCAAAATATGGCCGATGGCATGAGAAGCCCCCAGTCTGGTGCCGGTGACGATACCGGTCATGGAAATCCAGGCACCCATGAGGCATTGCAGACGGGCCTCCAAATCCGATGGGTCGGCCTTGACCCGAGCCAGCCCCGCGCTCAACAAGCGCAGGGCCTGCAGGGCGGCGCCGTCGGTATAGGCGTTGGCATCCAGGGAGCAATAGGTCTCCACGGCATGGTCCACGGCGCGAATGCCCGTGGAAAGCCACAGCCATTCCGGCGTGTAGATGGTGGCGGCTGGGTCCAGGATCACCGATATGGGTATGATGCCGGGGTGGATATAGCTCTGTTTCAGCTTCTCCACTGTGTTGGTGACCCCGGCGCGGGCGTTGAATTCGCCCCCCGACAGGGTGGTGGGCACGACGATTTGACGCACTGTCGGGGCGTCGTATTCGGGAAAATGACGGTCGCCGTTTTCATCCACCACGGTGCGGAACGGCTCTAGCTCCGCAGCCTCGGTGATGTCATGTTCCAGACATATTGTCACTGCCTTGCCGCCGTCCGTGGCCGAGCCGCCACCGAAACTGACAAGCAGATCACAACCAGCCTCCCGCGCGGCGTTGGCGCAATCCACCACCGCCTCCCGTGGCGAGTGCGAGGGCATATGGTCACAGCGCCCGGCGTACCGCGAACCCAGCGCCGCCGCCATTGTCTCGACCGCATCCGTTTCCCGGTTCAGGGTGCCGCTGACCAGCAGATAGACCCGTTCCGCGCCCAGGCGTTCGGCCTCCGCCGCCACCGCGCCCGCCGCCTCCTGCCCGAAGATGACCCGTTCCATGCCCGTAAAGACGACTTCACCGCTTTGCATATTCTGTTTCCTTCTTCCCGTCCTCTATGACGGATTGGGATCGTTGATCTTGTCCAGGGGAAAGATCGGCCGGCGCACGTTCTTGAAATCCAGCATGTCATAGTCCGAGGTGCAAACCCCGACGCCGGCGCATTCGATCACCTGTTTCGCCACCTCGCCAAAGCCGGCGCGATAATGAATGCGGCTTTTCAAGACCAGGTACATTTTCTTCAACGGATCAATGCCCAGGCTCAGGAAGCAATTCAGATCGTTGGGTTCCTGATGCCGGCTGATCACCACGATTTCCACCTTTCCGGTGTCCAGCACCACGGTTGGGCCCATGTCCTGCAATATGCCAGTCGCCGCCGGGCCTTGATTGCGGAACTGGCCGTTGGAAATAATCTTCACAATGCCACTGACCAGGCGCGGCTCGCCCTTGCGATTGATCGACGGCATATCAATCTTGCCGCCCAGGTTTATGGTGACTTGGGCGCCCACGCCGGCCGCGATCATCTCCCGCACGGCGCCGGGATCATGGATGGCGAAGGCGGCGACGTCCTCCAAGCCGGCATCCAACACCCCGCCCAGCACCGCCATGGTATCCATGGTGCCGCCCGATGCGGCGTTGTCGTAATGGTCCAGCACCACGACGGGGCCTTCCGTGGCGGCCTTGGCCCGGGCCAGAGAGTCTTCCAGGGGTTCGATCTGATAGACGAAGGCTTCCCGTTCATTCCAGGCAAAATCCAGCAGCTCGTCGCGATAGCGTTCGGCCAATGCGGGATCATTGTCCGTCACCACCACCGCCGACAGACCGGCGTTATGGATGTCGGCGTGGGGGAAGCCCACGAACAAAGTGGCGATCAGGGCGCCGTCGGCCTCCATGCGCTTGGTCATCTCCTGCAGGTCCTTGTTGGGGAAATTGGCCGTGCCCTGGCGCATCACGTGGGGCAGCATGGGCCGGTTGCCCCAGGCCATGGTGGGGTTGCTCCTGCCCGCCAGCATCTCGAACAACGGCCGCCCGGTGCGTTCGGCGGTCTCGTAGTTGTCGATATGGGGATAGGTCTGAAAGCCGCCGATCACCGTCGCATTGTCGGCGATGGCGTCGTACATGTTGGTGTGCATGTCGAGGGAGACAGCCATGGGGGTATGGGGTGCAATTTTGCGGATATTTGCCAACAGGGTGCCTTCCCCATCGTCGGAGCTTTCGGTCACCATGGCGCCGTGCAGATCCAATAGAATGGCATCGCATCCGCCCTCGATGGCCGAGAGTATGCGCGCGGTGATGTAGGCATAGGCATCGTCCTGCACGGGCCCCGAAGGGGGCGCATTGGCGGCGATGGGAAAAACCATCTCGGCGCCGGCTTCCTCCGCCAGGTCAATAAAGGCGCCGACGCCGCTGTTGGTGCCCTTGAAGGCGTCATAGACCTCCTGCCCTTCATAGGGCAGGGGCTGCGCCTTGGCGAAGCGTTCGATGGGTGTGGGCACCGGGGAAAAAGTGTTGGTTTCGTGCTTCATCATGGCGATGACGACGCGCATGGTTGCCTCCTCAATTTGTTTTCTTGGGCGGCAGGCTGGCAGAGCACCGGGGCGGAGGCAAGTATGATGTTGGGGCACGGTGTTGGGACGTTCGCCGCCGCCGCGATCAGCCCTCCGTGTTTTGCGCCAACAGGCTCAGCACTTCGTCGGTTTGGCGGACAAAACCATAGGCGCCCTGTAGCGACAACGTCGCGGCGTCCTGGAGTTCTTGGGAAAAGGTCGCCGTGCCGTCATCCACCAAGATGACCCGATAGCCCCTATCGGTGGCATCACGCATGGTGGTTTCGACACAACGGTTGGTCACCACCCCGCCCAGCACCAACGTCTCGATATTCAGATTGCGCAAGGTGGCATCAAGGCCGGTGGAGGCAAATGCGCCGTAGGTGGTTTTGTTGATGACGATCTCATCCGCCGTCGGTTCCAAAACCTCGACCATGCGCGCCCAGGGATCTGTCTTGGCGGGAAATGCCGCTTCACGGATTTGGGCCCGCGCCTCGTCATTCAAGCGCTTGAAAGCCGGCGCCCAATCGCTGCCGTCGGCGTTTTCCGAAGCGACAGTGGTAAAGATCACCCGATGCTTGCCGGCGCGAAAGACATCCAGCAAGCGCTTCAAGTTGGGTTCCACCATGGACTTTGACCGCTCTTGAAAATACGCGCCAAGACCCGAGGAACGCCGATCCATCATCCGTGAAAAGGGCGATTGGGGATTGATGAAGTACTCCTGCATGTCGATGATCAACAGGGCGGTCTTGGCGAGATCGAATTCGACCGGCTTGGTGTTTAGTTTGGTCTGGGCGACGATATATCTTTCATGGGCCGCCGTTATGTCCTTGCTCATGCTTTCTGCTCCAATATTAATATGCGTTAGGTTACGCCATGGCCCTTAAAGGCCACGGGAATGCGCTGGATATCCTGGATCACCCCCGCCGACAGGCTGCCGCGCAGCTCTGACGAGGCGCTGTCCGATACCGTGTCGGAGATACCGCCGAAGCGTTCGGCAATGGCGCCGGCAATCTCGTCATGGCGGCCGACGGCGGCAAACAGGCGGACCACGTCGTCGGAAATTTCCGCCGTCATCTTGTCCCATTGATCGGTCTTGGACATGTGGTTCAGCTTGTGGCCCAGGTCGAGGAGGTCATGCTGTTCCAGGACCGGCCAATAGGCCCGGGTGGAGCCATAAAAGCCAACCCGCATGCGGATCCATTCCACCACCTTGTCCACGGTTTCGTCATCCGGGCCCGTGGCGATGAAGCCGCCGCCCGAGATCTCGAAGTTTTCCCGGGGCCGCCCGACGCTCTCGATGGCGCTGTCCAGACGGGGGATGACGATGTTTTCAAGATACTTGCGGGTACAAAAGGCGTGGAGGCGGGCACCATCGTATTCCTGGCCGGCTACCTTCATCATGGCCGGCCCCACGGCGGCAACGGTGATGGGCGGGGGCGGAAAGTCAATGGCCTCCGGCGTGAAGTTGGGCGTCATCAGGGTAAAGCGGTAATGGGCGCCCTCGAAATTCAGCGCTTCGCCGGTCTTCCAGTTGTTCCAGATGGCGCGCAGGGCCTGGGCGTATTCCCGCAGGCGCGGCGCCGGCGGGGTCCAGGGGGCGGAAAAGCGCCGCTCGTTATGGCCCTTGACCTGGCTGCCGATGCCGAGGACGAAACGACCGCCCGAGGCAGCCTGCAGATCCCAGCCGATGTTGGCCACGGTCATGGGACTGCGGGCGAAGGCGATGGCGATGCCGGTCGAAAGTTGTAGCCGCTTGCTGTTGATGGCGGCGACGCCCAGGGGCATGAAGGGATCGTGGCGGTTCTCCAGCGTGGTGACGCCGTCATAGCCCTTGGCCTCGATGGCGCGGACCGCGTCGGGCACTTGGGCAAGGTTGTGTTGTGGAATGGTCGTCATCACCCGCATGGGGCATCCTCCCGTTGTTTTTTTATCAGCCGCGCGAAGGGGCGGCGGTGGACGTTTGGCCCCTTGTCGTTATTAGGCTTGTCGTTACTCAGCTTGTCGTTACTCAGCTTGTCGTTTTTCGGCGCCCCATCCGGTTCCAGCCTAAAGCCGCCCGCGTGGTCCCGCAAGATTGCTTGTAGCGCGCCCGCCCCCTTCGCCGCTATGCTGGATAAAACCTGATCTTGAGGAGAGTCCACATGAGCATCGGCGCGGGCGTTGGCCTGTCCACCTATCCGTTTTCCAGCATCGACGGCTTCTGGGCCTGGGTGCAAATGTGCGAGGAAGGCGCGGTGGATTCCATCTGGCAGACCGATACCCTGGTTTCCAAGGAACCCATGCTGGAATGCATGACCACCATGGCGGCCCTGGCGGGTGCAACCAAGAAACTGAAATTCGGCATGAACGTGGCCTCCGTCGCGTTGCGCAATCCCCTGGTCCTGGCCAAGCAATGCGCCACCATCGATGTGCTCAGCAATGGCCGCTTGTTGCCCGCCTTTGGCATCGGCAGTACCTTTTCGGCCGATTGGCGCACCACCGGCACCCCCACCAAGCGCCGTGGCAAGCGCACGGACGAGGGTTTGGAGATCATTTCGCGTCTTTGGAAGGGCGAGGAAGTCACCCTGGACGGTGAATTCTTCCAATACGATGGCGTGCGTATTTCCCCCTTGCCGGCGCAGGCGGAGCTGCCATTGTGGATCGGCGGCTCGTCCGACGCGGCGATCCGGCGCACGGTGAAATACGGCACCGGCTGGCAGGCCTCGTTCGAAAACCCCGAACAGGCCGGGATCACGGTCGAGAAGATCAAACAGGGCATGCGGGAAGCCGGCCGTGATTTCGAGGACGATCATTTTGGCACGGGCATCAACTATCGGTTTGGCAAATGGGATGACGACGTCGTGGTCCGTGCCGCGAAACGGTTCGAGCGGGTCGGCGGGCGCAATTCCCGCGATAGCTTTGCCGTGGGCGGGGCGGCGGAATTACTGGACAAAATTCGCGCCTTTGCAGACGCCGGCCTGCCGAAGCTGATCCTCCGCCCGCTGGCGGCGGACGACGGGGACACCATTCGTCAGACCCAATTGATGATCGACGAAATCCAACCGGAAATCGCCGCCATGAATATGGCAGACAAAGCCAAATTGACCGCTCTGGCGTAAGCGTTGGTACGGTAGCATTTAATACGGTGACGTAATACTTATATCAATCGACGCTGGTAATTAACCAGCAGTCATATCGCTTTTATATAAGAATTACGTCACCGTATTAAATGCTGCCCACTGTTTGAAAATTGGCACAAATATTTTTTGAGGAGTTATGAATGTCGTTGAGAGTTGATGCCGGGCAACTGCAGGCTCTGATCGCGGAAATATTCGAGCGCGGGGGCTGCATGCGGGACGAGGCCGAGCGCATCGCCATGCGCCTGCTGGGGGCCAATCTGACCGGGCATGACAGCCACGGCGTGCTGCGCACCTCGCGTTATATCGATTGGCTGAAGCGCGGATTATTTTATGCCGGGCGCAAGGTGCATATCGGTTTTGACAGCGACGCTCTGTGCATCCTGGATGGCCAGTATGGTTTCGGGCAGACTATCGGCGAACAGGCGGTGCGGTTGGGCATGGACAAGGCGGCGAAAAGCGGCGCCGCCGTCGTGGCGTTGAACAATGCGGGCCATCTGGGGCGGATCGGTGATTGGGCCGAAATGGCGGCGGCGGAAGGCTTTGTCTCTATCCATTTCGTCAATGCCCGCGGCTCCGTCCTGGTCGCACCCTTTGGCGGTACCGAGCCGCGTTTTTCCACGGCGCCGTTCTGCGTCGGCGTGCCCAGGGGCGATGAGCCCCCCGTGGTGCTGGATTTCGCCACCTCTGTGGTGGCCGAGGGCAAGGTGCTGGTCGCCCACAAGGGCGGCAAACCATTGCCCGAGGGCGCCTTGATTGACGAGAACGGCACCCTGTCGACGGATCCGGCGGTGTTGTACGGCACCGCCGGCCCCGACGCGCCGCCGAACGAACGCAACGGCTTTGGCGCCATCCGTGCCATGGGCGAACACAAGGGATCGGGGCTGGCATTTATCTGCGAGCTGCTGGGCGGCTCGCTGACCGGCAACCGAGCAACGGGCATCCCCAACGAACACTTCGCCAACGGCATGCTGTCGATCTATCTCTCCGTCGAGGTCTTTGATCGGGGCGGCGGTTTCGCCGACGACATTACCCGCTACATCGATTTCGTTAAAAGTGCCAACCCCGTTGACCCAGACGAACCGATCCTGGTGCCGGGCGACAAGGAACGCGCGGTCAAGGCCGAGCGCCTGGCCAACGGCGTGCCCCTGAGCCAGGAAGCCTGGGACGACATCAAGGGCGCGGCCCGGCGCGTCGGCATGGAGCCGGAGGATATCGACGAGATCGCGGCGCCGTTGTGAGTCAGGTAAATTTCCCGATTGATAGATTGAACGCGTAAATGATGCCTCCTAGGACGTCGTTCTATGGCTACAGGATTGTTGCGGCTTGTGGCGTCATTCAAGCCATCAATCTTGGTGGGATTTTTACATTCGGCGTGCTTTTTCCCGAACTTGAGAACGAGTTTGGCTGGTCCCGAACGGCAATATCAGGCGCGACGTCATTTGCCTTTCTCATGGTGGGCGCCTGCGCCATATTGATGGGTCGGGCCACTGATTGGTTGGGGCCCCGCATTGTTCTCACCGTTGCTGGTGCGTTGCTCGGCCTCGGGTATGGGTTATTTTACCGTATGGAGGCGGTTTGGGAACTTTACCTCTACTATGGTTTGCTTGTGGGCGTTGGACTGGCTGCGCATGACGTCTGCACCCTATCGACCATCGCCCGCTGGTTCGAAAGGCGACGGGGGCTGATGACCGGGCTGGTGAAGGCAGGCGGTGGAGCTGGCCAGGTTGTGGTACCGATCGTGGCGGCAGCACTGATCGCCGGGGTGGGGTGGCGATTGACATGCCTCCTTTTTGGTCTTGCGGCTGCTATAGTGCTTGTTGCCGCAGCACAGGCGATGCGGCGGAATCCGGCGGAATTGGGTTTGAAGCCCGATGGGGTAGTGGGGGATAAGGTTTCCGACGCCGTTCAAGAAGAGGAAGGCGTATCGCTGAAGGAGGCGGCCAAAACCCGGATCCTATGGGTGCTATGCATTGCCAAGTTCTGCGATTTGTTCTGTCTATTCACTGTCATAATCCACATCATTCCTTACAGCATGGATCACGGCACGGAACCGACCGTGGCTGCTGGCCTATTATCAACCATTGGAGCCATGAGCATCGTCGGCCGCATCGTCCTAGGAGGTGCATTTGACCGTATTGGTCCGAGATGGTCACTCCTGGGATGCTTTGCCATACTGACGGCAAGCCTTGTGATGTTGCAGTTTGCTGAAAGTACGTGGTCACTCTTCATTTTCGCGATTGTTTACGGTCCTGCCCATGGCGGCTTCTTCACCATTACATCGCCGTCAGTGGCGGAATACTTTGGCACACGTTCCCATGGCACCCTGTTCGGTTTGGTGGTCTGCTGCGGTACCGTGGGCTCGACCCTCGGCCCCTTGGTCGCGGGCGGGCTGTTCGACGCGCTGGGAAGTTACAAGGGCGCGTTTGCGTTGCTTCTTGGCTTCAGCGTGCTGGGACTGTTCATGGCCAGCGCGTTGCCGTCACATCGAAGGTTCGAGAGCCCGTAGAGGATGAACTGAGGCTTTAGCCGTGCCGCCGTGCCATGGCCGTCGCCTCGATGGTCGAACCCACCGTGATCACCATGCCATAGACCTTGGCGGCGGCGCCGATGCTGATCATACCGTAGGTATGGAGCCCGACGAGATTGACAAGATCGCGGCGCCTTTGGGCTAACATTTTTGCATCCATGAATAGAGGGACACGTAACAAGTACATGTCGCTCTATTCACCCCGGCCATCCGTCGTGATGCAGGTGGAGTATTGCGGGGAGTTGTACTTGTTACGTGTCCCTGGAATATGGCCAAACGCGGCAGCCCGTCAAATCAGGCCGCGTTTTGCCGGCAATAGCACGACGCCTTGACCTCCACTTCCGAACGCGCCATGGCCTGATCCAGGGCCTGCTTGATCAACAGCGCCTCGATGGTTTCGCCGCGCCGGGTCAGGCATTCGTGCAGGCCGTGCAGGCTCCACAGATTGTTGGGATGTTGGCAGGCCCGGCTGAGGCTTTGGTCCAGCCCCAGATCGGCGCGGTAGACCGCCTCCGCTTCCTCTGCCTGGTCCTGTTCCAACAGCAGGGCGCCCAGGGCATGTCGGGCCGGCTGCATCCAGCCCCAGGGCTCGTCGTAGGGCAGGTTGTCGTCCAACTCCACCGCGCGGCGCAAGTGGTCGAAGGCCACCGCGAAATTGCCCTTGCGGTATTCCAACTCGCCCTCCAGCATGGCCTGGGCGATCTCCAACGTATCCACCACCGTGTTATTATGGACCCGGCGGCTGTCGGGCACCAATGCCTTGGCGGCGATAAATTCGTCGCGTTCCGCCTCCGCCCCCGCCACGTTGGTGGTGGCGGAATGGGCCACGGATTTGGCATAGCGCATCATGGCCGTGGTGCAGCAATATAGCGCCTGATCCTCGGGCATCTCTTGATCGATGATCTCTTGCCATTTTCCGAACCGGATCAACACGTGTTGCTTCATGGCCAGATACCCCTCGATAAAATCCGCCATGGGCGGGGAGGGGATGCGCAGCAAATCTTCGGGCGTGGTATCGATGATCTCCTGCGCCGCCTTGATGGCGGGGGTATATTGGCCCAGGAACATCGCGCCATAAATAGCGAAATGATGATCATGGGTGCGGTATAGGGAATAGACGTTCATCGCACCTTCCTTTGCCAGGAATTTGCGGTCCGCCCGCGTCGCCTTTTGATTATAAATCACCACGTCCCGGTACTGCCCGCACAGCACGTCGATATGGGTCGGCATGTGGATCAGATGGCCCGCGTCGGGGACCAGGTCGCGCAGGCAGTCACCGGCACGCAGGGCCTTTTGGGGAAATGGCGACATTTCCATGAGGTGAATATAGAGGTGGAGCATACCGGGATGCTCCCAGGAGGCGGGCAGCTCGGCGAAGGCCCGTTCCAAAACCTCTTGCGCCTCCAATGTGCCCGCGCCCTTGGCGACGCCACCGGTTTTTAGATCCCACATCTGCCAAGGCGTGCGGTTCATGATCGCCTCGGCGAAAAGGGCACAGACTTCCAAGTCATCCGAATGGGCTTTGTGGACCTCCCGCATGGCATCGGCGTAATCAGTATCCCAGCCCCGTTGATCGTCAATGGGGTCGCGTTGGGGGTAGCGGGCGGGCAGGGCCCGGATCAGGGCCTGTTCGACGTCCCCGGCCCCTTCGGAGTGGGACAGCGCCAATTGCGTGGCGTCGTGGCTGGCGGCCAGCGCGGCCGCCTTGCCGGCCGGGTCCAGCCGCACCCAGGGAAGGTTGTAGTTGGGGCCGGAGGCATAGGCCACGCCCCAGTGGGCCATGGCGCATGCGGGATCATGTTCCAGCGCCCTTTGAAAACAGGCGATGGCCTCGGCATGGTTATAGCCGTACATCCAATTAATGCCGCGGTTGAACCATATCTGCGCCGCTTCCGAAGTGGTCGTAACCGCGCGTTTGAACGGGCCGAGGTCGTAATAATCCATGTCCTTCATACTCCTAATCGGCGCGCCGTTGCGCCGTGGCTGCCTCGTCAAGGTTCAGATCCGCGGTGATGATCACACCGTAGTCATTGGCCGCCGTGTCGATGGAGATCAAACCGTCGGTCACATCTTCCAGCACCTGTTGCGGCGCGCGCAGTATGGGATCGCCATAGCCCCCCCCCGCCGGGCCGACGCATACGAATTTGTCGCCGGCCTGAACGGCTGTGTGGGGTAGCTTGGATGGCAATTCACTACCCTTGCCGTCTTCGCGGTCCAGACGCAGACCGGCGGAGCCGCCGTCGTTGCCGCCCCGGAAGCCCCAGGGTGGGAACTTGTGCCCCTCGCCCTCGATGGAGGCACCGCCGTCTTCGAGATATTCGAATTCCCGGACAGACCCCAGGCCGCCGCGCCATTGTCCGGCGCCGCAGACATCCTCGCGCAGCTCATACCGGCCAACGCGGAGCGGCAGGTGGCTTTCGATATCTTCGATGGGATTGTTGCGGGTGTTGGCATAGAGCGTATCGACCGCATCCATGCCGTCCTTACCGTCGCGGCCGCCGTAGCTGCCTTCGAAGATTTCCATGTGTACCCAGTGTTCGGAGTCCCGCAGACCGGAAAATGCGATAACCCGTAAATTGCCGATGCCGGCGGAAACCTGGCTTGGGGCCACCTCCGCCAGGGCCTTCATCACCGTATCGGCCAGTTGGTTGCCGGGACAGAAGCGGGCAATGGTGGGAGCGGGGAAGATCGGGTTGGCCAGGCAGCCCTCGGGCGCGACGATCTTGATGGGCCGCACCAGGCCGTCGTTAACGGGGATATGGCCATGTACGGCGGTGTCCAGCAGCACGGAGCGCACGGTCAGCCAGACGGCGATATCCACAGTGCCGTGCAGGGGCATGTTGATGGGTTTGTCATCGATCTGCTTCGCCGTGCCGGTCAGATCCACCACCATCTCGTCGCCGGCAACGGAGATCGAGACGCATAACGGCAGCTCCCGATACGCCGGGTCGGGGTGGTCAAGGAAGCCGTCGATATAGGTGGTGGCGGAATAGGTGCCGTCGGGCAGGGCGGCGATGGCCTGGCGCATCAGTCGTTCGGAATGGTTCATCACGTCTTCGCAGGCGGCTTGAAAAATCGTTTTGCCGTAGCGGTCGACCAGTTCCACCAGCCGTTCGCCGCCGATGCGGGCGGCGGCGATTTGCGCCTCCATGTCACCCACCACCAGGTCGGAAACCCGGATGTTGTCGCGCAGGATATGCCAGACGGGCATCACCTTTTCGCCTTGTTCATAAAGCTTGATGGCCTTGAATTGCAGGCCTTCGGCATAGGCATCGATGGCATCCACGATGCCGCAACTACCCGGCGTAAGCGAGCCGATATCCAGGTGATGTGCCGTGATGGCCGAAAAAGCGATCAGCTCGCCATCGTAAAATACCGGTACGATGAAGCCGACGTCCGGGACATGGCTGGCGCCGGCGTATGCATCATTGTGCATGACCACGTCGCCGGGCCTGAATTCCTCGCCGCGTTCCGCCATGATTTTCTGCACGCCGCGCACATACCCTGGAATGGGTCCCGATTGCAGGGGTGTGGACTGCGCCGATTCCGCCAGTCCACGGCCAGCCAGATCCACCAACCCGGCGCCGAAATCCTCCGACTCCCGGATGATCGAGGAATAGGACATGCGCATCAGCTTATAGCCCATTTCGATGGCGATATTTTCCAAGGCGCCCTGGATGACCGAGGCGGTGACGTGGTCCACGGCCGGAGAGTTCTTTTGAATGTTCATCTCTAAGCTCCTGTCTCGATCAGCAGATTGCCCCCGGCCTGGGCCGTGGCCCTGGCGCCGGGAGGAATAACGGTGGTGGTATCTTTCTGCAGGATGATGGCCGGGCCCTCGACCGTCCTGTCGACGGGCAGCTTGTCCCGCGCGTAGAGGGGCGTCGCCATGGCCCGCAGTTCGCCGTCCAGGGGGAAATGGCACTGCGCCTCGTCCAGTTTCGCATCCGCGAGCGCGCCAATCCGGTCCAATGCCGGCAGTTCGATTTTTGGCATCTGGCCGATGCCGGTGACGCGGATATTGACGATTTCGATGGGGCTGTCCTCGAACACGTGGCCGTATTCCGTGGTGTGGATCGCCTCGAACGCCTTGAAGATATCGGCCAAGCTGGCGTCATCCACCGGGCCGTCGGCCACGGGTACCCGTAATTCATAGCCCTGGCCAACGTAGCGCAAATCACCGCTGCGTTGATAGGCCACGTCGCCGTCTTCCAGGCCGTCGGTCTTGAATTGTGCCGCCAGGCCGTCCCGCATGGCATCGAAATCCCGGCTTAGGCGGTCGCCGTCCACATCGCCGCTGACCTGGAATTCCGTGCGGATGGCATCGTATTTCAGGTCCGTGGTCAGAAGCCCGGCGGCGGACGTAATACCGGGATAGGGCGGAATGATAACTTCGGGTATGCCCAAGTCGCGGGCCACGTCAACGCCATGCAACGGCCCCGCGCCGCCGAAGGCGACCAGGGAAAACTCGCGCGGGTCATGGCCTTTTTGGACGGTGCGGGAGCGAATGGCATTGGCCATGTTGGCATTGATGATGGTCAGAACGCCGCTCGCGGCGGCCTCCTTGGTCATACCAAGCTGTTCCGCCAGATCGGCGATCACCCTGTGGGCGGCATCCGCGTCCAAGGTCATCTCGCCGCCAAGAAAATTACCCGGCTGCAGGCGGCCCAGGACCACGTTGGCATCGGTTACGGTTGGCAAGGTGCCGCCGCGTCCGTAGGCGGCGGGGCCGGGCTGGGCGCCGGCGGATTGCGGTCCAACCCGAAACGCCTGCCCCGCATCCAGATGCGCGATGGAGCCGCCGCCGGCGCCGATGGTGTGGATATCGATCATGGGCGCCATCACGGGATAGCCGCCGATCCAGGTATCTCTTGCGGTGGCCTCGGCGAATTGGCCGTCCACCACCAGGCCGATATCGGCCGAGGTGCCGCCCACGTCAAAAGTGATCAGGCGGCCGCGGTCCGAGCGTTCGCCGCTCATGGCGCCGCCCAGAACACCCGCCGCCGGGCCCGACAACAGGGTCAGGACCGGCCGTTCGGAAACCATGGCGCCCGTTGCCACGCCGCCGTTGGAACCCATGACATGCAATTCAGCCTTGAAGCCGTTGTCCACCAGGGCGCCTTCAAGCTCTTTCACGTAGGTGCGGACTTTCGGTCCGATGAAAGCATTCATGGCGGCGGTGGTGAAACGCTCAAATTCCCGGAATTGGGGCGAGACGGCGGACGACGTGGTGACGAAACAGTCGGGATATTCCGCCCGAATGATCTCCGCCGCGCGGTCTTCATGGGCCGAATTGATATAGGAGAATAAAAAACAGACGGCAATGGCCTCGACGCCGGCCGCCTTCAGCTCCCGCGCCGCCCGGCGCACCGCATCCTCGTCCAGGGGCGTCAGGACGGCGCCGTCGGGGGGCGTCAGGCGTTCGGCCACCACCTTGCGGTGGCGCCGTTGGACCAGGGGGCGGTCCTGCCAGGGTACGTCCTGCATGATGGAATAATGTTGCGGTCGTTGATGGCGGCCGATGTGCAGAATATCCCGGTAGCCTTCCGTGGTGACCATGCCCGTGGTGGCGCCCTTGTATTCCAGCACCGCGTTGGTGGCGATGGTGGTGCCGTGCAGCACATGGTCCACGGCGGACCGATCCACGTCAAATCGTTCACAAATCTCCACCATGCCCTGAATGACGCCCCGGCTGGGGTCGTCGGGGGTGGTGGGCACCTTGTGAATGGCCACCGCTTGGCTTTCCGTGTCGCCGTACATCACGTCCGTAAACGTACCGCCAACATCGACGCCTATGAGTTTCATGTCTTGTTCTTGTCCCTTACTCTATTAACGCTTTAGTGGCGGCAAAATGACGCCGGCGGTTTCGGTAATCAGCCCGTATTGGTCGGGCTGGCGGTGTTCGGCGAAGTTGAACACCGTGTTCTTGTAATGATTACACGCATCCAGGTCGCAATCGGCAACAACCAATTCATCATCCAAGGTGCGGCCCTGGGCCACGATCTCCCCCGTTGGCGCGATGATCAGGGTGCCGCCCAGCATGTCGCAGCCCTCTTCACGACCCGCCTTGGCCACGCCGATTACCCATGTGGCGTTCTGATAGGCGCCCGATTGCATGGACAGATTGTTGTGCAGACCGGCCAGGTGGGTCGGCTCGAAGCCCCAGGGCGGTTCGGTTGCCGGCGTGTTGTAGCCCAGCATGATCATCTCCACGCCCTGCAGACCCATCATGCGGTAGGTCTCGGGCCAGCGGCGGTCGTTGCAGATGCACATGCCCATGATGCCGCCCATGGTGCGCCAGACCGGAAAGCCCAGATCGCCTGTGTCGAAATAGGCCTTTTCCAGATGCTGCCATTTGCGTTCGGGCTTATGGTCCGCGTGGCCCGGCAGATGCACTTTTCGGTACTTGCCGACGATCGCGCCGGTTTTGTCCACTAGGATCGCCGTGTTGAAATGCTTGCTCCCATTGTCCCCTTGGGCAATTTCGGCAAAGCCCAGGCAGAAGCCGATGCCGTATTCTGCCGCCCTGTCGAACAGGGGCTGGGTTTCATTGCCGGGCATGGCGCTTTCAAAGAACCGATCGATGTCTTCGGGGTCTTCGAAATACCAGCGGGGAAAAAAGGTTGTCAGGGCCAACTCGGGAAATACCACCAGATCGCAGCCCCGCTCATGGGCACGGTCCAGCAGGGCCAGAAGACGGCCGACGACCGCGCCCCGGCTTTCGTTCAGACCAATGGGGCCAAGTTGTGCCGCCCCCACGGTGACCATGCGATTTGAATTTGTCATGAGTTGTATTCTGCACCCTAGCTGGTGTGAATGGAAACAGCCGTTATGATCGGCGCGTTGGTATTAGGAGGGCAGTATGGAATACGGCGTATCTTTCCCGCAAACCCAAATCGGCAACGATCCGGGCGTCATCCGCAATTTCGTCGAAACGGCGGAGGAACTCGGCTTCGAACGCCTGACCCTGGTGGATCATATCCTCGGCGCCAAAGACGCCAAGGACGCGCCCTGGGCCGTGCACTACACCATTGAATACGGCTTTCACGAGCCCATGACCCTGTTCGCCTGGATTGCCGGCTTCACGACTAGAATCCGCCTGGTTACCGCCAACGTGGTACTGCCGCAACGGCAGACCGAGCTGTGCGCGAAGCAGGCCGCCCAAATCGATATTCTGACCGGCGGGCGTTTGGATCTGGGCATTGGCGTCGGCTGGAGCAAGTCGGAGTTCGAGGCCCTGGGTATGAATTTCGCCAATCGGGGTGACCGGATCGAGGAACAGGTGGCGTTGATGCGCCGGCTGTGGACCGACGAGTTGGTCGAATTTGAAGGCAATTGGCACAATATCTCGGCCATGGGCATGAACCCCCGCCCCATCCAGCGCCCCATCCCCATTTGGTTCGGCGCCATGGCCGAGGTCGCCGTCAAGCGCGCCGCGCGCATCGGTGACGGCTGGCTGATGAGCCCCCGGGCCGAGCCGGACGACGAGATGAAACGCCTGGTGGAAACCTTCCACGAGACAGCGCGGGCCGCCGGCCGCGACCCCGGCAGCCTGGGTATCGACGCCACCGTCTTCGCCGAGGACCGGGGCCCCAACGAATGGCTGGCGGAGGCCCAGGCCTGGCGCGATCTTGGCGCCACCTCGGTTACATTCCGAACTTCCGAATCCGGTTTCACCCATATGGACCAGCACCTGGACGCCATGCGCAAATTGGCCGACGCGGTCTAAAGGAGACGACATGACGGACCTGCCCCCACAATTGCCTGTATCCATCGGCGACAGCGCCACCTTCACAAAGACCGTCGGCGAGAGTGATATTTACGGTTTCGCCGGCATCACCGGCGATTTCGCCGCCCCGCATGTGAACGAAGCCTTCATGCAGAAATCCCAATACGGCACCCGTGTCGCCCACGGTGCCCTTTTGGTGGGTTTCATGTCCACTGCCTCCGCCCTGGTCGCCACCCGGATCATTGAAGCCCGGGACGATTTGACACCCATGTCCATCGGCTATGACCGCGTGCGCTTTACCGAGGCCGTGAAGATCGGCGATACCATCACGGTAAAGTACGAAATCAAGGCGCTGGAACCCGACCGCAACCGCTCCCGCGCCGCCGTCACGGCCACAAATCAGCACGGCGACGTGGTCGGCGTGGCGGAACACATCATGAAGTGGCTGGTTAATCCATGAACCGGACTGGAGGCTTTCGCCCCCAGCCCGTCCCCAGCCCGCCCATTGATAAACCTGTCGCGGACGTCCGCCAATATTTCCTGGAGTGGCT
>JAPYUH010000010.1:22773-44746 GCA_029936195.1 Alphaproteobacteria bacterium
GCCCGCCCATTGATAAACCTGTCGCGGACGTCCGCCAATATTTCCTGGAGTGGCTGGCGCGCGACGGTTTTCCCTTTTGGCCGTATTGGGAGAATATCCGCACCTGGTAGAAAATTCGGCATCTGCCGAATGTTTTGTTCCTGCATTTTCAGGATATGAAGACCGATATGGCGGGTGAAATTCGCCGGGTGGCGGAATTTCTGGAAATTCCCATTGATGAAGCTAAATTCCCGCAAATGCTGGAATTTTGCGGTTTCGATTACATGAAGGCGAATGCGACCAAGTCCGTGCCCCTGAGCGGCGCCTTTTGGGATGCCGGCGCGCAGGTATTTATTCACAAAGGTGAAAATGGCCGTTGGCGGGATATTTTGACCGCCGAAGATTGCCAGACCTACGAATCCCGGTCCGCCAAAGAACTTGGCCCCGACTGTGCCCGTTGGCTTATCGAGGGCGGTGGGACGGACTAAGCAACATCAGGAAAGCCCTGATACCATTCCTTGTGGTCGCCGGCGAAGTTTCCAGCTCCCGGCTTGGTCAAACAGCCGCGCGGGGCGATGTAGCTGTAGATGCGGCGGTCTGGAACCTCGGACCAGCCGATGTTGAAGGCGCAGAGCTTGGGGAAAAATTGCAGGCGGCTGTAGGGCAGGTGGTCGTGGATCCACCAGGCCAGCGCGCGCCAATCGGCACCCGCGGCATACTTGTCGGTAAACCAGGGCACCAGCACACAGGCCATGGCGCCCATGTGGCCGTTGCCGTCCAGATGATCCCAGACATGGCGGCCCTTGGCCCGCTCCGGATTGGCGCAGTTCAGGTTATGCTTGTTGCCATAGGCGTTGACGGTGGCGTTGCGGTAGGACGAGCGGATGGACAGATCGCCGAAGTTGGCCTTCAACGGTTCCAGCAATTCCGTGCAAAGTTTCGTGCCGGAGGCGATAGCCAGATCCGGGTTATCGGGGATGTTGGGGATGCCGTGGAACGACGAAATCTCGCTGTAGAGAAAATCCCGCATGAAGAAAGACGGCGACAGGCGGACCCGGCCGAATGCCTCCAACCCCTTCATGCTGCCCGGTTTGCGCACGCCTACAACACCGCCAAATCCGGGTCGCAGATCATGCCGGTGCGGATGGCGGAACCTTTGTCGGCCTCGGCAAAAGCGGTGTTAATCTCGGCGATGGGATAGAGTTCCGAGAGCACGTCCTCGAACGGATAGCGCTCGCGGTTGCGCGCCAACAGTTCCAAGCCCCGGCGCAGGGCCCAGGCCTGATAGCCGCCGACACCGACCATGCGGCGGTTCTGATGCACCAGCCAGGCGGGATTGAAGGGAATGGTGTGTTTGCCGCTGATGTTGCCGATGACCAGATAGCGGCCTTCGTTGCGGGACATTTTCAGACCCTCGATCAGGGCCGAGGGATGGCCCACCAGTTCCGCCACCACATGGCCGCCGCCCCCCGTCAGGTCGGCCACCGCCGAGATGCGCTCTTCCGGCGTTTCGAAGTCATCCACGTTCAGGACATGGTCGGCACCGAAGCGTTTGGCGAGGGCCAGGCGATCCTCGCGCTTGTCCAGCACGACGATATTGGCCGCGCCCGCCTCCCGCGCCACGGCCGCTGCGTACAGGCCCAGACCGCCCGCGCCCTGGATCACCACCGTTTCGCCCGCGGTCAACGAGACCTGCTCCAGGCCGTAGATCACCTGGGCCAGGGCGCAGTTCAGGGGCGCGACCACCCGGTCCGATAAATCATCGGGCGTCCGCAGGACAAAATGACCGGGCCGCAAATAGAAATATTCCGCATAGGCGCCGGTGAAATGCGGCGGTTTGTCACTGGTCGAACGGCCCGCTCCAATGCGCCGGGAATCGCAATGTAGGCCATCGTTGGCCAGGCAGGGCTGGCAATGATGGCAGGGGTAGAAGTAGGAATAGACAATGCGGTCGCCCTCCGCCAGGGGTTGCCCGGCCGCATCCACTTTGACGTTGCCGCCAAGGCGTTCCACCCGCCCGGTCATCTCGTGGCCCATGATCGTTACGGGCTTGCGCGGCGTATCCCCATGCCAGCCGTGCAGGTCCGAGCCGCAGATGCTGCTGACAGTGACCCGGACCAGAATGCCGTCCGCCTCGACCTCCGGAACGGGAAACTCCCGCGCCTCGAACGGCTCGTTGGCGCCTGTGTAGACATAGGACCAGCCCTGCATCGCGTCTTCCTTCCAAAATGTACAATGTCATAGAGTGACATACTTCTGCCTCTGCTCATATAATCGTCAAACAATATGAATTTGTTTGGAGAGTGATACATGGCCCTTCAAATCACGCCGCTCTGCGCCGCCCTTGGGGCGGAGGTCAGCGGCCTTGATCTTACCCGGCCCATGGAAGCGGCAGAGATGCGGTCGCTGCGCGAGGCATTCCTGGCCCATCACCTGCTGTGTTTCCGTGGCGCGCCGTTGAGCGCGGCGGATTTTGCCGCCCTGGCGCGACGTTTTGGCGAGCCGCAAGTGCAGTTGCTGCGCCAGCAACGTCATGACCAGGTGCCGGAGGTTTCCATGCTGAACAGCACCTATGCCCGGGCCGAGGACAAGCCCGGCGATATGCGCCGGATGCGCCTGACGGGCTGGCATACGGATGACAGCTATTTCGAGACGCCGGCCAAGGCGACCCTGCTGCAATCCATCGAAATCCCCGACAGCGGCGGCCAGACCAGCTTTTGCAACACCCGGGCCGCCTATGAGGGTCTCGATGCTGCCGGCAAGCAACGCCTGGCCGGCTTGCATGCGGCCCACCGCTATGACACCCCCCGCGCACCGGTCAGACCCAAGACACGGACCGGCGATGAAGCAGCCGAAACGCCCGAAGTGGTCCACCCCCTGGTGCGAACCCATGAAGATACCGGGCAAAAGGCGATCTATTTCAATCCCAACCGGACCGACCGCGTGGTGGATGTGAGCCATGACGAGAGCGAGGCGGTTCTGGAATGGGTTAACGAACGCATGACCCGGACGCAATACCGCTATGACCATGAATGGCGCGTGGGTGACCTGCTGATCTGGGACAATCGTTGTCTGGTGCATTCAGTCAACATGGATTTTCCCGTTGGCCAGACGCGCCTGCATCAACGTATTTTGCTGCGCGGTGCAAGACCCGCATAGGGCTGGGGAAGGAAGAGAGCATGAACGATCAAACCTATCGGCCGGTGACCGACGCCAGCGCCTGGCATGGCGCCGATTTCGCGGCGGACCGGTCCTGGGAATACCATCTCGAGGACAAACACATCGGCGAATTGACCCAGGCTTTGGCTGCCGTCAAGGATCGCGGCCTTGCCTTGGCCCAGATCGGCCCGGATGATTTTTCCCTGCCCACGTTGTTCGTGCGGCTGCGGTCCCTTGGCGAAGATTTGGCCACTGGGCGCGGCTTCGCCTTGGTGCGGGGTTTCCCGGTGGATGGTTTTTCGACCGAGGATCTGTCCCTGATGTATTACGGCCTGTGCCGGCATATCGGCATGGGCATGACCCAGAACAGTGACGGCGGCCTGGTCCACTATGTCACCGATGGCGCCCTGAAACCGAACCAGGGCAAGCGCGGCGTGGGCTTTCCCAGGGCTGCGCGCCTGCATGTGGATCTGATGGACATCGTTTCCCTGCTCTGCGTCCGCCAGGCCGCCGATGACCCCAATAGTCATTTGGCCAGCTCCGCCACGCTCTACAATGAAGTCCTCAAGCGCCGGCCCGAATTCCTGCCCCGCCTGTTCCAAGGCTATGAATGGGACCGCATGGACGAGCACGGCGATGGGGAAGCGGCCACGTCGGGGTATCGGGTGCCTTTGTTCAGCGAAAAGAATGGCGCCGTATCCTGCCGCTACAACCGGGCCTGGATGATCGCTGCCCATGTGAACGAGAAGGCGCCCCTGTCGGCGGAAGATGAAGCGGCTTTTGACCTGTTGGACCTGATCGCGGCGGAAACCCGGTTGGCGTTTCCCTTTAACAAGGGGGATATTCAGTTTTGCAGCAACTACACCGTCCTGCATGGCCGCGAAGGGCATCAATTGGAGCCGGATGAAGAGCGCAAGCGGCTGTTGATCCGGATCTGGCTGAATGTACCGGAATTCAGGCATTTCGCGGACGAGGCTATCGTGCGTCACGGTATCGGATATCACGGCAACTTGGGCTGGACGGCCGAGGAACTGCTGGCCGGCGCCAACAAAACACCGCGAATGCGCCGGGACGATGGCGCTATATCGACGGGAACATAATTCAGCGAGGCCACGAAGTACCGCTTGCATTCCGAGTTGAGAGCGATCCCAATGAGGCCGTTGGGTTCGGTTAGGGGGAGACTACATGACACAGGACCAGCACCAGAACCAAAAAGCCGAAGACCTGAAGCGCGACGCCAACCATTTTCACCGCTGGCCGGTGCCCGGCAAGATCGAAGTAACCCCCACCAAGCCCCTGGCCAACCAGCGGGACCTGGCCCTGGCCTATTCCCCCGGCGTCGCCGCACCTTGCGAGCTGATCGTCGAGGATCCGGACGAAGCCGCCAACGTCACCGCCCGGGGCAACCTGGTCGGCGTCATCACCAACGGCACCGCCGTATTGGGCTTGGGCGCCATCGGGGCCCTGGCCGCCAAGCCGGTGATGGAGGGCAAGGGGGTGTTGTTCAAGAAATTTGCCGGTATCGATGTTTTTGATATCGAGATTGATGAAACCGATCCGGAAAAATTCATTGATATCGTCCGCGCCCTGGAGCCGACCTTTGGCGGCATCAATCTCGAGGATATCAAGGCGCCGGAATGTTTCCGGATCGAAGCCGGCCTGAAGCAACGCATGAAAATCCCGGTCTTCCACGACGACCAGCACGGCACCGCCATTTGCGTCTGCTCCGCCCTGGTCAACGGCCTGCGTTTTGTCGGCAAGGAGCTTTCAGAGGTAAAGGTGGTCACCTCCGGCGCCGGGGCGGCGGCCATTGCCTCGCTCAATCTATTGGTCAGCCTCGGCATGCCGGTCGGGAATATTTATATCACCGACCGCAAGGGCGTTGTCTACAAGGGCCGGGAGGGCAAGATCGATGCCTCCAAAAAGGTCTACGAAAAAGAGACCGGCGACCGCACCCTGGCGGACGCCATTCGGGGTGCCGACGTCTTCCTCGGCATGTCCGGCCCCAACGTGCTGGATGGGGACATGGTCAAGTCAATGGCCGACAATCCCATGATCCTGGCCCTGGCCAACCCGAACCCCGAAATCCTGCCGGAGGTGGCGCACGCCGCCCGCGATGACGTGATCATGGCCACCGGGCGTTCCGACTATCCCAACCAAGTCAACAACGTGCTCTGCTTCCCCTATTTGTTCAGGGGGGCCCTGGATTGCGGCGCCACGGAAATTAACGAGGCCATGAAGCGGGCCACGGTCTATGCCATCGCCGATCTGGCCATGGCGGAATCTTCGGAAATTGTCGCTCAGGCCTACTTGGGGGAAAGCCTGGCGTTTGGCCGTGACTATCTGATCCCCAAGCCGTTTGATCCCCGCCTGATCCTGGAGATCGCCCCGGCGGTGGCTAGGGCGGCCATGGACAGCGGCATCGCCCGGCGGCCCATCGCCGATTTCGAGGTCTACCGCGAGACCCTGGAACGCTTTGTCTATAAATCCGGCATGGCCATGAAGCCGGTGTTCGAAAAGGCCCGCGCTAATCCCAAACGGGTGGTCTATGCCGAGGGCGAGGACAAGCGCGTCCTGCGCGCCGCCCAGGTGCTGATCGACGATGGGGTCTGCCGACCCGTCCTGATTGGCCGGCCGGGCGTAATGGCCGCGCTGATTGCGGAGCTGGGCCTGCGCATGGCGCCGGGCGACGATCTGGATATCGTTGATCCCGACGACAACCCCTATTTCGAAAACTATTGGCCGGTTTATCACCAGCGCATGCAGGACCACGGCGTCTCGCCCGACGAGGCCCGGATCATGACCCGGCAGACCGCGACCGTATTGGCATCCCTGATGCTGGACGGCGGCGCGGCGGACGCCATGATTTGCGGTACCGTGGGCCGCTATCACAGTCATCTGCGGCACCTTGAACAGGTGGTGGGCCTGGGCGATGGGGTGGACAAGATGTCCAGCCTGAATGTGTTGCTGCTGCCGCAGGGGCAGATGGTCTTCATATGTGACACGCAAGTTGCCGAAGACCCTTCGCCCCAGGAAATTGCCAACATGACCATGCTGGCCGCCGATCAGGTGCGCCGCTTCGGCAACACGCCCAAGGCGGCGCTGTTGTCCCATTCCAATTTCGGCTCCCTGCGCTCCGCCTCGGCCGCGAAAATGCGCCAGGCGTTGGAACTGATAGCGGCGGAAGCGCCCGATCTGGCGGTGGATGGGGAGATGCATGGGGATGCGGCCCTGAACGAGGCCGTCCGTAAGCGCCTTTATCCCAATTCCCGTTTTGACGGCGTGGCCAATTTGCTGATCATGCCCACATTGGATGCCGCCAACATCACCTACAACGTGGTCAAGACCATCACCGGCGCGACCTCGATCGGCCCGATCCTCCTGGGCGCCGCCAAACCGGCCCACATCCTGACCACCTCCGTCACCTCCCGCGGCATCGTCAACATCTCCGCCCTCGCCGTCGTCGACGCCCAGGTCTAGGATTTATTATATTGTGACGGAATACTTATATAAATTGCTGATAAGAGAAACAAATTTAGATTAAATGACTTATATAAGTATTCCGTCACCGTATAAAAATTCTTGCTAACCGAGGCGTTCGCGCAGGGGGGCGATGACTTCGGCCGCGAAGCGTTCCAGGCCGCCGGGGATGTCCTTGCGGAAGGGGGCCGTGGGCACGACCACGCGGTCGATGCCCATGTCCGCCAGGCGCAGGGCGGAATTCAGCGGATCCGCGGGGTCGATGCCGGTGGTAATCTGGATCTCGCCGGGGTCGCGGCCGGCGCGTTTGGCTTCTTCGCGAATGATGGCCAGCAGGGGCTTGTAGTCGCCATCCCAACCCGTGGCCGGAAAGAAGCCGTTGCCCAAGCGTCCGGCCCGCCGGGCGGCCGCCTCGGAATGGCCGCCGATAATGATGGGCAGGGGCTGTTGCACCGGTTTCGGGTTGCAGCTGATGCCCGCGAAATTGACCAGTTCGCCGTCATAACCGGCGTCATCACCGGCCCAGAGGGCGCGCATGGCGGCGATGGTCTCGTCCGCCCGCTTGCCCCGGCGCTCGAACGGCACGCCGATCGCCTCGAACTCCTCGCGCAGCCAGCCGACGCCGATACCCAATTCCATGCGCCCGCCGGACATGAAATCCATGGTCGCCAGCTGTTTGGCCAGCACAACCGCATTGCGCTGCGGCAGGATCAGCACCCCGGTCATGAAGCGCAGGGTTTCGGTACAGGCGGCCACATGGGTCATCCAGACCAGGGGGTCGGGCAGCAGGGTGGTCGGATCACCCGGCAGCCTGCCGGTCTGGTTATAGGGATATTTCGAATTGTAATCCGTGGGCCAGACCACATGCTCCACGGCAACGGCGAAGGAAAACCCCACCCGCTCCGCCGCCTGACAGAATTGCACCGCCCGGTCCGGCTGCGGGTACACGGTGGATACGAAATGAGCGCCGAATTCCATGGGGCTGTCCTCCTGTCTGAAGATTTCACCATGTTGGCAGTCCGGGAAAGTTTGGGCAACCGGGGCGGGAGCGGTTATTCTTGCCCCAAATAAAATTAGATTGGAGAAAATACCATGGCTGTCGTTGAGACCGAGCGTCACGGACAAATTCTTGTGGTCAGAATGAACCGGCCCGAGCGCCTGAACGCCCTGAATACGGAGATGCGTACCGAGTTGGCCCGAACCTGGACCGAATTCCGCGAGGACGCCGGCCTGGAAGTGGCCATCTTTACCGGCACGGGGCGGGGCTTTTGCGCCGGCGAGGACATGAAGGAAACCCTGGAGCACAAGACCCCGGGCGGAAAGCCCCTGGCCTTGGAGAACCCGTTCATGTCCGGCGCCTTGGAAAAGCCGGTGATCGCCGCCATCAACGGTTTTGCCATGGGCGGTGGCTTCATGCTGGTGGAACAAACCGACCTGCGCGTCGCCGTGCATGAAGCCGTCTTCGAAGTGTCCGAGGCCAAGCGCTGGCTATTGGGCGGCTACAACCACGGCCATCTGGCCAATCTGCCCTACGCGTTGGCCATGGAAATGGCCCTCGGCTTCCGCTTCACGGCGCAACGATTTCACGAGATCGGCTTTCTCAACCGGGTGGTCGAGGCAGATGCCCTGATCCCCACGGCCATGGAGATGGCGGAGCACCTGTTGACCCTGCCCCCCGCATCCCGCGTCAACACGGTGCATATCATGCGGCAAATGCGGCCCGCTATCGCACCCAACATGGCGGACCTGGCAACGGCCTTGCATGACCACGGCGCCAAATCCGACCTGATGGAATCCCGCGCCGCCTTCGCCGAAAAACGTGCGCCCAAATTTAAGGGCTGGAATGATCCCGAAGACCGCAACCGCCTTCCAACGCTGCGGGATTAGTCCTTTTGCGCCTTGCGCTCCGCCATGCGGTCCAGGAAGTCCTGGGTCGTGTTGGTGCGGGGGAAGGGGGCCGCGGGCACGGGCAGGTCGAGAAAGGCACACAAGGGCGCCCACCCTTCCGCCACGTCGAAAACCAGAAGACGCTCCTTGGGCAGGCCGGCCCTGACCGCTTCGATGTTGCGGCGGTAGGCTGTGAGGACATGGTCCCGGTCGTCCAGTATGCCGCCAAAAACCCGCTCGACGATCAGGTCCCGGGTCATCCGCCGCATGGAGATACGTGCGGGATCGACCACTTCGTCGCCGTCTTGAAAATTGCGCAGGATTGTTTTGGACATGCTCTGCCACCAGGCCTCTTCGTCGCGCACGGTCAGGATCACCTTGGCGTCGGGAAAATGCGCGGCCAGGGGTTGCCAATAGTGACAGGCCGGCCAATCCACCGTTGAATGATAGCCACTCAGAATTTGATCCCAATCAGCCTTGCCACTCTGTGCCGCGTTGTACCAGGCATCCGCGTTTTCGGGCCGGTTCATGACTTCCAGCATGTGATAACAGGGGCCCAAGCCCAGATGCTCCAGCGCGCCCTTCATGGACAGCGTTCCCGTGCGGCCGAAACCGGCGCCAATCACTCTTAATGTCACGCGTCGATCCTTTTTGGTTACGGCCGATGCAGTTCCGGCAAGCTCTGTGAAAAAGTCTGCCGGCCCCGTTTAAAGCCGTACAGGGGCCGGGCGATGGTGGCGACGGCCTCGGCCCCGCTGTGGGCATTCCAGACCACCAGGTCGGCCGGGTTCCCCGGCGCAATGCCGTAGTTGTCCCGGCGCAGCAATTTGGCGGAACGGTTGGTCAGCATCTCGAAACATTCCGCCAGTTCCTCCCCACCGCCGCGCTGGGCCACGTTGGCATAAAGATTGGCGATGCGGATCAGCGAGCAATCGCCGAACGGGGTGAATGGGTTCAAAACATTGTTGGTGGAGAGCGAGCAGTTGACGCCGCGGGCCAGCAGGGCATTGGCGTCCGCCACGCCGCGCATGACGCTATGGTCCTGATGCCGGCCCATGACGAACAGATCCGTGGCCGGCAACACGGTGACGGCAACCCCGGTATCCGCCAGGCGCTGGCCCAGTTCAGCCAGGGGACCCGGCGGCAGGGCTGAATATTTCGTGCCGTGGCCCACCGCCACCCGCCCGCCCCAGCCGTATTGTTCCGCCAGATCGCAGACCAAGTGGATATCCATGTCATCCGTGGTCGGACCCACGTCGAGGTGAATATCCACATCCACGTCGAATTCCCGCGCCAACTCAAATATGCGCCTGATCTGCCCGCCATGGTCCGGGTCATAGCCCGGCGCGCCGCCGATCACCGTCGCGCCGTCTTTCAGGGCGGCCACCAGGTTGGCATCCGTCTCTGGCACATTCGTCAGGCCCTCCTGAGCGAAGACGCAGATTTCAATGTCGATGGCCCAGCGGTAGTCGTCGGCCAGTTGTTTCAGCGCCTCGAACCCACGCAAGCCGCCATTGGGGTCCAGTTCGGCATGGGTGCGCATATGGCTGGCACCATTGACCACGCATTGCTCCACCGTCGCCTGGGCGCGGGAATAAACGTCTTCCTGAGTGAAGCCCGGTTTGACGGCGGAAACCCTGTCCATGTGGTCGGTGCCCCGGTCGGGCGCCGCCGTGCAGCGGTCCATGATGCGGGATTTATCCAGATGGATATGGGTCTCGATCAGGCCGGGGGAGAGCAAATTACCGGCCACGTCCCGCTCCGCGCCCGATCCTGAACCCGTCCCCAGCAGATCGGTTTCGATGGCGGCAATGGTTTCGCCTTGAATGCCGATATCCATCAGGGGTGTATCGGGCGCCGTGCCTGCAATACGGGCATTGCGCAAAATCAGATCGAAAGTCATGCGGTCTCCGGTAATGGCGGCGGGTGACGTTGCGCCAATGATAGCTTAGCTTGTTGCCGCCCGCCATCGAGAAGGATTTCGCTCCATGTCTGCCTATCCCCATTTGTTTTCACCCCTGCAAATCGGTACCCGACAGGTGCGCAACAGGGTCGCCGTGCCGGCCACCTTGACGAATTTTGGTCAGGGCAACCGGATTACGGAGAAGTGGCAGAATTATCTGATCGAACGGGCCAGGGGCGGCGCCGGTTTGATTGTCTCGGAAATTATCGCGGTGGATTCCGAGGCCATAGCCCACGGTGCCGTGGTCACGGGATTTGACGACCGCAATGACGACGGATTTACCCAGGTTGCCGCCGCCGTGCACGAAGCGGGCGCCTTGCTGGTTGGACAGCTGTGGCATCCGGGCCGCCAGCAATTGTGGCACCCGACCAAATCCCCCATGGGCGTCTCGGAACAACCCGACGCCTTGAGCTGGACCGTGCCCCACGTGATGTCGGTGGGCGAAGTCGGCCGCGTTGCCGCCGCCTATGTGGCCGTGGCCGAGCGGCTGGCGCATTGCGGTTTCGCGGGGGTGGAGCTGCATGGGGCGCACGGCTATCTGATCGGTCAGTTTCTCTCCCCTTGGTCGAATACCCGGGATGATGATTATGGCGGCGGTATAGAGGGGCGGACCCGCTTCGTGCGCGATGTCGCCCAGGGCATTCGCGCGGCTTGCGGCAAGGACTTTATCATCGGCCTGAAGATGCCCGGCGATGAAGGGGTAAGGGGCGGCATTGACCCAGACGAAGCGGCCCGCCTGACCGGGCGGTTGGCGGCTACGGGCGATTTCGACTATTTCGCCCACGGCCAGGGGAATTTTTCTTTGTCCCTGGAAACCCATGTGCCCGATCTGCATTTCCGGCCGGGACATTTCAAGGATATTGCCAAACGCATGCGCCTGGCGGCGGGCGGTATTCCGGTCATGGCTCTGGGCCGGATTGGTGAACCGGACCTGGCCGAGGAGATCATCGCACAAGGGTTTGGCGATTTGGTTGGCTTGACCCGGGCCCATATCGCAGATGCCGCCTGGGCCCGCAAGGCGGCGGCCGGACTGGCGGCGGAGATCCGTCCCTCGGTCTTCGACAACTGGGCCTGGGGCGAAATTCATGGCGGCAAACCCCTGGCGGAACATCACAATCCCTATCTGGGTCAGGCAGGCGAGGCGGATGCCCATCCCGCGTCCCAGCCGGCGCCCTCACCGAAGACCATCGCCGTGGTCGGGGCCGGCCCGGCCGGCCTGGAAGTTGCCTGGGTCGCCGCCGCGCGGGGCCACCGGGTCACCCTGTTCGGGGCATCGGCGGCGGTCGGGGGTAAATTGGCCCTGGACAGCCAACTGCCGGGACGCTCGGAAATGGCCAAGATCACTGCCTACCAAGCGCACATGGCGGCGCGGCATGGCGTCAACCTGCTGTTGGGCCAAAGGGCGGGCGCGGTCGATATCCTGGCCATGAAGCCCGATGCCATCGTCCTGGCGACGGGCGGCACCCTGCGCCGGCCCATGGAACTGGCCGGCGATGCGGACCAGGTGTTGGACGGCCTAAGTTATATCCAGGCGCCAAGCAAAGGCGGCGCGGCAGTCCTGTTCGATCAGGATCACGGCCCCACAGTGTACGGCATGGCCGACCTCATGGCCCGGCAATTTGAAAGTCTGGTGCTCGTCACCCCGCGTCCTGGTATCGGCCAAAACGTGAACTACTGCAGCGCCATTGGCGTGCATCGCCGGCTGCACCAGGCCGGGGTGGAGATAGTGCCGTCTCATGATTTGATCGACTTTCGCGATGCCCGCGTGACCCTGCGCAATGTCTTTACCGGTGCCGATAAATTCCTCGAAAATATTAACCAGGTGGTTTTCGCCACGCCGCGCCTGGCCAACGATGCCCTGGCGGACAAGTTTGGAGACATTCCGGTGCATGCCATTGGCGACTGCCACTCGCCCCGCAACCTGATGGCGGCCATCCATGGCGGCCATATTGTCGGAGCGGCGCTATAGCGTGCTAGGTTAGGGAAACAGAAAAACAGAGAGGAAACGGAGATGGGCAGACTGGATGGCAAGGTGGCGGTGATTACCGGCGCGGGCTCGGGTATCGCGCGGGCGGCGGCCAGCATATTCACGCGGGAGGGCGCCCAGGTGGTGGTGGCCGAGATCAATCCCGAATTGGGTGCGGCGGCGGCGTTGGAGGCGGGCAACAACGCCTTGTTCGTGCCCACGGATGTCACCGACGAAGACAGCGTCAAGGACACCATGGCCAGGGCGGTGGAACATTTCGGCGGCCTGCATATCCTGTTCAATTGCGCCGGCGGCTCGGTGATTGAAGACGCGCGGGTCACGGACGTGGATATGGAGGTCTGGAACCGCACCATTCCCCTTGATCTGAAGGGGCCGTTTCTGTGCAGCCGCTTTGGCATTCCCCACCTCATCGCCAGCGGCGGCGGCTCGGTGGTCAACGTATCCTCCGTCGTGGCCTTGCGCGGCAATCATCCCGCCCACGTCTATTCCGCGGCCAAGGGCGGCCTAATCTCGTTCACCCGCAGCCTGGCCGGCGCCTATGCCGATGAGGGCGTGCGCGCCAATGTGATCTGCCCCGGCCTGATCAAGACCGACCGCGTCAAGGCACGCTATGTGGCGCGCAAGCCGTCGGAAGATCGCAAGGGCACGGTGGGCACTTTCGAAAGCTATCCCTTCGGCGTGGGCGAACCTGAAGACATTGCCAATATCGCCTTGTTCCTGGCCTCGGATGAATCGCGCATGGTCAACGGCGCCGTTATCCCGGCGGAGGGTGGTATTTCGGCCTATTAGCCCATTAGAATTTAGAAAGGGGAGAGCGCGAGTGCTGTTTAATTGTCAACGGGCTGAAACGATCATGGCCCGCCATGGCCTGAATGCCCTGGTGGCTGCCTCGCCCGATAATGTTCTATACGCCACCGATTACGAGTGCGTGACCCACTGGCTCAACAAGGGATTTCAGCTCTATTCCCTGTTCTCGCCGGGGCACGATCCCGTGGCCTCCCTGATCGCGCCCGAATTGGAGCTGGACGCCATCGTCGACGGCGATGTCTGGGTCGAGGATGTCTATCTGTTCTCCCCCTTTGCCCGGGGCCCGGCGCAATTGGATGCCATGGACCAAACCGGGCGGGCCGCCAAGGCCTTGGTGGAGCGGGCCCATCCCGTGGCCCGCGCCCTGGACGGCCTGGTCGCCGCGATCGAGAGCCGGGGCCTGGAGGGGGGCCGCATCGGCGTCGATGAAAGCGGCATTTCGCCCTTGTTCTGGTGGGAATTGCAGCAGCGTCTGCCCAACGTCGATATTGTTTATGCCAATGCCATCTGGTGGGAAATTCGCATGGTGAAAACCGATGCTGAAATCGAACGCCTGACCCGCGCCTCTGAAATAACCGAAGCTTCGATCAAGGCCGCCTTGCGCCTTGTCAAACCAGGCATCACGGAGCGGGAGGTGATCAATGCCTACCATAGCGAGATTACCGCGCGCGGCGGCCGCTCGACATTTTGCATCCTTGGCAGCGGCAGCCGCACGGCCCAGCCCCATGCCCTGGCCAGTGACAAGGTGATCGAGGATGGTGATCTGATCCGCTACGACATCGGTTGCACCTATGGCTACTACCACGCCGACAATGCCCGGGCGATGGTGCTGGGGCCGCCCAGCGGCGAGCAGAACAGAATTTGGGAGGCCATGGCCGAGGGGGTCGATAGGGCGGTGGACCTGATGCGGCCCGGCGCCGATGTGCGCGATGTCTATCGCGCGGCCATGGCGCCGGGACAGCGACTGGATCTGGAGAATTTCGAACGTTTCCATTGTGGCCACGGCATCGGTGTCAGCGTCTATGACCCCCCCGTCATCACCCTGGCCGATCCCGCCACCTCGGCCTTTTTGATGCCGGCGGTGAAAGGCGGCCTGGAAGCGGGCATGACCTTCAGTATCGAGGTCGGATACTACATTCAAGGGGTCATGGGATTTCTCTGCGAGGACACGGTCGTGGTCACGGAAACCGGCGTTCGCCGCCTGACCGGCAATTCGAAGTCCCTGGATTTTGAAGCTTTTATTGACTGAGTAATTTTGAACAAGGAGAAGTGCGGCATGTCACGTTGGAGCAACCGCCGTCGGAAATTTCGCGAAATATTGGCGGGGGACGCCTGCGTCTATCCTGCTTCTGTCTATGATCCCATCTCGGCCCGTATTGCCGAACATATCGGTTACGAGATGGGCATGTATGCCGGCTCCCTGGCTTCATTGGCGGTATTGGCGGCGCCCGACCTGATCCTGTTGACTCAGACCGAATATGCCCAGCAGGCCCACCGCATGGGCCGGGCATCCGAGCTGCCCCTGTTCGCGGACGCCGACCATGGCTATGGCAATGCCCTGAACGTCAAGCGCACCGTGGAGGAGCTGGAGTTCGCCGGCCTGGCCGGGCTGTCAATCGAGGATACCAACCTGCCCCAACCCCATGGCACCGGCGGTAAGGCCGCCCTGTTGTCTATCGAGGAAGGCGTGGGCAAGATGCGTGCGGCGGTGGCGGGGCGGTCTGACCCGGACATGGTCATTGCCGGGCGCACAAGTGCCGCGCAATTGACCTCCATCGATGATGCCATCGCGCGGTCCAAGGCCTATGTATCGGCGGGCGTTGACGCCATCTTTCTGGTCGGGGTGCCGTCGCGGGGCGTCTTGGAAACCATCGCGGCGGAGATCAGCGTGCCTATTTTGCTGGGCGGCGGGGCCAGGGACATGCGCGATCCGGCCTGGCTTGCCAGCCATGGTGTACGCTTCCTGTTGCGGGGCCACCATACGTTTTCGGCCTCGGTCCAGGCCATCCACGATACCATGCGGGCCTTGCGCGACGGCGTGGCCCCGGAAGAGGTCACGGGCACGGCCCCGGGCGATCTCATGCGGGCCGTCACCAAGGCGGATGACTATGCCCGCCAGGGTAAGGAATGGCTGTAGGGAGTTAGGGCCCGTGGAAGGAAATGGGATGTCGAAACGACTTGAAAACCAATCGGCTCTGGTGACGGGCGGCGGTGCGGGTATTGGCCGGGCCATCGCCATCCGGCTGGCCAGCGAAGGTGCGCGGGTGTTGGTGGCGGATATCAACGAGGAAGGGGCCGGGGAGACCGTGCGCTTGATCGGCGATAGCGCCTCCGCCATACATCTTGATGTGACCCAGCGCGTTTCGGCCGCGGGAATGGTGGCGGCGGCGGCCGAGCGCCATGGACGTTTGGATATCGCGGTCGGCAACGCCGGGATCATGGACCGCATGCCGTTCCTGGAGATGACCGACGAATTCTGGAACAAGGTGATCGGCCTTAATCTTTCCGGCGCCTTCATGTGCGGGCAGGAAGCGGCCCGCCAAATGGCCGCGCAGGACGGCGGCGGCGGGCGCATTGTCTTCGTGGCATCAAACTCCGGGCAATTCGGCGGCCGGGGCCGGGCCGCCTATGGCGCCTCCAAGGCCGGCCTGATGAACCTGACCCAAAGCATGGCCATCGAATTGGCGGAGCATGATATTCGCGTCAATGCCGTCGGCCCCGGCCCGACAAAAACCCGTGACGAACAGGGCGATGTTCCGCCACCCAGCGTCATGTCCCGCATGCCCCTGGCGCGCTTCGGCCGGCCGGAGGAGGTTGCCGCCGTTGCCGCCTTCTTGGCTTCGGAAGACAGCAGCTTTGTCACCGGCCATACCTATTTCGCCGACGGCGGGTACACGGTGGCCGGGATGATGGAGGGATGATGGGGGGCTGGCAAATTGAGGCCATTAGCCCTATTTTGGTACTCCGATTTTAGGATGATATCCATGCATGCTCCCACGCCGAACCAGGATGGCGCCCTACAGGTTCAGGATGTCGTATGGGCCGATTTGACCTTCATCCTGCCTCAGGATGAAAAGCCCTATTTTGAAAGTTCCGCTCTGACCGGCGATCAGCCGAAGGTGTTTTTCAATACCGAGGATCTGGTCGTTCCGATCAATGATATGCGGCCCCTGGCCCATGAACTGTCGGTTGATCGCCATGGCTTTGAATTGATGACGTTCGCCACCGCCGTGGATGATCTGTATGACGACGAAGCCATTGCAGGCGTCTATGAAGCTGAGTTAATCACCCTGTTGAAAGCCCATCTGGGCGCGGACCGGGCGGCGGTTTTCGACCATACCCGCCGTTCCGATGGCGCGGCGGGGGCGGCCAACGCGGATGGTCTGCGCGGTCCCGCCAGCCGGGTGCATGTGGACTATACGCCCAGGTCCGGGCCCCAGCGGGCCAAGGATTGCCTGGGCGAAGACGAAGTAGATCGCATTCTGGGGAGCGGCGGCCGGATTTCGCAAATCAATGTCTGGCGCCCCATCAACGGCCCCGTGCGACGCACGCCCCTTGCCGTTGCCGATGCCTCCAGCGTGGCTTGGGAGGAATTGATCGCCACGGATCAAAGATTTCCCGACCGCACGGGCGAGATCTTCCAATTAGCCCACGGTGATGGCCAGCGCTGGTTTTGGGCGCCGGACATGGCGGATGATGAAGTGCTGTTGATCAAGGGGTGGGACAGCCTGGATGATGGCCGGGCCCGATTTACCCCTCATGGCGCCTTCAAGCTGCCGGGGCAGGACAACAATGAGGATATTGGCGCGCCGCCGCGGGAGAGTATCGAGGCGCGCTGTTTTCTTGTTTACGAAGCCAACACTGCATGAACCATGGCCAAAAATCGACCGTGATCTCCGCCCTGGACGTCAAGGCCAAGGCCCTGGAACTGGGCGCCGATCTGGTCGGTATCGCTTCGGCCAAGGCGCTGAATGCCTTCCCGCCCGACCCCCGCTATCCGCAAACGCCGGACCGTATATCCCCCAGGGTGAAAAGCGTCGTTGTCATTGTCCAGCATATTCCCGCCGCCGGCTTCCGCTGCAAGCAGATGGTGCCAGTGCAATACCTGGATATGATCGTCCTGCGCCGCATGGACAAGATCGCCGCCCGCATCGCCTACTGGCTGGAGGAACAGGGCCATCCCGCCTTTGTCACTGCGGCCCAGGAGACGGATTGGAACATGAAGAAAGCCAGCTACGGCTATCTCTCCACCCGGCATCTGGGTATCGAGGCGGGGTTGGGGAATTTCGGGCTGGAGGTCAATATCCTGACGCCGGAATATGGCCCCCGGGTTTATCTGACCGGTATTTTGACCGAGGTGGAGCTGGAAGCCGACGGCCCCATGGCGGAACAGGTCTGCATCGGCGAGGGCTGTTCGCGCTGCCTCTATTCCTGTCCCGGCGATGCGGTGGGGCATTTTGATATAGACAAGCCGGCCTGCGCCGAGTTTGCCCAGGAATTCGGCTATATGACCGTCACCGCGATGATGCGGAAGTTCGCCAAGGCGGAACGGGCGGAGAAGCTGGAGATGCTGCAATCCCGCGATCTGTACGGTTTCTGGCAGGGCATTTTGCGAGTCGTCGGCTCGTTCGGCGATTGTCCCCGCTGTCTGGCGGTCTGTCCCGTGGGCGTCGATTATCATGCCTTTTTGGCCGACGATCAAAAGCATATCCCGGAACAGACTCCGGAAAAGGTGGCCTTGGGCAAACGGTTCAAGCAGGCCCGGCAAAGAGGCGACGATATTCCCGGCCTAAACGAATGGAATATCCGCTGGGTCGGCCCGGATGGCTATACGGGCAAGGCGGCCAGACAAGTCCGGCAGGACTTTCGCGCGGAACAAAAACGCCTCATTGCCGAAGCGGACGGGGCGGAGTGATATGGATCCAATTTTTCGTGCGCCCCTGACCGCCGAAGACGTCAAGGCCAAGGCGAAGTTATTTGGAGCCGATATCGCCGGTATCGCGGACGGCAAGGTGTTGGATGATTTTCCCCCCGATCCCGACAATCCGCGCCGGCCCGCCGATGTTACCGAATATGACGGCGGCCGCGCCATTGTCTTGGGCAAGCGCCTGCTCTCGGGACCCACCCGGTTGCCGCGCTGGGACGAGAGGCACAAGTATTATAACGACGAGTTAACCCTGACCATGTTGGAGGAAGCCGCGCTGGAATTAGTGCTGTGGCTGGAAAGTCAGGGCTACCCCGCCTTGATCATTCCGCCCACCCATGTGGACCCCTGGCTCTATTTTGGCAAACCGGCGCAGCATCTCGCCCCCTTGCTTTCAGCCTCTCACGCGGCGGTGGAGGCGGGGCTGGGCACCCTGGGCCTGAACGGGCAGCTTCTCACGCCGCAGTTCGGGCCGCGCCTGATGGTAACAATTGTGCTCTGTTCCCTGGATGTGGCGCCTGATCGGCGCATGACCGAGCCGCTGTGCCACGGCCCCGAATGCGGCCGCTGCCTATCCGCCTGCCCAGGCGATGTGGTGGGCCATTGGGACCGGGACTGGCAGGGTTGCGACCGCTATCGCTCCCCCCACGGCTTTAAAGCTGTTTCCGACTTCCTGACAAAGGTCTTGGAGGCACCCGACAGTGATGCCCAGATGAAACTGGTGCGGTCGGAAGAAAGCTTCAACATCTGGCAAAGCACCTTGCGTGGTGCCGGCGTTGTCACCGGCTGCCGCCGCTGCCAGGATGTCTGTCCCGTGGGCGCCGACTACGCCGCCATGGTGGAAGATGCCCTGAACGAAATTGCCGAGGACAGTCCCGAAAAGCAGGCCCGGCTGGAGAAGATGGTGAAGGCCGAAGGTGACGGCAAGATGCCGGAAACATTCATCCGGCAGCGGCGCTGGATTGGCGAAGACTGATATTGTCGGTAAATTTCAGTTTGGAATGATCAGATCCTCGATGTTGTTGTAGCCAACCGAATCTTCGGCGTAAACAAGTGGATTGATCACGAGGATCGCGCTGTTTGCGGCTTCGGCAAGGGCGTTGGCCGATCAGTTTTGCCATGTCTTGTCATTGCCCGCGACATCCGGAATGACGTTGCTATCAGCGAGAACCGGTCTCATGAATCGCGCGTCAATGCCACGATTTCGTCGGTGGTCATGGAAATATCGCTCGTCCCCCATAGCCGCCGAATGATCTCGGTGCCTCGGCCGGTGCCGTCCTTGGGTGGAATTGGGATAATGCGAACGACGCTGCCATCAAAATCGAATTCCACCTCGGTATTTGGCAATAGACCAGCGCTTTCCCGTATTCGGGCAGGAATGGTGACTTGCCCCTTCGATGTAATTCGCATGCCAAACCCTCCAATTCCTTACTTGGAAAAGTAAGAATGAGAAATAATGTCCTGGTTTGCAACATTATGCGATACCCCCGGCGGCGGTTGGATCAAAATGTCTTGCTTTTCGGCCTCGGGGGCCCTACCAAAGCGGCGTAACTGGCTGCATCAATATGGTTCTTCCATAAATATACGGCCCTAGAACATCCGTAGAGATGTCTTCGCTAATTCTTGGGCGCGGCACTGAAATCTTGTTTTCAGCGCTTAATGGACGGACAACATATTGAACAAGTCTGAGTTCCACGCGAATCCTACAACTGGGCTGACCACATCGCGTGAATGGTTGCGCCTGCTGGCGCCTTACCGTGAACCCAATCATGTGCGCAGTTTTGGCGAGCTGTTCCTGACCGGTGCCGTCTTCGTGGCGTTGTGGGTGGCTGCGTGGTTGGCATTCTCCATCAGTTACTGGTTAACCCTGGCCATCTCGGTATTGGCGGCGGGCACTTTGGTTCGGCTGTTCATGATCCAGCATGATTGTGGCCATGGCGCCTTTTTCCGGCGGCGGGCCATCAATGATTGGGTGGGCCGGGTGATCGGCGTTTTGACCTTGACGCCGTATAAGGTCTGGCGGCACAGCCATTCAACCCACCATGCGACTTCGTCAAATCTGTGCAAGCGGGGTGTTGGAGATATCTCTACCTTGACGGTACGGGAATATCAGGCCCTGTCAGGCCCCCGACGCCTGGCATACCGGCTTTATCGCAGTCCCCTGGTAATTTTCGGCATTGGGCCGGCCTTTCAATTTCTGCTGCGCAACCGACTGCCCCAAGAGTTCCGCCGGGAAGCCTTGACCAACTGGGTCTCCGCCATGGGGACCAATCTGACGATATTTATTGTCGCCGGCGTCATGATCTACGCCGTTGGCGCCGGCCCGTTCCTGCTGGTTCATTTGCCGATCATCCTGCTGGCCTCTTCCGTTGGGGTTTGGTTGTTCTACGTCCAACACCAATTCGAAGATACCTACTGGAGCGAAAACCAGGCTTGGAGTTTGCAGGACGCCGCCTTTCAGGGCAGCTCCCACTATGCGCTGCCCCAGCCCCTGCGCTGGTTCACTGCCAACATCGGCGTCCACCATGTCCACCACCTGCAAAGCCGCATTCCTTATTATCGCCTGCCCCAGGTTTTGCGGGATTTTCCCGAATTGGCAGAAGTCCGCCGCATGAACCTCAGGCAAAGCTTTGCCTGTGTCCGCCTGCGCTTGTGGGACGAGGGCCGCTCCAAGCTGGTCACCTTCGCGAAGGCGCACGAGCAGGATTGAACACGAAGCTATCTTTAAGTGACCGCGCGACCCGAAATCCGATGGTGTAGAAGCGAAAATTACGGCTGATCCAATATCGATAGGCTGAGCGCAATTGCCGAGATGCACTCATCGCGGAACCACCGCGAACGGCACGTCGGGAGCAGTTGCCGCCGGTATGGGCCGCACCGTTTCTAGGCGCATCATAGTAATCCCTTTTTTCGCAATCCTGGACCCATTCCGAAGCGTTGCCATGAAAATCATGGAGGCCGAAAGCATTCGCTTCATACCGGCCGACCGGCGCGGTACGCCTACCATAACCGTCATCGCGATATTTGTTCCGCCACTTGAGATCAGTGCTTTTGTCGGCGCCGTTCATGTGATCGCATTGGGCACCAATATCATCGCCAAAACTGTATTTAGATTGGCTGCCGGCGCGGGCGGCGTATTCCCATTCGGCCTCTGATAGCAGTCGATAGCCGCCGGTGGATAATTTATTCAGCCATCTAAGATAGACTTGCGCATCGTCCCAGCTGACGCAGACGGCGGGATCATCGTCCGTCTGAATGTATCCCGGGTCAGCCCAGCTCCGGCTGTGGTTCAGTTCGAATTTGTCACCCGTAAAATAAATGCAGCCGTCCGTGAAGCTCTTCCCCGTTGCCCGCACAAATTGGGCGAATTGTTTGCGCGTAATTTCGAACTTGCCCACCGCAAGGGCGTAGTCGATCGAAACTTCATGCACGGGTCTTTCCCGTTTTTTGCCTTTACCGCTTATATCACCCATGAAAAACTTGTCTGGCGGGATCACCACCATCACGGGACAATCAGCGCAATCCTTGAACGTCTCTCCGGGCCGAAAGGCGGGATAGGTGCCAACCGCTGCTTTCGCTCTGCTGGGCGCGGTAATTCCGGGCGGATTGATGGACGCCGCGCGGTCGGACAGCGCGGCGTGCAATTTTCTGGCGCGGGCGGCAAAATGGCCCGACGGGTGCGCCCGTAAAAACGATGCCAAGGCCGAGGGCACGACTGTATCCTTGACATTATTCCAGAAGAATAATTCATCCTCGTCAATTGCCGCCAACAGGGCGGCGAAAACAT
>JAPYUH010000174.1 GCA_029936195.1 Alphaproteobacteria bacterium
TGGTGATATGCACCTGCACGCCGTCCTTGCCGTCCTTGGTGAAGCGGCCGCCGAAACCACCGCCCAGGGTTTCCAAATACACATATGGGCGGTCGTGGCGCGGGTCGTGGCCGTAGAACACCGCCGTCACGTTGGCGCCGTTGGCGGCACCCACCGCCTGCTCCGGCAGGGCGGGGGCCAGGGCGCCGATGAGGACGTCGACCACCCGCTGCGAGGTATTGGCCCGCCCCGCAACGGCCGCCGGGTGCTCCGCATTGACCAGGGTGCCCAGGGGCGCGGTAATTTCGACGGCGCGGATCAGGCCGTGATTGTTGGGCAGGTCCGGGTCCAGCATGGCCTTGAGGACGTAATACACCGCCGACTGCGTGGCGTTCAGGGTCAGGTTGAAATTGCCCTTCATCTGCGCCCCGGTTCCGGCGAAATCAAAGGCAATGCGATCCCCCGCCACGTCCACGGCTACGGAAATCGGAATATCCACCGTGCCCATGCCGTCGTTGTCCAGCACGTCCGAGAATTCATAGCGGCCGTCGGGAATGGTGGCGATGCCGGCGCGCAGGCGGGCCTCCGTCCGGTCCATGATGGCGGCGAAGGACGCGGTCAGCAATTCGGGTGGATAGCGCTGCGCCAATTCGCCCAGGCGGCGGGCGCCCAGGCGGCAGGCTGCGATCTGGGCGAAATAGTCGCCCCGCCGCTCGTGCGGCACCCGCACGTTCAACAACAACAGGTCAAAGATGTCCTGGACCAATTCGCCCGCCGCGAACAGCCGCACCAGGGGAATGCGCAGGCCCTCCTGATAGATCTCCGACATGCCGCCGGCCATGCTGCCCGGCGTCATGCCGCCAATATCGGCGTGATGGGCGATGTTGCAGACGAAGCCCAACAGCCTGCCGTCCGCGAAGCAGGGCATGGCCAGGTTCACATCCGGCAGATGGGTGCCGCCCGCCACATACGGGTCGTTGGCGACGAAGATGTCCCCCTCCACCATGTCGCCGGCGCTGTATTTATCCAACAACCGTTCCATCATCCCCAGCATTGATGCCAGATGGATGGGCAGGGAATTTTCCGCCTGTACCACCAGGCGGCCCTGGGCATCGGTCAGGGCGGTGGAATGGTCCCGCCGCTCCTTGATATTGGTGGAATAGGCCGCCTTGGTCAGGGCGATATAGGTTTCATCGGTGATGGAGCGCAGAGAGTTTTGCAGGATTTCCAGCGTGATGGGATCGGGTGCATCAGTTTTCCTAGGGGGCATGGCTGAGCTCCACATGCAGGTTGCCGAAATCATCGATCCGGGCCTGATCGCCGGGAGCCAACAGCGTGGTGGCGTCCAACTGTTCGATGACGGCCGGGCCGGTAAGTTCCTGCCCGGCGGCCAACAGGGCGCGGTCATATATGGGCGTATCCATGGCTGCCTCGCCATCGAACCACACGGGACGATGATGATCCGGGGGGCCCGGCGCATGGGACAGGAGGTTCTCCGTCTCCTCGGCGCCGGCAAGGCGGCCGATGGCGGTAATCCGCAGGTTGACCACCTCCACCGGATCGGCGGGATTGTGATAACCGTAACTGCGTTCGTGGACGGCAAAGAAATTCTCCGCCAGCCGGCTTAAATCGCCATCCAGGTCGACTTGCAATTCGTAGTTCTGGCCCACGTAGCGCATGTCCAGGCTGTAATGCAGCTGCCGGGCGGAGGGTGCGATGGCGGACAGCTCGAACCATGCCTCGGCCTGCTGTTTCAGCTCGCCCAGGCTGGCCTGAATGTCCGGCAGGGCGCCCTCCGACAGGGGCATCAGGCGGCTGAGCACGAAGCTTTCCCGCAGGTCGGAAACCACCAGGCCGCGGGCGCACAGGATGCCCGGCGCGGGCGGCACCAGCAGGCGGGAAATGCCCAAGGAATGCGCCACCGAGCCGGCATGCAGGGGCCCCGCGCCGCCAAAGGGCAGCAGCACGAAATCGCGCGGGTCGTGGCCCCGCTCCACCGAGATGGCGCGAATGGCGCGGACCATGTTGGCCGCCACGATGCCCAACAGGCCATGGGCGGTTTGCTCCACGCTCATTTCCAGGCGCCCAGCCGCCGGCGTCAGGGCCGCACGGGCCGCCCCAATATCCAGAGCCATGCCGCCGGCCAGCAATCCGGCGGGAGAGAGCCGGCCCAACACCAGATTGGCGTCGGACACCGTCGGCTCCGTGCCGCCCTGGCCATAGCAGGCGGGACCGGGATGGGCGCCGGCGCTTTGCGGTCCCACCTTCATCAGTCCGTCCCGTTCGAACCAGGCGATGGAGCCGCCGCCCGCGCCCACGGCGTTGACATCGACGCTGGCCAGGCGCACGGGAAAGCCCTCGATCCAGCGGTCATAGGCGACCTCCGCCTCCGCCCCGCGGATCAGGCAGACATCGGCCGATGTCCCGCCCATGTCCAGGGTGATGACATCCGCCAGCCCAGCCGCGCGCGCGGTATCGATGGCGCCGACGACGCCGGCGGCGGGGCCGGACAGCGCCGTGCGGATGGGCAGTTGCCGGGCCCGGGCGGGGGTCATCAGACCGCCGGCGGATTGATTGATGCCCAGGGCGGCGTTCGGCATTAGCTCGCCCAAGCGGTCTTCGAACTCGCTCAGATAGCCGGCCATGACCGGCTGCAGGTAGGTGTTCAGCACCGTCGTGGACAGCCGTTCATACTCGCGGAATTCCGGTTGCACTTCGGATGATATGGAGATTTGCAGGTCCGGAAGGGCGGTTTGAATGGCATCCCGCAGGCGGCGTTCGTGATCGGGGTTGATGAAGCCAAAGATCAGGCAAATGGCCAGACATTCGGCGCCGCTGCCGCGGATGTCGTCCACCGCCCGGTCTATGGCGGCCTGGTCCAGGGGCCGGCGCACATTGCCATCATAGAGGATACGTTCGGCGGCCTCGAAGCGCAGCTCCCGGGGCACCATGGGGGCGGGATGGTCCGCTTGAAAGCTGAACATATGGGGACGGATTTGCCGCCCGATCTCCAGCAAATCACGAAAGCCTTCGGTAACCAGCAAGGCAACCTTGCCCCCGCGCCGCTGGATCATGGCGTTGGTGGCGACCGTGGTGCCGTGGGAGAGACGGCTGACTGCCCGGAGGTCCAGGCCGATTGTCGTGGTCAGTTCCGCCAGCCCGCGCAGCACCGCGGTGGCGGGGTTATCCGGCGTCGATGGCGTCTTGTGCAAATGCAGGGCGCCGCTTTCATCGTCATGCAGGTGAAAGTCGGTGAAGGTGCCGCCAACATCCACGCCGATGATCCAGGACATCGGTCAGCCCTTAGCGCTAGTGATAAACCAGGGTCGGCAGCCAAGTGGCGATGGACGGCCAGGTAATCAACATGACGATCATGGCCAGCATGGCAAAAACAAACGGTATGGCGCCAATAGCCACGTCGTTGAATTTGCCGCCACGGGTGCGGATACCCTGCACGACGTAGAGATTGATGCCGATGGGCGGGGTGATCAGGGCGGCTTCCATCAACAAGGTGATGAGGATGCCAAACCAGACATCGGAAAATTCCGGCACGCCCAGTCTCATGACGATGGGAAAGACCACGGGAATGGTGGTCAACATCATGGACAATGTTTCCATGAACATGCCCAGGATCAAATAGAAGCCGACGATCAAATAGATTGTCTGCACCGGGGTCAGGCCCATTTCGGCGATGAATTGCAGCATCGCCTGGGTGATGCCCATGAAGCCGAGGACGAAATTCAGAAAGATCGCCGCGAATACGATCAGCATGATCATGGCCGTGGTGCGCATGGTGCCTTCGAAACAATCCCGCAGCATGGGAATGCTCAAGGTCCTGAAGGATGCGGCAATGATCAGCGCCACGACGACCCCAATGGAGGCCGCCTCCGTCGGCGTGGCAACGCCGCCGTAGATCGATCCGACCACGGCGGTAAACAGCAGGATCGGCGGCAACAGATGGGGCAGGGTCTTGAAGCGGTCGACCCAGTTGGTTTCGATTTTGGTGCCGCCCCACGCCGGCCGCCAGATGCAGGCGAAGATAATCGTCAACATGAACAGCCAGGACAAAATGATCCCTGGTATTATGCCGGCCAGATAAAGCTCCGGCACGGAAGTGTCGGTCAACAGCCCGTATATGATTAGATTAATGGATGGGGGGACCAGAATGCCCAAGGTGCCACCCGCAGCCAGGGAACCAAGAAACAGCCGCTCGTTATATTCCCGGGCCTGAATTTCCGGATAGGCCACGGTGCCCACGGTCGCCGCCGTGGCGACGGAGGAGCCCGAGGAGGCGGCGAATATAGTGCAGGAGCCGATATTGGCGTGCATCAGGCCGCCGGGCAGCCAGGACAGCCATTGAATGACGGCGCCATACATGCGCCGGGCGATGCCCGCACGCAGCATGATCTCGCCCAACAGGATGAACATGGGCACGGCGACCAGGATAAAGTTCTTGCTGTTTTCCCAATAAATTTCCGCCAGGGCGGCGGTCAACCGCCCGTCCATGGCAACTTCATCCAAAACGAAACTCAGAATACCCAACACCGCCGCCACGGGCACGGCGGACAATACAAGTACGAGCAGCCCTACGACAATTCCGATAACCATTGGCTTACTTCGTCCCCCCCATATCTTCCGCTGCGCCGTCGCCTGTCGCAAGAACGACGTCCTGTCCTTGGGTTTCCTCCTCCATCACCTCGGCGATGGAAGGGACCCCGACAATGCGCGCGACCAATTCCCAGTTGCCTTGCAGCAGGCCGATGATGGCGTAAATCGTCATGAATATGAGGGTCAGGAAAAACATCGCCAAGCCGGTAAACCAGAACAATTGCGGGATCCACTGGGGCGTGCCCAGGGTGGTGATGGAGACGGAATTATTGACATAGGAATCAGTGAATGCCAAACCGGCGTAGTAGGTCATGTAGGCCATGTAATAGACAAACAGCAGGCAGCCCACCACATCGAGAATGGCTGTCACTTGTTTAGGCAGCCGGCTGTACAGGGCATCGATCCGCACGTTGGAACGATGCAGCAAACAATAGGAATAGGCCCAGGTGGTGGTGGCTGAAAATACATAACCCGTGTATTCGTCCGAGCCACTCATGGTCATGCCGAGAAATTTGCGTGACATGACGTCAACGGCGACCATCATGGCGGCGGCCATCAATGTCGCGCCACCAATCCAGACGGCCACCCGCGAGTAGTGCTCCAGACGTTCATGTATAACCGCTAGCATGATCTACTTTCCTGGACCCGGTTAGGAACAGCTCAGTGGCGCGAAACTGGCCAGTGGGCAAGAAACTGGCGCCGCGTCAAATTCCGACGCGGCGCCATTTCGTGCGTTCAGTGTTTAAGACTACATGGACGCCTTCATACCGGCCAGCTTGCCGATGGACGCATTCCACTCATCTACGCATTTTTGCGTGCCGCAACGCTTGGCCCAACGCTTCAGAACGAAGTTTTCCACGATGGATTTCAGCATTTTCTTATCGGCCGCGGTGGGCTCGATCGGGATCATGCCGCCCGTGGGCCCGTCACAGGGACCCGAGGCATTGCAATCCATGCCCTTCTGGTCGTTGGTCGCGGTGGCCACCCACATGGCCTTTTCCAACTTCGGCAGTTCCGTGTTGAACAGTGCCTTGGTGTCGGCATCCAGGCCGTCCCAAAGTTTCAGGTTCATGGCCAGGAAGGACGATGCATAGCCCAGGCGGATGCGGATGTTATGGGTCACCACCTGATACCATTTGGCGTTATAGGCCGGCAGGGTGCCGGTCAGGCCGCAGTCGGCCACGCCTTTTTGCAACGCCGGCACCACTTCCGAAAAGGCGATGGTTACGGCCGTGCCGCCGACGCCTTCAATGAAGTCACCGAGGGTCTTGGAGTAGGTGCGGATCTTCTTGCCTTTCAACTTGTCCAGGCCGAATTTGGTGATGGATTTGTCACCAAGGTTGCACCAGAGTTGCTGGCTGGGCCAGGCGTAGATCATGAGCAGTTTGGCGCCATACTTTTCCTTGAACTCGCGGGCCAGGATGGACCGATAGGCCTCGTTTGCCTTGCGATAAGTGGGCAGATCCTGGATCACGCCGGCCAGATCAGCACCTTCAATGGCGGGGCTGTCCTGGGCCACATATGTGGTGACGCCGTGGACGGCGTCATACACGCCCAGTTTCAACAGGCGCATCACCTCGTAACCCGACAAACCCAGTTCCGTCAGGGGCTTGGCGTTTGCCGTCAACTTGCCGCCGGAAACCTTGGGCAGAACCTTGTTCCAGAACGGACCTTCCCGCTCTTTCCAATGATCCAGAAATCCCCAGGTGCCAACCACCTTGAATTCCTTCTTCTTCATCTCAGCCGACGCAGGCGCCGTAGCCAAACCGAGGACCATGGCCCCCGCGATGGCCCCGGCAACGACGGTTTTAATCGTTTCCATTCTTTTCATGATATCCTCCCAAATTCTTATTGTGACGGCTCAGCGTAGTCGACAGCGACGGGTAAGGCAACTGCTGGTGCCCTGGATTGACTGAAATATGATTCTGGCGGAGTGAATGGATGACCAACAATAATTACGATGTGAGTGGGAAAGTGGCCCTGGTAACAGGCGGTGCGTCGGGGATCGGGGCTGAAACCGCCCGGCTGCTGGCCAGAAACGGCGCCGCCGTCGTGGTCGCGGATATCAACGGCGGTGGCGGTGGGGAGGTGGTCGCGGCGATTGAGGCGGCGGGCGGCCGGGCGGTCTTCGCGGCCCTGGATGTCACTTCGGAAACAGCATGGGACGCGGCGGTCGGATTGGCGGTTGAACGGTTCGGCGGCCTGCACATCGTGCTGAACGGCGCCGGCATCGAAATCACCGCCAAGATATCCGACACCAGTCTAGAAAACTTTCACAAGATCATGGCGGTGAACGTGGACGGCGTCTTTCTCGGCATCAAGCACACCATGCCCGCGATCAGGGATTCAGGCGGCGGTTCGATCATTAATATCTCCTCCATCGCCGGCATTCGCGGCTACACCCGCCAGATCGCTTATGCCGGTTCGAAAGGCGCGGTGCGGCTGATGACCAAGGCGGCGGCGGCCGAGGCCGCCTATTACGGCTTCAACGTGCGGGTCAATTCGGTTCATCCCGGTGCCATCGACACGCCCATGGTCCAGGGCATGATGGCCCACCACGATGACGACAAGCAAAAAGTCGTGATGGAGAAAATGCGCCAAATGCACCCCCTTGGCCGCATGGGCCAGCCCATTGATATTGCCAACGCCATCCTGTTTCTGGCTTCCGATGCCTCCAGCTTCATGACCGGCTCGGAGGTCGTGGTCGATGGGGGCATAACCGCGACATGATGAAAGGCGATGTAGCGAAAAATTTGCTCTCGGGCATTGTGCCGTATCTTAGCAATTTCCTATTGGGTCATATTCGTAGAGGTATTAGCGAAAAGGTAACGTTGTGTTTACTGGATAGATGTTACTCCAAGAGGAATATAGGTCTGTTGGTCCTCGAGTCGGTTTGATTCGACCGGTCTAAGTCCAAGCGAGCGGCTGTTCGGGATTTTCGGCGCCCAATTGTTCGAATTTGCCGGCTTTGATTGGAAGCTTGTGACGCCAGGGCCACGGCCCAATGTTCGGCTGCGTTTCGGGAATTTACCACGATGTCCAAAACCATACTGATTGTCGAAGACAATGAAATGAACATGCGGTTCTTTCATGACCTTCTCAAAGTGAACGGTCATGGTGTCCTGCAGACCAAGGACGGCAGGGAAGCGTTGACGATCACGCGGGAAAAACGCCCGGACCTGATCATTATGGACATCCAATTGCCTGGACTTTCGGGCCTGGAGGTTACCCGAATGATCAAGGGAGACGATGAATTGAAAGCCATTCCCATCGTCGCCGTCACGGCCCTTGCCATGGTCGGCGACGAGGAAAAAATCCTCCAAAGCGGCTGCGATGGCTATATCTCCAAACCGGTCTCGGCAAAGCTGTTTCTCGAAACCGTAAATAAATTTGTCGGGTAGGGAGGCCTATTGATCGCATGTTCGGTTTTCAGCATAAACAGACGGCGTTGCCCGTAACCATGCCCCTGCACCATGCCTGCCGTCCGGACGGCAGGCAAGGCGGCGCGTCATGAACGCCGGCAACCTGTAGGCGATATGTAGCGGGAACCGGAATGGCGGACCTAAAATACATTGACCGCGTGGAGTTGATTGAGGTCTTGGCCCAACACCAGAACCTGCTTTCACCCATGGCCGCGGCCGGCATGCCAATCTTGCGTTCCATGATCTGACCGGCGAGGATTTTTCTTACCGCAATCTATCCACGGCCAATTTTTCCGGCGCCTGCCTGCATCGGGCGATCCTGGCCAGTGCGAATTTTAGCCGCGCCACCTTGCTTGGCGCCGAT
>JAPYUH010000429.1 GCA_029936195.1 Alphaproteobacteria bacterium
AATTGTGCGGGCAACTGGCCGATCCCGTCCGCCGCACCCGCCAACTCGCCAAGCTCCGCCTGATGGACTTGCCCAAAGCCGAGGCCATCGCCGCCACCCAAAAATGGATCGACGAACTGAATCCCGATGACCCCGAGCTCGAGCACAAACTCTTCGAGGCCATCGGTGTGTTCGAGTCGCATGAGGCGGTGAACCGTCCCTTGCTCGATCGGCTTCTCAAGGCAAAGAACTACCAGGCCCGGGCCTATGCCACACGGGTGGCTGGTCGCTGGCATGACCGCTTGAAGAATCCCTTGGCTCGTTTGAAGCAAAGCGCCGCGGACAAGCATCCTCGCGTACGCATGGAGGCAATCGTGGCAGTCAGCGACGTTCGCCAAGCGGAGGCCATGGCGGTCGCCACCCAAGCCGCCGATGGTCCAACCGATCGCTTCATCAACTTTGCCTTCACCCAAACCGTTCATGCCTTGGCCTCCCACTGGAAGCCCGCCCTTGTCGAGGGAAGCTTGGACTTCGCCAAGCCGTCCCACTTGGTCAAGGTGATCAGCGTGGGTGGCGGCGCCGACGTTGCCGGGGTGGTGCGTCAACAGTTGGCCGACAAGGCGCTCCCGGCCGAGCGGCGAACCACCTTGGTCGCCCTCCTCGCCAGCATAGGCAGCCATGCCGATTCCGGATTGGCTTTGCAGTTGGGGGCCGACCAACCGGAGGTTTTGCGTGCCCTCGCCACCTCCGCTCGCGAACGCAACCTGGCCGTGCCCGCCAATGCCCAGCAGTTGATCGGCTCGTCATTGGTCCATAAAGACAATGGTGTACGTGGCGCAGCCATCGAGCTCTGCGGTTTGTGGAAACTGCAGGCCCATGGGGAAACTATTCGTGGCCTTGCCACCGACCGCAAGCAAACCGAGCCCGTCCGTCTGGCCGCCGCGAAAGCCCTCCCTTCATTCAAGGGAGAATCCATGATCGAGACGCTGGCCACTTTGGCCTCCTTGAAGGAGACGCCCGCTATCCGGGCCGCTGCCCTCGGTGGTTTGGCCCAACGCGACCTTCCGCGGGCCGCCGAATTGGCCACCGCGCTTCTGGCTCAAGTGAAGGCGAATGACGTGGATGCCTTGCTAACCGCTCTTCTGCAGCGCAGCGAAGGAGCCAATGCCTTGGCCGATGCCTTGGGCAAGAAGAAGCTGCCGGTCGACGTGGCGAAATTGGTGCGGCGCTGGTTGAATGAAGCCGGACGAAACGAGCCGAACTTGGTCAAGGCCCTCAATGCCGTCATCGGGGTGCAAGGCGCTACCCCCGCCTATAATTCGGACTACGTCGCAGCCCTCGCCAAGGAATCCCTCGCCCAGGGTGATGCCGCCAAGGGAAAGAAGATCTTTCAACTGCCCGCCCTTAGTTGCGTGGCTTGCCATGAGGTGGACGGTGTAGCCAGCGCCCCCGGTCCCATCAAGGGACCCAACCTCTCGGCCCTGGCCGCCGGTTTGCCGACCGACCTCATCGTGGAGTCCGTGCTGTGGCCAGCCCGCCAAATCAAGGAGGGCTACGAGACAGTTACCATAACCACCAAGGACGGACGTATCCATAGTGGCTTCCTGCAAGCCGCCGAAAGGAAGGCGATCAGTATACGCGACCTCGCCAGCGGGAACGTCGTGGTCGTGCCGTCAACCAACTTGGCCAGCCGTTCCAAGGCCCAGACCGTCATGCC
>JAPYUH010000430.1 GCA_029936195.1 Alphaproteobacteria bacterium
TCGCCGATCGGCATCGTCAGTTCGCTGGGTGGGTCGAGACGGACCATGTCCATATAGCTGTTCCTTGAAGGTTTGCTCTGGTGCGTATGAACGCCATGACACCATTCGAAACGGCCAACCGCAAGCGGCAAGTTCGCGGGGCACATTCAAGTGGGCGGTCCGGTGACAAGTGCGCGGTCCGGTGAACAGCGAGACGTCTTCAATGATACCAATCGAGGGGCTTTAAATTATTGGCCCACCGCCGGCATTAATCCCCGACGTCCCTATCCTTATCCTGGCTCAGATCCGGCCCGGCATGGGGCGCGAAAGCCGGCTTGACGGAGGAACCTTGCTGAAACGCCGCCGCCGCCTTTTCGTTGGACATGATCTTGTCCATGATGGCGGCCCGCGCCTGATTGAAGGAATCCCGGTTTTCCACCACGAATTTGCGGGATTCGCGATAGGCATCCAACATGCCGTTAACTTCCGGCATCACATAACGGGCCACCAGATCCCAACTGCGGTTGGTGTTCTCGCGGTTGGCCCAGTCGTGGACGAAACCGATGGCGGTGCCGAAACCGCCCGTCAGGGTCACCAGTTCGCGAATTTTCGCCACCAGATCGTCCGGCGTCCCGATCACCGCCGTGGCGCCGTCGGAAAAGGCCATTTCGTCCACCCCTTGGTCCGGCGTGTCAAAGGGCTCCACCCCCACCTGCATCAAGGTCCCGGCGGTATATTCATTGCGCCAACGGAACAATCCGTCCTTGGCCTCCTGCCGGGCTTGTTCCCGGGTCTCGGCGATGTGCCAGAACATGACGATGCGCCAATCCTTGCGGTCGACGATGTTGTGATGTTCCCTGGCCGCGTCCTCGGCAAAGCTCCACTGGGTTGGCAGGGCCTGCAAGCCGGCCTCGGACATGGAGCCAATGGAGAGCACGCCGGTGCCGTGCTTGCCCGCCAGGGTCATGCCCGAAGGGCTGATCATGGAAGCGACGGCGAACGGCAGATCCTCCTGCACGGGCAGCAAATGCAGCTTGGCCTCGCGCAGGGTGAACCAGTCGCTGTCATGGTCGAAACGTTCCTCGCCCCGCAGCAGTTTGCGGATCACGCCGATGGCCTCGTCCTGGCGGTCCCGCAGGGTCATGGGGTCCATGCCCATGGTATATTGGTCAGAGGCCAGGGCGCCGGGACCGGAGCCGAAGATGGCCCGGCCGTTGGTCATATGGTCCAACTGCACCATGTTCTGGGCCACCAGGAACGGGTGATGATAGGGCAGGGAAACCACGCCGGTGCCCAGCTTGATGCGCCCCGTATGCTCGCCGGCGGCGGCCAGGAACATCTCCGGCGAGGCAATCATCTCCCAACCGGTGGAATGATGCTCGCCGCACCAAAACTCATCATAGCCCAGGCGGTCCAGATGGGTAACAAAATCCAGATCCGAGCGGAATTGCAGGGTGGGGTTTTCCCCAATGGGATGGTGGGGGGCCAGAAAGGCGCCAAAATTCATGCGGCTCATGGGACGGTTCCTCGACAATAGTGTTTCACCAGTATCTATCACCCCAGGGCAAAAACGCCAAATTCGATACGGCTTCCAAAGACACCGCCGCTCCCGCATAATGCCGCGAAATTTCCAAAATCTGGAGTTGGTTTGAATGTCTGATTACGATGTCATTGTGGTGGGTGCGGGCAATGCGGCCCTGGCGGCGGCGAA
>JAPYUH010000175.1 GCA_029936195.1 Alphaproteobacteria bacterium
GCCGGGCCACGGTCGCGGCCTGGATTGACCAATTCAGTCCTGAAAATGGCCTAAACAGCGTGGCTCTTGGCGATTTTCCCGGCGATATGTTCGCCGGCGGTGATCGGCCCATGCCGGGGGCGTTCTCCCGGCACCAGACAGGTTGGCAGGCATTCGATCAGGGCATCGAAATTGGGGTGCATGAAATAGCCGATGGACTGCCGGCGGCTGGCCCCATCTTCCAGTGTCGCGGGATTGGCGACGCGATGCAGGGTGGATTTCCAGCGGTCGTTGGTCCAGCGCGCCATCATGTCGCCCAGATTAACCACCAATTCTCCGCGCCCGGCCAGGACCCCGCGCCAGGTGCCGCCGGGCATGGCCACTTCAAGACCGCCCCCATCTTCATTTGTCGCCCCGGTCATGGCCAAAATGGTCATGGCGCCGAAATCCGTGTGTGCCCCGGTGCGCAGTTGGTTGGGCCGGGGCGGCATGGTCAGCGCCGGATAGTGATGGCAGCTCAGAATAGAAAAATGCCGATCAATCCTGGGCGCGAAGTAATCCTCCGGCAAATCCAGGGCCAGGGCAAAGATCGACAGCAGTTCGGCGGAAAGCCTCTCGAACGCGCGATAGACGGCGCAAAGCGCACCTTCGATGCCGGCCGGCTGGTTGGGAATGGTATTGGGCCAATAGGCGTTCTGGGCCGCCGGGTCGTCGTCGTGGCGCGGATTGTTGTCAAGATGGTCGTCAAGTGGGCCAAGGAAAAGGGTCTCCCGCAGATCGGGCGGGATATCACTGTCCAGTGTGGCGGCCAGGCCCCGCGTGGCAAAACCGTGATAGCCGCGCTGTTTTGAAGGTCCATCCGGGTACCATTGGTTTTTTACCTCTTGGGGCAAATCCATGAAGCGCCGTGTCTGTTCGAACGCCGCCGCCAACACCGCCGCGTCCAGACCGTGACCCGTGATCACCAGAAAACCGATATCCCGGCAGCTGTCCGCCACGGCATCGGCGACTTTCCGCTTGGCCGTGCCGTCGCGAAAGGGCGCGATGTCGATGCGCGGAATATCCATCGCACCTATGGATCCGTGACCAATCGATCGTAGGGTGCGTCATAGCTGATCAAGCCGCCGGAAATCATGGCGGCCTTCAGGCGGGTGAAGGCGGTTACGGGCAGCTCGGTGGTCCGCGCCCAAAGCCCCGAAGCACGATAGCCATGGATCATCCGCGCCAGATCGGCGGCATCGAGATCAGGGAAATAGTCGCCCACCGCCCGGGCCGTATCCAGCGGGTTTTCCTTGTGCAGTACCGCCAAGGCGCGTTCGATGCCGCAGACCAGGGCGCGGCAGGTTTCAGGCTCCCGCTCGGTAAAGGCGGTGGTGGTGTAGAACGAGGTCCAGCAGCTGTCGCCGCGCACGGCGCAACGATGCCAGACATGGCCGGTGCCGTCCTGAACCAAAGCGTCCGCATAAGGTTCAAATATCTGCACGGCATCAATCTCGCCGGCCCGCAGGGCGGCGGCGTTCTCCGCCATGCTCTGTTCCTTCACCCAGTCAATATCGTCCAGGCTCACGCCGGCCCGGCCCAGATCGTCCTGCAACGTCATCCACGGCGTCGGCACCTCGGCGATGACGCCGACCCGTTTACCGGCAAGACCGGAAAACTGAAACCGCTGATTGCTCTGCCGCCCCAGCAGGATGGAGGGATCGCGGGCGACGATCTGGGCGAAGCAGACCAGGGGACAATCCCGATCCCGGTCGTGATGCAGCATGACCCGCATGGGCCCACCCCAGGACACATCGGCCCGGCCGTCGATCAGACCCTGGGCGGTTTCCGGCGTGCTGGGCGAAGTCTGTACGGAAACCGCAATGCCTTCCGCCGCCCAATCGCCGCGCACGATGGCAAGATAAAACGGCACATAAACCACCGTGCGCATATTTTCGTACAGGATAATTGGTTTGCTCATTGGCCAAGACTAGCGGACATTAGAGCCGGAAGAAACGCCGTTGCTCTACGGGAAGAACAAAACAATGCCAAAAATTGAAGACCCCATCGAGTTCGAATTGTTCAAGAATGCCATATTCGCCATTGGCGACGAGATGGCGGTGACCATTTGCCGGACCACATATTCGGGCGTGCTGCGGGATAATATGGATTTCTCCACCGCCCTGGCCGACGCCGATGGCCGCATGGTCGCCCAAGGACTGACCCTACCTGGACACCTTGGTTCCATTCCAGCCGCCCTGGCCGTGGTGGTGGAACGTTTCAAGGATGATATCGGGCCCGGTGACATGTTCATCATGAACGATCCGTTCGACGGCGGCATGCATCTGCCGGACATCTTTATTTTTCAGCCGCTGTTCCATGACGGCAAGCGCGTCGCCTTCGCCGCCACCATCAGCCACCATTCCGACGTGGGCGGCCGGGTGCCGGGCTCCAACGCCTCCGATTCCACCGAGATCTATCAGGAAGGTTTGCGCATCCCGCCCCTGAAATTGTTCGAGGGGGGCAGGCGCAACGAGACCATGTGGCTGATGATCGAGAAAAACGTCCGCATCCCCATTCAGGTGCTGGGCGATCTGCGGGCCCAGATGGCGGCCTGCCATATCGCCGAGACCCAGTTCGGCGAGCTGCTGGAACGTTATGGCGCCGAAAAGGTGGCCGCGTATATGGAAGAGGTGATCGATTATGCCGAACGATTGACCCGTGCCGCCGTCGCCGATTTGCCCGATGGGCAATGGAGTTTCGAGGATTGGATCGATGACGACGGCATCGACCTGGACCGGCCGATCCGCCTGTTCGTCACCGTGACCAAATCCGGCGACGAAATGGTGGTGGATTGGACCGGTAGTTCCGAACAGGTCAAGGGCGCCATCAATAACTCCATGTCCTTCACGGTGGCCCATTCGGTGGCCGCCATCCGCTCGGTGCTGCCCTTGAACATTCCCTCGAACGAAGGCGTCTTCCGGGTCATCAAGGTGATCGCGCCGCCGGGCACCATCGCCAACATGGTCTTGCCGGCGGCCTGCGCGGCCCGTGGTCTGACCGGGTTCCGCATGGGCGATTGCATGTTCGGCGCCCTGGCCATGATGCTGCCCGACCAGGTTTGCGCCGCCTCCGACGGCGGCAACACGGGGGTTTCCATCGGCGGCTATGACGATGACCGCAAGCCTTACATCTATGTGGATTTTTCCTGCGGCACCCATGGCGGGCGGCCCTGGGCGGACGGCCTGCAGGGTAATTCCAATATGTTCGCCAACATGGCCTCGCAATCGGTGGAGGTGATCGAGACCGAACAACCCATGCAGATTCTCTCCTACGAATTCATCCCCGACAAGGCGGGGCCGGGTAAGTTCAGGGGCGGGGCGCCTTATCGCCGGGACTATAAGTTTCTGGAACGCGAAGCGGTGTTGCAGGTCCGTTCGGACCGGCGCAAGATTCGCCCCTACGGCCTGTACGGCGGCTATCCCGGCAAACCGTCGGCCAATTTCATGAACCCCCAGGCGGAAAACCAGCCCATGGAAAGCAAGCTGACCATGAATATTTTGCGCGGCACGGTCTTCCGCCACGAACTGGCGGGGGGTGGCGGCTGGGGCGATCCGCTGGAGCGGGACCCGGACAAGGTTTTGGCGGACGTGCGCAACGAACTGGTCAGCGTCGAGGCCGCGCTGGCGGATTACGGCGTCGCCGTGAATACCAACCCTTGGTCCGTTGATCTGGCCGCGACCGAAACCCAGCGCGGCAAACTAAGCGCCGGCCGGCCGTCGGAAACAGCCAAAATTCTTTGGCAGGAACCAGTGGGCGTGGAGGTTTAGATGACGAGTTTCCGCGTCGGCGCCGATATCGGCGGCACCTTCACCGATCTGGTTCTCCTGGGTCAGGACGGTACCTTGTTGACCAAAAAAATCCCCTCCACGGTGGAGGCCTATGAGGAGGCAATCGTGGACGGCCTGTCCAGCGTGTTCGAGACAGCCGGGCTGGAGCCGGGCCAGATATCGGAGGTGCTGCACGGCACCACCGTCGCCTCGAACGCCATTCTGGAACACAAGGGGGCCAGGACCGGTCTGATCACCACCAAGGGTTTTCGTGATGTGCTGGAAATCCGCACCTTGCGCATGCCCCGCCTATACGACCTGCATTGGGAGAAACCGCCGCCTCTGGTTCCGCGCTATTTGCGCCTGGACGTGGATGAGCGGGTCAACAACCGGGGCGAGGTGGAACGGGCGCTGGATTTGGACGAGGTGGAGCGCGTGGTGCAACGCCTGCTGGACGAGCAGGTGGAGACCATTGCCGTTTGCCTGATCAATTCCTACGCCAACGGCGATCACGAATGGGCCATCAAGGGCGTGATCGAGCGTCTGGCCCCGGACCTTTTACACTCTATATCGGCCGAGGTACTGCCGGAGATATCCGAATACCAACGGACCTCTACCACCGTCATCAATGCTTATGTGATGCCCATCGTCTCCCGGTATCTTCGCCAGTTGAGCGCACGGCTGCAAGGCGACGGCATCAAGGCGCCGTTGCTGCTGATGCAATCCAACGGCGGCCTGATCAGCGCGCACGTGGCGGAGCGCAAGCCGGCAAATATCATCGAATCCGGTCCGGCGGGCGGCGTCGTCGGCGCCCAGGCCCTGGCGCGGAAGCTGGACCTGCCCGACATCATCACCTTCGACATGGGCGGCACCACGGCCAAGGCCTCCATGGTCGAGGACGGCGAATTTACCCGCAGCCTGGATTACCAGGTGGGTGGCGGCATCATGGTCGGCTCCCGCCTGATGACGGGGGCGGGCTATCATCTGAAGGTTCCGGCCATTGATTTGGCTGAGGTTGGCGCGGGCGGCGGCTCTGTGGTGTGGATTGATGCGGGCGGCTCACTGCAGATCGGCCCGCAAAGCGCCGGCGCGGTGCCGGGCCCGGTTTGTTACGGCATGGGCGGCGAGGAGCCGACGGTGACGGACGCCAATGTCATTCTGGGCTATTTGAATCCGGAGTTTCTGGTTGGCGGCGATCTAGAATTGCAGGCGGACAAAGGCCGCGCGGTGTTTCAGGCCAGTATTGCCGAACCAATGGGCCTGGACCTGGCGCACGCCGCCCATGGCGCCCACCAAATCGCTATTTCCAACATGATCCGGGCCATTCGGGCCATTTCCTCGGAACGGGGCCGGGACCCGCGCGCCTACACCTTGTTTGCCTTCGGCGGCAATGGCCCGTTGTTTGCCGCCGGCATGGCCAAGGCCCTGGGCATGACGCGCATCGTGGTGCCGCCCCATCCGGGCCTGTTCTCCTCGTTCGGGCTGCTCTACGCGGACGTGGAACACCACTATTCCCGCTCCATGATGCAGGTTCTGCGCGAGGCTGAACCGGCGGCCCTGGACGGCATTTGGGGCGGCCTGGAGGCCGAGGCGCGGGCGCAGTTGGAGGCCGACGGCTACCGTCCCGAACAGATCGAAATCCGTCGCACGGCCAACATGCACTACAAGGGCCAGATCTACGAATTATCGGTGCCGGCGCCCAATGGCGACTTCAGCCCCGAAATGGTCGCCGAACTGGAAGAACGTTTCGGCCGGGAACACGAACGCACCTACGGCCATCGCGCCGGCCCGGAGGAACCGGTCATGCTAGTCAATGCCCAGCTGATCGGCCGGGCCATTCCCGACCATCCAGGCGTGCCGGATCAATTGAAGAGTGGGGATACCCGCGCCGATCGCGCGGTCAACACCCGGCAAGCCTATTTCGGCCCGGAAGTTGGCTGGCTGGAGGCGCGGGTTCTAAGCCGCGCTGATCTGGACGGTGAACGCAGGGGTCCCTTGATCATCGAGGAATACGATGCCACCTGTTTGGTGCCGCCCGACGCCAAGGTCCGGCGCGACGGGTTCGGCAATATTGTCATCGATCTGGATTATTCCACCGCGTAGACGACTGGTGCGCCGTCCTTGAACTCATGGATCGTGAAGGGCCAGGTCTTGGGCCCGCCCATGCCCGGTGCGGCCATGGGCATGTATTGCCGCAACCCCGGCTTGTCGGGCCCGGAATTGTTTTAGGTTGATGGTGTCGCGATATGGCGGGTGGCGGTATTCTCCGGACGGGTGATCGGCGTCAGCGGCAGGACCAGCCAAATGCCGCCGCGGCCTGCAGGACCGCGACGGGGTTGCGGCCGTGCCGCGAAGGCGACGGCCTGCGTGACGATTTCGGTGAAATTGGCGGCAGGCAGGTCAGGGTCAGAAGTTCGCCCGGATGCATGAAATTCCGCATGCGGTCGGCGGTACGGTACGCCCATTGCGAGGCACGGCTGTTTCCCGCAATACAGATCAGGTTCGAGGCATCGTATGACAATTGCGTGTTCCCAGACCAATGGCGGTAAAGTATTATACGATAGAGAATATATTTTCGCAAGAATTATTCGAGTATGCGTATATACGAGTCGCAATTTCAGCGAATTGTCAGCCTAGCGATAAACCCTGTGTGCGCCGACAATCAAATGCATCACCGCGACATTCGCCGGGTCCAGGCGGATTTCCTTCGGCGGATTATACTGTTCCAGGATGATGGCGCGCTGGGTGCGCCGGCGCAGCAATTTGATAAAGGCCCGGTCGTTGGTGGTCTGTACGACCACGTAGTCGTTCGCCTGCACGGGAATGTTCGGGTCCACCTCGATAATCTCGCGCGGCTCATAGCGCGGACGCATGGACGAATTATGAACGATCAAGGCATAGGCATTAGCGACGCCGACCAGATTGGATGGCCGACCCGCATAGCCCGTAACCATGCCGTTATCAAGGAATGTGCCGTCTTCACCAGCTTCCGCATGGCCCAATATGGGCAAATCCTGGATTCGGCCGGGCGGCCCGGGTAATTCCGTGGCGACCAGATGGTCCGACATGCCCGGCGCCGGCCAAGGTGCAGCCCCCGCCACGGCATTGGTGGCGCCAGTCAATCCGCCTGATCCTCCCGATCCAACTGGCCCGGTGGCGGCCAGGGCGACGATGGCGCGGGATTGCTCCCGGTCCGGCCCCTGCCGTCCGGCCTCCCACCGGGAGACGGTTGCCTGCGTCGTCCCCAGGGACGCCGCGAACTGCGCCTGGGTCTGTCCCCGTTCCCGGCGCAGACGTTGCACGGTCTCTACCCAATTCACCATGCGGGCAGACTAGGGCATATTTTATACGAATGCAAATACGTATACGCATGTTTTCTTGCAATTTATACGAGTTCGCATATTTTCCTGATCATGACAGATCAATCCAAACGTTTTCCCAGTATCCATCCCCATCTTGATCCTGGCCCTGGTCTTGACCCCGGGCACTGCAACGACCCTGCTCCAGACGATCCCGCTCCCCACGGCCCCGATAGCGAAATACCGGTGCGACGGAATAGGCAAGCGCATCGGATCATGGGCTGTCGTTGGATTGACGGCGATTTGGACCGGCCCGATTGGCGCTATTGTCAGAAACCCCGGCTTGCCAAACGGTCTTATTGCTCGGAACACCATGCCCGTAGCATAAATCTCCTTGGTGACAACCGCTATACGGCCGAGGCCGCCGAATGCGACCTGTATTTACAGGACCTGCCGCCGCCGGAAGATGAAGCCAACGGTATTATTGGCTTTGCGCGTCAAGATGGAACATCAGATGAACGGGACGGCGAATAAATGCGGCAACCTAGCCAAACTCTACGACTGACCGCAGGGGCGCAAAAGCGTCCTGACAACGCACGGCGCGGAACGCCCGGCAGGGGGCGGTTAAGTGGGGATGAAAGCGCCTTGAACTGGCGCATGCAGCATCACCCTCTTGGCGAGGACCAACCCGGTTTGGCCCGTATCAAAATTGCCGGTCCGGAGGGCGGCACTCCGTCGTCCTACCCCCCGTCATCCTACCCCATGCGTGCCGCCGACACCGTCGATGCGTTGGAAAAAAAGGGCCGCATCGGCCATCGGGCCACCGCCGCCCGCAAGTTCGAGGCGACTTTTCAACGGGCCAGCCTACAGGGCCTGGCGAACCGGGACCTCCGGCAGATGCCCGGCTCCCACGTTGGCGGCGGCAGCGAACCGCACAGCATCCTGCATTCCCGCGACGATGTCTGGGCGGCCATGGAGGCCCTGGGTGGAATCGGCACTCCGGGCGCCAATATCGTGTGGGACGTCCTTGGCCTGGGCATGACCATCAAGGGGCATGCCCAACGCTGCCAATTCGGCCGGGGCCGTTCCCTCAACACCATGACCGCGACCGGTATTCTTGTGCAGGCCTGTTTTTCACTCGCCGTCCACTATGGGAAATAGTCTCCAAGGACCATACAATGGCAGATCGGCGGAAGATGGGCCGAATGTGTTATTGGAGACTAATA
>JAPYUH010000176.1 GCA_029936195.1 Alphaproteobacteria bacterium
GGGCATCCTGTTGGCGATGATCGAACGCAACCAATCGGGCTTGGGGCAATGGGTCCATACCTCGTTGTTGGAAGCGCAGATCTCCATGCTGGATTTCCAGGCCGCCCGCTGGCTGATCGACGAGGACGTGCCCGGACAGGCCGGCAACGACCATCCCACGAACATCCCAATGGGCGCCTTCAAGACATCCGACGGCGCGGTCAATATCGCGGCCTCCGGCGGCCGCCTGTGGACCCAGTTCCTCGACGTCGCCGGCGCCCCGGAATTGGCTGAGCATCCCGAATATTGCACTGCTAAACTACGTTCCAAGAACCGCGCCAAGATGAACGAAGTGATCGGCGAGATCATGGCCAAGCGCACCAGCCAGGACTGGATCGAGGCCTTGAGCGAGGCCGGCGTCCCCTGCGGCCCCATCAACACGATCGATCAAACCTTCGCCGAACCGCAAGTCGAACACTTGGGCATCGCCCAGCCCATGCACCACGGTGCCAAGGGCAAGGTCAACGTGGTCGGCCAGCCCGTGCATCTGGAGCGCACGCCCCAGCCGTCGGAAATTCGTCTGCCAACACCCGAACTTGGCGGCAACACGGACGAAGTTCTGGCGGAACTGGGTTACGACCAGGCCAGGATAGATGATTTACGAGACCGCGGCGTCGTCTGAATTAACGGCGCGGATCAACAGAAACTGGGCCACGGCGGCCAGCATGGAGACGGCGAATATGGGCAGCAGACCGAAATAAGTCGCGAAGATCCCCGCCAGGAATGGCAACAGAAAGGCCGGCGCGGTGATGGCGTTGAAATAGCCGCTGTAGGCCGGACGCTGGCTATCGGGCGAAATCTCCATCAAATAGCCGATCACCGCGATAGTCAGGCCATTGGCCAAGGCGCCCAGGACGAAGAACACCGAGACGAAAACCACGAAGGCGCGGTTTTCGTCCACGAAACCGGTTAGGCCAAGCAGCAGGATCACCGCCGGCGGCCAGATGCGCCCGAAGGTCACCGCAGCCAACAGGCTGGCCTTGCCCAAGCGGTCGCCCCACCAGCCCCACAGGGCGTTGGAGGCCAGGGCGCCCGCCGTTTGCGCGCCCAGCAAAACAGCAACCCGGGTCAGATCGAAGCCGCCGCCGTGGGCCTGCACCACATAGAACGGCGTGGCCATCAACACTGCGCCGCCGCACCATTGGGCGAACACGAACAGGCGGAAGCTGCGGTCCGTTTGGAACACCGCGATGCCGTCCCGCAGGTATTGGAAAAATGTCGGCTTCGCGGTCCCGGCCGACGGCGACGCCGGCTCGCCCAGGCCGGCAAACACCCCGGACGAAAGGAACATCAGGCCAGCGGCCATGGCAATGACGACGGCGTAGGATTGGGGAAACGGCATACCCGCCACGACACGGTCGGCGATGGCGGCGATGGCCAGCGCCAGCAGCCCGCCACCGAAAAACCGGGTCGCCAACAGCCGGCTGCGCAAATTCGAGGGGATTGAGCGGGCGACGATATCGTTATATGGCACGGCGACTATGCCGGAGACAAAAGCATAGGCCGTCCACAGCCCCATGACGGCAATGGCGAGGTTTAGCGGCCCCCAATCGTCGCCCAGGACCAATACACCCGCCAACAAGGCCATGCAGGCGGCCCGGCCAAAGGCACCAATCTTGTAATAGCCCATGGAACTGCCGTCCCGCTGGGCCAGAAAACCGACGAACAACTGGGGAAACAGCCAACCAAACCGCAGGATCGCCGTGACCGCGCCTACCAGAATGGTACTGCCCGTCAACTGGAAGACCAGGGCGGATATGATGGTGGCTGAATCCACCGCCGCCGAGCCGGCCTGAAATGTGATCCCCGCCGCCGCCACGGAGCTGAAATTTCGCCTCTCGGTCATCAAATTCCCTGGCCGTTGTCAAAATCTGGGTAGCAGACAACGCTATTGCTGATACTATCACTGATCGCACGAAAAAGGAGAGGCAAGAATGGCGGACTGGGAGCGCGACACGCGGGCTGATTACGAGCGCAAGGGCTTCGGGGTGTCATCGGGGTTCGGCAAAAAGCCGGCCTTGCTGGTGGTGGATTTCATCGTTGGCTTTACCGATCCGACGACGCCCCTGGGCGGCGACTTCACGGCTGAACTGGCGGTGACGGCGCAGTTGCAGACCGCCTTCCGCAAGTCGGGCCTGCCCATTGTCTACACCACGGTGGAATACAAGGAGGATCTGTCCGACGGCGGCGTCTTCGTCAAGAAAGTACCGTCCCTCGGCATCCTGCGCAAGGGTTCGCCCAACTGTGTGGTGGACGAGCGGCTAAAGCCGCTGCCCGGCGAATTGGTGATCTCCAAGAATTATGCCTCGTCCTTCTTCGGCACTGATCTGGACAGTTATCTGCGAGGCCAGAACGTCGATACCTTGGTCATCACCGGCGCCACCACCTCCGGCTGCGTGCGCGCCTCGGCCGTGGATTCCCTGCAATATGCCTACTACACCATCGTTGTCAGCGACGGGGTCGGTGACCGGGCGGTGGGACCGCACGAGGCCAGCCTGTTCGATATCGCAGCCAAATACGGCGATGTCGTCACGGGCGGCGATGTGCTGAACTATTTGCGCGGCCTGGCCGATTCGGGCTTCTCCGGCGCGGCACGGGAAGAGTTCGAAGCGTGGTGGAACGAGGGCCGCAAGGCCCCAGCCTAGGAGAGATATGAATGGCACGGGATAGCGGATCGGAATTTTCCGGCACCTTTGACAATATGTTGGATGAGAACCGTCAACGCCTCGACGATTTACTGGGACGGCGGGCTACCGCGGCGCCGGACAGACTATCGAAACCGGCCACGGCCGAACGCCGCACCGAACGCCAAACCGAACGTCCGACCGAAAGCCGCACCGGCCGCAAAACCGGCCGCAAATCTGGCTGCGGTGGCGGCCAGAATTTTTCATTTGAAGTCGATGTCAGCCATAAGAAAAAAGGAGCGATAGCAATGGCATTACCTAACGTGGGGGAACAGGCACCCGCCTTTTCCATGCGCAATCAACAGGGGGCGGATACCACCCTTGAACAATACAAGGGGCACTACGTGGTCCTGTGGTGGTATCCAAAGGCCGACACACCTGGCTGAACCATCGAAGGCAAAGGGTTCCGTGATCGAATCCAAGACTTTACAGCCAAGAATGCCATTATCCTGGGGGCCTCTTTCGACACACCGGAAGAAAACCGGCTCTTTCAGGAGAAGTTCAGTTTTCCATTCGATTTGCTAAGCGATCCCGATCAGGTCGCGGGTGCCGCCTATGGCGTGCTTCAGGCGGACAAGCCCTATCCGGCCCGCTTCAGCTTTCTGATCGATCCCGACGGCAAGATTGCCAAGGTGTATGACACCGTGGTGCCGGCGGAACACCCCGATCAGGTTCTCGCTGATTTGGGATAGACAAGATTGAGGGGTCGGCCGGACCGCCGCCATGCGGCATTCGCGCGGTCCCGGCCGGCCCCGGTCTTTTAGTGTGACACGGTTAATGTGACGCAGTTGATGTGAGCAAGCACAAATCCGAAATTGAGACCGCGAACCTGGCCGCTGTCCTGGATGACAGGGTGGCGGAGGTCTATGGCCCCGGCACCGAAATTGACGGCCTGGTGCGCCTGTCTGGCGGCGCCAGCCGGGAAACCTGGTCATTCGATGCCCTGCCGCCCGGGCGGGCGCGGCGACCCTTGATACTGAAGCGCGATCCCCTGGACGAAAAAGCCCCTGGCCCCCTGACCGAAGGCGAGGTGCAGTTGGGCCTTGATCGCTGGACCGAGGGGCGGTTGATGCAATTGGCCGGCGAGGTTGGCGTGCCGGTCCCCGACGTACCGTTTTTTCTGCATGCCGACGACCGCACCTCCGCCGGCTTTGTCATGCAGCGCCTGGAGGGCGAAGCACTGGGCCGGCGCATCCTGCGCGAGGACGAATTTGCCGCCGCCCGGCCCAAACTAGCCTTTCAATGCGGCCAGGCCGCCGCCCGTTTTCACAGTATCCCCCGCGACCGTCTGCCCCCCCTGCCCTACCTGCCCGTGGCCGAGGCCCTGGATTACAACCGGGATGTGGTGGATTCCTTTGACCAGCCCCACGCCGGTTTCGAATACGCCTTTCACTGGCTGCGCGAGCGGTTGGAGCTGGCGGGCGACCGCGTCGGTCTGGTGCATGGAGATTATCGCAACGGCAACCTGCTGGTGGACGGCACGGGCCTGGCCGGTGTGCTGGATTGGGAGCTGGGGCATCTGGGCAATCCCTTGAACGACCTGGGCTGGATCTGCATCCGGGCCTGGCGCTATGGCTATTACGACAAATCAGTGGGCGGCTTTGGCGAGGTTTCGGACCTGTTGGATGGCTATGAGGCGGGCGGCGGTGAGCGAGTATCCTTGGATAGCCTGCATTTTTGGGAAGTCTTCGGCTGCATGCGTTGGGGCGTGATCTGCATGACCCTGGCTTTTACCCACCTAACGGGAAAGGAACGTTCCGTCGAAAAAGTCTCCATCGGCCGCCGGGCAGCGGAAGGTGAATACGATTTATTGCAGTTGGTGGATTGAATGAACAGTGCCGTACAAGACCCGAACCTGAGCGCCGCCGAACAATTATCGGATGTCCTCACCGCGCGCCTGGCATCAGAATATGGCGCGGGTACGAAGATCGAGGGCCTGGTCCGCCTGTCCGCCGGCGCCAGCCGGGACACTTGGTCCTTCGATGCTCACAAACCCGATGGTGTCCGACAAGCCTTGATCCTGAAGCGCGACCCCATGGACCGCCAGGCCGACAAATCCTTCGAAGGTGTGCCCGAGGGCCGCCTGGCGGTGGACCGCCGGACCGAGGGGCGGCTGATCCAATTGGCCGGCGAGGCGGGAGCCCCGGCGCCGACGGTGCCGTTTTTCCTCGATGCCGGCGGACGCACCACGCCCGGTTTCTTTACCCACCGTCTGGAGGGCGAAACCCTGGGCCGGCGTATTTTGCGGGAAGAAGCATATGCCAGGGCCCGGCCAAAATTGGCCTATCAAATCGGCCACGCGGCGACCCGCTTTCACGGCATCGACTACGACGACCTACCCAAGATGCGTGGATTGGGGGCGGCGGACGAGCTGCTGCACTACCGGACCATCATGGATTCCTTCCACCAGCCCCATGCAGGTTTCGAATACGGCTTCCGCTGGCTCCAGGAGCGGTTGGCGCTGGCGGGCAGCCGGTATGCGCTGTGTCACGGGGATTTCCGCAACGGCAATATCATCGTCGATGAAGCCGGTCTGGCGGGCGTGCTGGATTGGGAAGGGGCCCATTTGGGCAATCCCAGCGCGGATCTGGGCTGGATGTGCGTGCGGGCCTGGCGCTACGGCTATCATGACAAAATGGTTGGCGGCTTCGGCGATCTGGAACAACTTCTGGATGGCTATGACGCCGGTGGCGGCGGCCGCATCGGGCTGGAGGAGATGCATTTCTGGCATGTCTTCGGCACCTTGCGTTGGGGCGTCCTGTGCATGATCCTGGGCTTTACGCATCTGGACGGGGATCAGCGCACGGTAGAGTATGCCGCCGTCGGCCGCCGGGCGGCGGAGACCGAGTTCGATTTACTGTTACTATTGGATTAAGGAGAAAACCCATGCCTACCGACAGACCGAACGCTGTGGAATTGGTCGAGGCCGTGCGGGAATTTCTATCCGACCATGTGGCCCCCAACGTGGAGGGGCAACTGGCCTTTCACACCCGTGTCGCCATCAACGCCCTGGCCATCGTCGAACGCACCATGGCCCAGGGCGATGAGATGGATGCGGCGGAACTGGGCCGTCTAAAAGATCTGCTGAAACAAGACGGTGATTTGCAAGCATTGAATGGCGAATTGGCGCGGGCCATCCGGGCCGGCGAGATGGATGACCGGCGGGAGACCTTGCTGGCCCACTTGCGGCAAACCGCGGAAGACAAGATCGCCCTGGCCAATCCACGCTATTTGACGAAGCGGGGATAATGCCTCAACCGCGGGACGATACGGCGCAGCAACTGGCCCGCGGCGTCGGCCGTCTGTTGGGGCACCTGGGCTATGACAGCCTGACGGAATTCACCTTGCGTTCGGGCCGCCGCGCCGATCTGGCTGGGATTGACCGCAAGGGCCGCATAGCCATCGTGGAGATCAAAAGCAGCGTGGCGGATTTTTGCGCGGATCAGAAATGGCCGGATTACCTGGATTATTGCGACTTGTTCTATTTCGCCGTACCGATGGATTTTCCGGTGGAAATCCTGCCCGACGAACCGGGGCTGATCCTGGCCGATGCGTATTCCGGCGACATCGCCCGTCCCGCACCCGAGAACCCCAAGCCCCTGCATGCCAGCCGCCGCCGGGAAGTCACCCTGCGCTTTGCCCGCGCGGCGGCCAAACGGCTTAGGCGGTGGGAAGATCCGGGGCCGTAGAGCGCATCCGGGACCAAATAAACAAGATGCCGAACCCGGCCATGACGCCAAGCATATTCAGGCCGGCGTCAAGCATTTGCGCCGATCTGTCTGGCGTCAATAGCTGCAAGGTCTCGGCCGCCACCGCGAAAACGACGAGCAGAAAACCCCGCCGACGCCATGACTGCCTCGGCCACCTCCAACCGCCAACAAATGCCAACAGGGCGAAGAAACCCACATGACCCAGCTTGTGCGCGCCACGCCAAATTTCTCCGATTGGTTTCGAAGACGTCTGCACGGTGGATTTGGCAACGCCCGCCGATATTGATTTTGCCGGATCCCCAGATTTTTGGACCGGCGTCGCCGATGGCACCTCCTTTTGAGTGGTCAGAGCTTGATGGGTCGTGACTTGAACAATGCTGTCCGGCAGGAGGTGCCGCAGTCCCAACTTCACCGAATGAGGCGTCAGGGTGCCAACCAATATGGTACAGCCAACAGCAAGCACGGCCAGTCGCCGTTGCCGCCACAGGGGCCAAATGAGCCAGGGCGCGGCCAATAGCCATATGAGCGTGAGGATAAGGCGGCTCGCCCTGAACAATGGTCGTTCATGGACGACCTCTAGATTCAGGTCGCGGACCTGCATCCGCCCGCTCGACCTGCTTAGTCCAGCAAAAATCTCAACGGCAGTCACGCGAGGCGGCATGAAAAAGACCTGGGTGACGTGGCGCCATGGGCCGCTGCCCCGGCTTTGTTCCACCGTATGGGGCAGTTCCCAAAGTTTGTTGCCCGACTGGTCGATCGAAGTCAGAATTACCCGCAGTCCATTCCAAGCATGGGCACCGCCCGACACGCCGTCATGGCTTACCCAGGCTGACAACCGCAAATGTTTTACATCGGGCCGGCGCATGATGGTCCGGCGAATGCCGGTGGACACCGTGCTTGTCGCGGCTGCCAATCGCAATACACCGTCAGCCATTTGGATGCCGGAAGCCATTCCCGTTAGGCGCCAATTCGCCAGGCCGGCACCGAAGTCAACCAGCAGCCGATTATCCGCCTCATAACGCGGAAGGGCGGCATGAAGAGACAGCGTCAGGGCTACCAGGACGAGTGCGATTATCAGACGTAATCGAGTGTCGGTCATTTCTTGCCAAACAGAAATTCGTAGGCCGCCAGAAGCTTCGGTGCTTCGTGTTCCCATGATAATTCCGACAACACGCGCCGATGCCCGAACGCGCCCATTTCCCGCGATTTCTCCGGATCGTCGATCAGCGCCAAAAGCTTGTCGGCCAGATCCCCTGTATCATTGGCCTTGGCATACAGCGAAGCATCTTGGGCGGAATAGCGCCCTTCCTTCATCTCGAACTGTACGATCGGTTTCCCCAGCGCCATGTATTCCATGATTTTGTTCATGGTGGATTTATCGTTCATATCGTTGACACGGTCCGGATTGACGCAGACATCCGCTGTATTCAGCATGGCCAGCAGATCATCATCGGAAACCCGGCCCGTGAAGGTGACGTAGTCTTCAATCGACAAGGTTGCCGCCAACCGTTGCATCTCCGCCAACGCTGGCCCGCCGCCGACAATGCCGAAATGAACGTCTTCCCGCTTTCGCCCAAGTACGATGTGGACCGCCGCTTCCAACAACAAATCAATTCCTTCTTATTGACCGATCACCCCGACATAGCCGACCAGATATTTTCGGCCCCGTCGCAATGCCGCGACCGGCGGGATGATTTTCAGGCGTTCTATCTTGGGACCGGATCGAACGACAAAGACACGCCCGGGATCCATGCCGCCCCGGTCGATCGCAATGGCCTTATACGATTCGTTGGT
>JAPYUH010000431.1 GCA_029936195.1 Alphaproteobacteria bacterium
ATGACCCATTGGAGGGCTGTTTTTTGCGGTTTGTGCGTAACGTAGGTTGGCCGGAGAGCCTGAAACGTCTGATCGCGGCGGCGAACCGGCCGCCGTTCCGACGGCGCAAAATAGCTGCCGCGGCATTGGGCATTGCGGGCGGCGCGGCCATTGCCGTGGCCATCGTCGTCAAGCCGGCGGGGTTCGAGACCCAGGAAACCCAAGAAACGGTGGCCCCGTGGGACCTTCTTCCCGCTGCCAAGACCCGGCACGCGACCCAACACACGGCGGAAGCGCCGGCAAAGTCCTTGGCCTTGCCGCTGACGAGAATTTCGGTCCAGACCGCCCCGCCCACCATCATCGAACGTCATGTGGAGATCGCCCCTGGTGATACCTTGATGGCGGTCATGCTGCGCAGCGGCAGCGACCGGTCCACGGCGCACGCAGCCATCGTTGCACTGGCTAAGTCATACGATCCCAGGCGTCTGCGCCCCGGCCAGGAACTGACCCTGCTGTTCGACCCCATGGCGGCAAGGGATGGCGACCCCGCTTTGATCCAATTGGCCTTTGCGCCCAGCGTGGAGCAGGAGATCCATGTCAGTCTGAACGATGCCGGGCGGTTTATTTCCAAAACCATCGACAAGCCGCTGGAAACCAGATTGCACCGGGCCGAGGGCAGCATCGACGATAGCCTGTATTTGGCCGCCAAACGGTCCGGCATGCCGGCACGGATGATTGTCGAGCTGATCCGGATCTATTCCTTCGACGTGGACTTCCAGCGCGACATACAACGAGGCGACAGGTTCGAGGTCCTGTTCGAGGCTCTTTACGACGAGCGGGGCGAATTCGCGAAATACGGCGATATTCAATATGCCATGCTGCATGTGCGCAAAACCGACCTGCCCCTCTATCGCTTTGCCATGAAGGATGGCGAGGTGGATTATTTCAACAATGGCGGCCACAGCGTGCGCAAGGCCCTGATGAAGACGCCCGTCGACGGCGCCCGTCTGACCTCGCGCTTCGGCCGCCGCCGGCACCCGATCCTGGGCTATCGCAAAATGCACCGGGGCATCGATTTCGGTGCGCCAAGGGGCACGCCCATCATGGCGGCGGGCAACGGCGTAGTCGAAGTAGCGGGTTGGAATGGCGGTTACGGGCGCTATCTGCGCATTCGCCACAATGGCCGGTATAAGACCGCCTATGGCCATCTGTCCAAATTCCGCCGGGGCATCCGCAAGGGCAAACGGGTCAAACAGGGTCAAATCGTGGCCTATGTGGGCAGCACCGGACGTTCCACGGGACCGCATCTGCATTACGAAGTCCTGGTCAACAACAAACGCATCAATCCCTTGCGCCTGAAGCTGCCCACGGGCAGGAAACTTAAGGGGCGGGAGTTGGCGCGGTTCCAGGAGGTACGCGGTGCCACGGAAAAGAAATTCGCCGCCACGCCGGCCATCACCAGGTTGGCCGAGAGCCGTTAGCGCATTTCAAGTTTGACCCAAGGGGCCCCCGCGATCGCGCCTCAAGACCAGCACGGGGCGCTGACACTCGCGCCACAATCGGGATAGGCCGCTGCAAGACACATTCGTTCATTCATCGAACAAGCCGCCGTCCAAGGCGTCGCCAAGCCTTCCCGGCCGAAAGATCGAACTGTTACCCATGTCGTGATCTGGGAGCGGGCGGCGCGGCGAATT
>JAPYUH010000177.1 GCA_029936195.1 Alphaproteobacteria bacterium
CGCGACGAACGGCTGGAACAAATCCAGGATTATTACGAGGCGCGCCTCGAGGCGCAGAAAAATCCCTACGACGGCGCGCCGAGCTATAAGCCGGTACCCCCCGACGCCATGTTCCTTGATGCCAAGGCCTGGGATGATGGCTTGGCGGGGCGCCGGGGCGGCATGTTCTCGCCGTTTTCAGCACCCGAAAGTACCCAGGGCATCGATTTCGCGGGCCGTCAGGGGCGCAACTTCGCGGCCGAGCGGGCCCAGGCCGATATCAATGTCTTTGATGCCCTGCGCGGCCATGTGACGGCACAACGGCAGGCCGGCCGGCGTGTGGTCTTCGGCGCCTTTAGCCAGGGTTCGGCCGAGCGCATGGCATTGCTGCTGGATGATCACGGCATAGAAGGCGTGCGGCGGGTCGAACACTGGCCAGCCGTCATGGCCCTGCCCGACGGCGTACCGGCCATGGCGGTGTTGGGTTTCGAGAGGGGCGTGGAAACCGACGAGCTGGCCATCATCTCGGAACAGGACGTGCTGGGCGACCGTCTGGCCCGGCGGCGGCGGAGCCGGCGGGCGGAAGATTTCATTACCGAGCAGAGCCAGCTTTCCAGTGGCGATCTGGTGGTGCATGTGGAACACGGCATCGGCCGCTATATGGGCCTGGAAACCATCGAGGTCGGGGGCGCCCCCCACGATTGCCTGGAAATTCATTACGACGGCAACGCCAAGCTGTATTTGCCGGCGGTGAATATCGAATTGTTGTCCCGCTACGGCTCGGAAGATGCCGGCGTCAATCTGGACCGTTTGGGCGGGGCCGCCTGGCAGGCCCGCAAGGCGAAGCTGAAACAACATATCCGCGACATGGCCGATCAGTTGATCAAGGTGGCCGCCGAGCGGGTGTTGCGCAGCGCCCCGGCGATCGAAAAGCCCGACGGCCTGTACGAAGAATTCTGCGCCCGTTTCCCCTATGAAGAGACCGAAGACCAGATGGGCGCCATCGAGGATATTTTCGCCGATTTGCTAAAAGGTTCGCCCATGGACCGCCTGGTTTGCGGCGATGTGGGTTTCGGCAAGACCGAGGTCGCCCTGCGCGGCGCCTTCGCCGCCGTCATGACCGGCGGCCAGGTGGCCATCGTGGCGCCGACCACATTGCTGTGCCGGCAGCATTTCCAAACCTTCACGGAGCGTTTCGCGGGACTGCCCGTAAACGTGCGGCAGCTCTCCCGCCTGGTTCCAGGGGCGGAGGCTTCGGACACGCGCGAGGGTATTGCCAACGGCCAGATCGACATTGTCATCGGCACCCATGCCCTGTTGGGCAAGCGGATCGCCTTTCGAAACCTGACCCTGCTGGTGATCGACGAAGAGCAGCATTTCGGCGTTGCCCACAAGGAGCGCCTGAAACAATTGCGCAGCGACGTCCACGTCCTGACCCTGACCGCCACGCCGATCCCGCGCACCCTGCAAATGGCCTTTTCAGGGGTCAAGGATTTGAGCCTGATCGCCACGCCGCCCGTGGACCGTCTGGCCGTGCGAACCTTCGTCATGCCGTTCGACCCGGTGGTGGCGCGGGAGGCCCTGCTGCGGGAGCTGCACCGGGGCGGACAGAGTTTCTACGTCTGCCCCCGCATTCTGGACCTGCCGGACATCGAGCGTTTCCTGACCGAGCGGGTAGGGGAGGTGAAATTCGTCACGGCCCATGGCCGCATGCCACCGCGCCAATTGGAAGACGTCATGACCGCCTTCTATGAAGGGGCTTATGACGTTCTATTATCCACCACCATTATTGAATCCGGTTTGGATATTCCCACCGCCAACACCATGATCGTGCACCGCGCCGACCGGTTCGGACTGAGCCAACTGTACCAGCTGCGTGGACGCATTGGGCGGTCGAAAGTCCGCGCTTATGCCTACTTCACCCTGCCGCCCAAGCGTTTGCCCACGGAGGCCGCCGATAAGCGCCTAAAAGTACTGCAATCCCTCGATACCCTGGGCGCCGGTTTCAGTCTGGCCAGCCACGATCTGGACCTGCGCGGGGCCGGCAATTTGTTGGGCGAGGAGCAATCGGGCCACATCCGCGAAGTCGGCTTCGAACTTTACAATCAAATGCTGGAAGAAGCCCTGGCCACGGCGCGCAGCGGCGCCGCCGGCGGCCTGGAGGTGGGCGAACAGGACTGGTCACCGCAGATTAATCTCGGCACCGCCGTGATGATCCCAGATCACTATGTCGCGGATTTGAGCGTTCGCCTGGGCCTTTACCGCCGCCTCGCCCACCTGCGGAACGCTGAAGAAATTGATGCATTCGCCGCCGAATTGATCGACCGTTTCGGAGCCCTTCCCGGAGAGGTGGAGAACCTGTTGGCGATCATCGCCATCAAACGCCTGTGCCGGGCAGCGAACGTGGCCAAGATCGACGCCGGGCCGGGCGGGGCCAGCGTGGTCTTCCGCAACGATACATTCGCCAATCCAGGCGGCCTGGTGGAATTCATCAACGACAACAAGGGCAGCGCCAAATTACGGCCAGACCATAAACTGGTGTTTCAAAGGCAATGGGACGAGGCGGCAACGCGCCTAAAGGGTGTCGACTATCTGGTGCGGCATCTGGCCAAATTGGCTCAGTCCGCCTCGGCCGCTTCGGCTGTCTCCTGAACGGAGTTTTTTGCCACCTTGTCCTTGTCCTGCATTGCCAGGTCGAAGACGTGGGTCAGGACGGAAGGGTCCTGGGCGCCTGAAATGGCATATTTGTGATCCACCACGAAACAGGGCACCCCGTTGATGCCCATGCGCCGGGCCACGCCTTCCTCGGCCATGACCAGATCCCGATCAGCGTCCTGGCGGAACAAATCCCGCACCAGATCGCCATCCATGCCGCAGGCGTCCGCGATCCCAGCCAAAACCTCCTGGTCGCCCACGTCCGCTGCGTCAACGAAATAGCTAAAAAACAGTTTTTCCACCACCGTATCCTGCACCCCGGCGGTTTCCGACCAACGGACCAGGCGATGAGAATCAAAGGTATTCGGCTGGCGGGGGATATTGGCGAAATTGAAATCCAGGCCGACTTCCTCTCCCGCCGCGCTGACAGCTTCATAAACCCGCTCGGCCCGGTCGACGCCGCCGAACTTGTCGTTAAGATAGTCTTTTCGGGACAGGCCCGCGGGCGGAATTTCGGGGTTCAATTGAAACGGGCGCCAGCCAACCTGGATATCATAACCGGGGCGCAGGGCGAGGGCCTGTTCAAACCGCCGCTTGCCGATATAGCACCACGGGCAGACCGTATCGGAAATGATGTCCACATGAATCATGGCGCCATGATACGCCCGCTTTGCCCAAAGGTTAAGAGCCTTCGGGTATGGGGGGCGGTTTGGGGGTTACCCGCCCTTGCAGTCGGTCCGGGCCCGGGCGATCAGACTTTCCGCGCCGTCGTCATCTTTCGGCATGGCACAACCCGTTTGCAGGCGAATTTTGATCGGTTCGCCCACATCGGTAATGGCAAACTCCGTCATGTTGATAACGCCCGCGATGCGCTGCAACACGGGCGAGGCGGATCCTAGATCGGAGTCCGGCAAAACAATGCAGAATTTGTCGCCATTATAGCGTGCCGGCAAATCCTCGGCCCGCACGAAACCACCGATGGCGCCGCCGATCTGGCGCAGCAGGCGGTCGCCCGCGACATAGCCGTATTCGTCGTTGAAACCGGTCATGTCGGCAATGTCGAAAAAGCCCAGGGCCAGGTCCTTGTTCCGGCTGCGGCATTCCACAATCTGTTTTTTCAGATGGGCATGCAGATAGCCATGGCCGAACAGCCCGGTCAGGGAATCGGTCGCGGCATAGCGTCGGCCCTCGCGATAGACCTCCAACATGGATTGGCGGTATCGTTGCTGACGTACCAGATGATGCAAACGGGGCAACAGCAGCGCCGCGCTGGCGGTGAGCTTGAGGACTTCCGAGGCGCCGGCTTCATAAATGTCATCTTGGGCCTCGGCCTCGCCTTGCGGACATAGGACCAACAGGGGCATGTTGAACAGATTGGCGTGGTTTCGCATGCGGCGGCAGAAATCCATCAGGTCGTCGTCGTTGCCGCCCACGGCAATCACCACATCGAAGGGGTCCTGCAGCAGGCGCTCCATGCCTTCATAGGGTTTTTGCACCACATCGGCGGTGGCGATGGGGGCAATCATTTTCAGGATCGAGGCGCGCCGGTCCTCTTCTTCCGCGATCACCAAAATATTGGCATCCGAGATCTCTTCGGGCAGCGTGGTCTGGACAGGCGCTTCCAGGCCATACAGTTGCGAGGTCTCGGACCGCAATGCCAGTTCCCCCTGCATGGAGACCAGACGGGACAATACTTTCAGGCGTGAGAACAGTTCCGAATCCCGGAAGGCGGCGGGCAGATGTTCGACCTGCAATTTATCCTCCACCACGCCGGTCTCGCCACCGATGACGATGGTGGGAAGCTGGCCATCGGGACGCAATTCGTGAAGATCCCGGCGGAACAGCGCACCTTCCTCGCTGGCCGCGGTATTGACGATGGCGATGTCGGGATAACGGCCGGTGACAATACGCACCGCGTCTTCCCGGGTGGTCGCGGGCAAGGGTTGATAGCCGCGTTGTTCCAGCTTTCCGGCCAAATCACCGGTGTCGGTTGGATCGCTGAAAAGTAGAACCCGCGCGTTTGCGTGCATAGTTATCGCCCTCCTTGCTGCTTGCAAGTTAACCGACCACGGTTAATAAGCTGTTTACAACCGCCGCCAAATAGACCTTGTTTTGAACCCGTACAAGATTGAAATTCCAAGTAAAGCGAGACCAGGATATGACCAATATCGGCGACAATCTGAACGGCAAGGTTGCCCTGGTGACCGGTGCGTCATCGGGCCTTGGCCACCGTGCCGCGGTGGCATTGGCCGAGGCCGGCGCCAAGGTCGCACTGACCGCGCGCAGGATTGACCGCTTGGAAGCCCTGGCATCGGAAATTGGTGGTTTTGGAGGGCATGCGGCGGCCTTTGCCTTGGATATACGCGACGCGGATGCGATTGAACAAATTGCCGCGGATGCCGCGCGAACCTTGGGGGCCATTGATATTCTGGTCAACAACGCAGGCGTCTCGGTGGTCAAGCGGCCCGAGGATTTTACCCTCGAAGACTATGACTTCGTCCATGAAACCAACGTCAAGGGGCCGTTTCTGCTGGCCCAGGCCGTGGGCCGGGAGATGATCAAACGGGGCCAGGGGGGCAAGATCATCAATATCTCTTCCATGATGGCCCTGCGGACCACCGCCAAATTAACCCTTTACGGCATGTCCAAGGCCGCCATTGCCCAGATGACCAAGCAAATGGCCCTGGAATGGGCCCGGCACGACATCCAGGTCAATGCCATTTGCCCAGGCTATATTGAAACTGAAATGAATGCGGATCATTGGAAAACCCCAGCCGGGCAGGGCATGATCGCGGCCATGCCGCGGCGCCGAATTGGCACGCCGGAGGTCATGGACGGTCTGTTGTTGTTGCTGGCTTCGTCGCGCTCGGACTATATGACGGGGACCCTGATCCCGGTCGACGATGGTCAGGTGATGATGTGACGTGGCGGCGGTAATTTGGTAACGTGGGCCTCTGATATAAACGATTAGGTAAAAAACACGTGCAACTCGCATCGAAAATTCACGAAGCCGCCGATTTCAATGCCGTGCAGGAGCTTTATCACTCCAGCGGCTGGACCGATGGCCTGCCCATCGTCCCGCCGACCGCCGAGGCGGTGCGGGCCTGTCTGGAATGGGCCATGTTCCCCCCCGAACAACTGATCGGCGTCGAACCGGTGCGGGAGCGGCCGATCACGGCGGAAAAACTGGCGGTCAACGCTGTCATGGCGGGCTGTTTGCCCATGCATTTCCCCGTCGTCATCGCCGCCGTGACGGCCATGTTAAGCCAGGACTTCCTGCTCCATGGCGCCACGGCCAGTACGGGCGGCTGTGCCGTGCTGCTGGTGTTGAATGGTCCGATACGACAGGAATTATCAGCCAATTCCACCTTCAACGTGTTGGGGTCATCCGACCGGGCCACCATGGTGATCGGACGGGCCCTGCGCCTGATCCTGATCAATGTCCTGGACGTGCGCCCAGGGGGCATCGATCGTTCCACCATCGGCCATCCGGGCAAGATCAGCTATTGCATCGCCGAAGATGAAGAGGACAGCAATTGGTTAAGCCTGGCGGAGCAGAACGATATTCCGAAAGAGGCCTCCGCGGTGACGGTGCTGGCGGCCGGCGCGCCGCGCCAGATCATGAACGAATGGACCACCGAGCCGAAGGAGATACTGGAGACCTTCGCGGCGGAAATCCGCGCCAATATGCGCCATTATTCCATCTGGCCCGGCAATTATGCCATTATCGTACCCCAACAGCTGCGCCGGCATTTGCAAAAGGCGGGATGGAGCAAGCGGGATGTGGCCGAATTTATTTTCGAACGCGCCCGAATCCATCGCCGGGAATGGGCCGATGTGGGCAAGGGTGCCGTGGTGCGGGACCGGGGCGATACGGTGTATCCGGCCATGGAAAGCCCCGAACAGTTGCTGGTCATCGCGGCGGGCGGCCCAGCGGGCGGCTTTGGCGCCGTCATACCACCCTGGCTGGGCCATAAAAGCCACGCGGTCACCATGGCCATCGGCGCCTGCCTGGATTGCGAACCGCCGAAATTGTAACGAGTGTATGAAGGGACGTATTGAGACATGACATTACGGGTTTTGGATCCAAGCAGTGAAAGCGAAGCGGCGCAGGGACAACCGGCGCCGCGTCTCGCCTCGCTACGGGGAAAGACCGTTGGCTTCATCTCCAACGGCAAGGAAGGCACGGTGGGATATTTCTCTCATCTGGACCGCATGCTGCGGGATGAGTTCGGCGTGGCGGAAGTGGTGGTGCGGGTGAAATCCAATTACAGCGCGCCCGCCGATCCCGCCATCGTGGCGGAGATCAGCCAATGGGACGCGGTGATCTCGGGCATTGGCGATTGAGGCAGTTGCTCGTCGTGCAGTTTGCATGACGCGGTGGCGGCGGAACGCCTCGGCGTGCCGGCAATTGGCGTCATGACGACGCAGTTTGTCAGCGCGGCGGAATTGATGTGCCGGGTGCTGGGCATGCCGAACTATGAATTCGGGGTGATCGACCATCCCCTCTCCAGCGCCGGCGATGCGGGTCACGCAGCCATGGCGCGGGCCACCATCGAACAGGCCCGGACGCAATTGATGCAGGTTTAGACCTGTCGGGTTATTTTCGGTTATGGTCGGCTACCATGAACGCCTGGAGATGTTCCGTGCAGGTCTGTCCCATCACGTGGAACTGAATTGAATTTTTATTCGAATTGCAGCGAATTGCAGCGCATTCCGGCGGTTTTGTGTGTTTTCAAACCGACCGAGGCAGCGATCTTTATTGACAGGTCAATTCAGTCTTCCTATATACCTGGCACTCACATGAATAGAGTGCTAACAAAATTCGGGAAATCCCCGAAAACCTATGGTTCCCTATAGGGTTAACAGCAAATTTGGAGGTATCTGATGCAAATCAGGCCATTGCATGACCGCGTACTGGTCCGCCGTTTGGACAGTGAAGAAAAAACCGCGGGCGGCATCATCATCCCCGACACGGCCCAGGAAAAGCCCATGGAAGGCGAAATTCTGGCGGCCGGCGACGGCACGCGCAACGAAAGCGGCCAGATCCAAGCCCTTGATGTCAGCGCGGGCGACCGCGTTCTGTTCGGCAAGTGGGCCGGCACGGAAGTGACAATCGACGGCGAAGAGCTGATCATCATGAAAGAATCCGACATCATGGGTGTCATTGGATAATCTTAAGCACTAGAATTAAGGAGCCCTTATAAATGGCTGCAAAAGAAATACGTTTTGAGACTGATGCCCGCACGCGCATGCTGCGCGGCGTCGATATGCTGACCGATGCGGTCAAGATAACCCTGGGGCCGAAGGGCCGTAATGTTGTCCTGGACAAGTCCTTTGGCGCCCCGCGCGTCACCAAGGACGGCGTCACGGTCGCCAAGGAGATCGAGCTGTCCGACAAGTTCGAGAACATGGGCGCCCAGATGGTTCGCGAAGTCGCCTCCAAGACCAACGACGTCGCCGGTGACGGCACCACCACCGCCACCGTGTTGGCCCAGGCCATCGTGCGCGAGGGCTGCAAGTCCGTTGCCGCCGGCATGAACCCCATGGATCTGCGCCGGGG
>JAPYUH010000178.1:0-7015 GCA_029936195.1 Alphaproteobacteria bacterium
TTTTGATCAGGCTGTTGCCTTCCGGGCTAACCGGCCAAAATCGCCCACGCCATCATGACCATGCCGATCACCGAGACGAACCAGGTTGCCGTCCGCAGCCAAGGTACCCCAATGATGTATATCACCCCATAGACCAGGCGGGCGATGACGAAAATCTGGGCACCCAATGCGGTCAGGTCGCTGTTCAGTCCGCCCAGCTGGACCACCAAGACAAGGGCGGCGAACAGGGGCAGATTTTCCAACATGTTGCGGTGGGCCCGGCTGGCTCGGCCCGCCATGCCTTCAGGGGCGGATCCGTCGCGGTTGCCCGCTAAAGCGGCCAGTCCCACCTGCATATTAAACAACTGCACGGCGACCAGCATTTGCACGACGGTCAGCACCACGCCCAAAACAGCATGGATAATTCAACAGTCATCTTAATCCCCCCGGATTTGAATTCGTTATTCAGGGCAGCTTACAGGTTTTCTCGCAAACTAGGCAATCCGATACCCACGGCGTCAAACCCGCCGTCAACCGCCAGGTTCTGACCGGTGATGTAGCTGGCCCGGTCACTGCACAGAAACCAAACGGCGTCGGCAATTTCGGTCTCCAGGCCGTAGCGGTTAAGGGGGATGGCGTCATGGTAATCAGCCCGAATGTCCGCGCTGTGCACCGCCTTGGCCATGGCCGTGTCCACGGGGCCCGGAGAAACCGCGTTGACCCGGATGCCAACCTCGCCCCATTCCGCCGCCTGTTGCTTGGTCAGATGCATCAGGCCGGCCTTTGATGTGCCGTAGGCGACCCGCAAGGTGCTGGCGCGCAGTCCGGAGATCGAGGTGATGTTGACGATGCTGCCGCCCCCCTGGGCGATCATCACCGGCGCACAGGCTTGCGCGCAAAGGAACGGCCCGCTCAAATTCACATCCAGAACCCGTTGCCATTCTTCATGGCTGGTTTCCAACAGTGGTTTGAACAGGGCCGTGCCGGCGTTGTTGACCAGGGCATCAATGCGGCCGAAATGCGCGGTCACATTGTCCATGGCGTCGGTTACCTGCCCGGGATCGGCGACATCGCAAGCAATCAGCAGCGTCGCACCTGAAAGATCCGCCGCCGCCAATCCATTGCCATCAATATCCAGCAGGGCAACGCCCCAGCCCTCGTCAAGAAAACGCCCCGCCGTCGCCAGGCCAATGCCCCGCGCGGCGCCGGTAATGACTGCGATCTTTTCCGATGGTTGGGGCAAGACTATGTCACGGGACGAAATACCGGTAGCGTCAAGTCTGCGGTCGCTGCTTCGTAGCCCAGTTCCACCGGCATATCGATGCTCATCTGGTCTGGTTCCACGCCATGCATCTGGGCGCACATGCGCACGCCTTCCTCTAAATCCACGGTGACCAGGGTCATGGGCAAATCGACAATGAAGCCCGGATGGAACGGATGATGGGAGACGGTCCAGCTATGTACCTTGCCCTTGCCGCTGGCGCGTACCCATTCCACCTCGAAGGAATGGCAGCTATCGCAGACGGGGCGGGGGTAGTGGCGTACCTTGCCGCATTCCGCACAACTCTGCAGGCGCATGCTGCCCTCCTGCAAACTATCCCAATACGGCTTGCTGTCCCGGTTCAGGGGCGGCATGGGTTTGTCGTAGGCTGCATCACTCATATTACTTGTTCCCCGCCCTAATTCCGCATGATGGCGACGGTACCGTCGCCCATGTCGCCGTAGCCCGTGACCAGACCGATTTCGGCATCGGCCACCTGTGCCTTGCCCCCCGTACCGCGCAGTTGCTTGACCAGTTCGCAGACGTGGTTCATGCCGACGATATGGGATTGCGACAGCAACCCGCCGTGGGTGTTGATGGGCAATTCCCCGTCCAAGGCAATGCGGCCGTTGGAGACGAAATCCCCGCCTTCGCCCTTTTCGCAGAAACCCAGATCTTCCAACTGGCACATCACGATATAGGTAAAGCAGTCATAAATCTCCGCCACATCAATGTCTTTCGGGCTGACGCCGGCCATCCCGAACGCACGTGGCGCGGCTTTCGCGGTGCCAAGGGTGGTGATGTCGGGCCGTTGGGTGATGATGGAAGGGGAGTCCGGATGACCTTCGCCAACGCCCATGATGTAGATGGGCTGCTGGGCCATGTCCTTGGCCCGTTCCGAGGCGGATATGATCACCGCCGCCCCGCCGTCGCTTTCCAGACAGCAATCGAACAAACGCAAAGGGTCGGAAATCATGCGGGAGTTCTGATGATCCTCGATTGTCATGGGTTTATTCATGATGGCGTTGTCATTCAAAAGGGCGTTGGCGCGGATGGCCACCGCAATCTCCGCTAACTGCTCGGACTTGGTGCCATACAATTCCATATGCCGCCGTGCCATGTGCGCGTACAGCTGCGGCGGGGCAATATTTCCCGACGGCATTTCGTACTCGCCCAATATCCTGAATTGCGGCATGGCTTGCACCCGGTCGCCAATGCGTTCACCGGAGGAGCCATTGCGGCCAATTGGGATCAGCACATGATTGGCGACACCGGAGGCCACGGCGGTCATGGCGGCCTGGACGGCGGCGACAGAGCTGGCCCCGCCCAGGGGCGTGACGGCGGAATAGCGCAGGTCATGAATGCCCAGATTGGTGATAAAATCCTCGGCCACGACTTCCAGGTTGCCGTAGGGGATGATGCCGTCTATGTCGTTCGGGGTCAGGCCGGCATCGGCGATGGCTTTCAGCGATGCTTCCATTTGCAGGGCGATGACGGACTTGCCGGAGTTTTTTGAATATTCCGTCTCGCCGATGCCCGTGACGGCACATTTATCCCTAAGACTCATCTTGCATTCCTCTGTGTTGCCTATCCGTTGCTGTCTCCATTATCCCGCATGCCGCCCGCCATCGCCAGCAAATATCAAACCCTACCGCTGGACTTTTGCCCAGGCGCGGCGTTATAAGGTCGCCGTCGCATCTTAAGGCGGCAGATTGAGGATGCTTGCGATCATGCAGCGTGGTGAACAATCCGTCCGAATTATCACCTTGCCGGTCTGCTGTACCGGCGGAGGCTGTTCGGGTATTGCCTGCGCGCCTCCATCCCGCGCCTGAATTCAAGGGGCGCCGCGCCTTGGTGAATATGGGGCGCAGTTAATCACCAGCATCTGATATATTTTTTACGGGAGTTATCCCGATGCCCGAACTTAAGATTCATAATACCGCCACCCGAACCAAAGAGATCTTCGCCCCCCTGCGCCCGGACGAAGTGGCCCTGTATGTCTGCGGTCCCACGGTTTATGACCTGGCCCATATCGGCAACGCCCGTCCCGTGGTGGTGTTCGACAGCTTTGTCCGTCTGTTGCGGCGCCTGTATGGCAGCGTGACGTACGTGCGCAATATTACCGATATCGACGACAAGATTATGGACCGGGCGCAAAAAACCGGCCAGACCATCGCCCAGGTAACGGCGAATACAACCCAGGTGTTTCATGACGACATGGCGGCCCTGGGCGCCTTGCCCCCCGACCATGAACCCCGCGCCACCGACTATGTCGATGGCATGGTCGTGATGACGGAACGCCTGATCGACAAGGGCAATGCCTATGTGGCCGATGGCCATGTCTTGTTCGATACCACCTCCATGGATGACTACGGTGTCTTCTCCCGGCGCAGCCAGGACGAATTGATCGCCGGCGCCCGGGTCGACGTGGCGCCCTATAAACAGAACGCGACGGATTTCGTCTTGTGGAAGCCGTCCAGCGACCTCCAGCCTGGTTGGGACAGCCCCTGGGGCCGGGGCCGGCCCGGCTGGCATCTGGAATGCTCCGTCATGTCCGAGGCGTTGTTGGGCGAGACCTTTGATATTCATGGCGGCGGCATAGACCTGGTGTTCCCGCACCATCAGAACGAACTGGCGCAAAGCGTCTGCGCCCATGACGGCGCCCCGTTCGCCAAGTACTGGATGCACAACGGCCATATTACCGTCGGTGGCGAGAAGATGTCCAAGTCCCTGGGCAATTTCCTCACCGTGCACGAGCTGCTGGACGAATTCCCCGGCGAGGCACTGCGCCTGACCTTGCTGTCGGCGCAATACCGCCAACCGATGGATTTCACCAAGGAGCTGGTGGCCGGGTCCCGGCGCATCCTGGATAAATGGTACCGGGCCATGGGAGATGTAGAGGCGGCACCAGGCCTGCCGGAGGCGGTCGAGGCCGCATTGCTGGATGATCTAAACACGCCCAAGGCCATAACCGAGATGCATCGCCTGGCTGATCGGGCCGGCGCCGGGGATGGGACGGCGGCTTCCCAACTGAAGGCGGCCGGCGAAATTCTTGGTTTACTGCAGGCGACGCCGGAAGCCTGGTTCCGGGGGCAGGGCGGTGCCGATGATCTTTCGGCGGCGGATATCGAGGATTTGATTGAACAGCGCCGCCAGGCACGCCGCGACAGGGATTTCGCAGCCTCGGACCGCATTCGCGATGATCTGGCGGCGCGGGGCGTGGTCTTGGAAGATGGGGCCGGCGGCACGACCTGGCGTAGAAGTTGAGTGGAGATAGGACAATGGCAAAAGAACGGCTCTATATTTTCGATACCACCCTGCGCGATGGGGCTCAGACCTCGGGCGTGGATTTCTCGGTCGAGGACAAGCGCGCCATTGCCCAGGCCCTGGACAAGCTTGGTGTCGACTACGTGGAAGGCGGCTGGCCGGGCGCTAATCCCACCGATAGCAGCTTTTTCCAGAACCCGCCGGAATTGAAGCGCGCCACCTTTACCGCCTTCGGCATGACCAAGCGGCCCGGGCGTAGCGCCGACAACGATCCGGGCCTGTCGGAAGTGGTGAACGCAGATGTGGGCGCGGTCTGTCTGGTGGGCAAGACCTGGGATTTCCATGTGGACGTGGCGCTGGGCATCGAGCATGGGGAAAACGTCGCCATGATCGGCGAAAGCGTGGCGCACACCATCGCCAAGGGGCGGGAGGCTTTGTTCGATGCGGAGCATTTTTTCGACGGCTACAAGGCCAACCCGGCATTCGCCCTTGATTGCCTGAAATCAGCCCTGTATGCGGGCGCCCGCTGGATCGTGTTGTGCGATACCAACGGCGGCGCCCTGCCGCACGAAATCTCGCGCATCGTGGGCGAGGTGGTGGAACATATCCCCGGTGATCGCCTGGGCATTCATTGCCACAACGATACCGGCAATGCCATCGCGGGCTCCCTGGCCGCCGTCCAGGCCGGGGTGCGCCAGATACAGGGCAGCCTGAACGGCCTGGGCGAACGTTGCGGCAACGCGGATCTGGTGGCCCTGATCCCGATCCTGAAATTGAAACCTGGATTTGCCGAAAACTATGAAACCGGCATCGATGACGAGGGCCTGCGCCATTTGACGGCGACGTCGCATTTGCTGGATGAATTGCTCAATCGGGCGCCGGCGCGCCAGGCCCCATTTGTCGGTGCCTCCGCCTTTGCCCACAAGGGCGGTTTGCATGTCTCAGCGGTGTTGAAGAACCCCGAGACCTACGAACATATCGACCCCGCCCTGGTGGGCAACAGCCGCCAGGTTCTGGTTTCCAACCAGGCCGGCCGTTCCAACATTCTGGCCCGGTTGACCGAGGCGGGCATCGACTTCGATCCGAAGAACCCCAAGATCAACCGTCTGCTGGACGAGGTGAAGCAAAAGGAGTTCGAGGGCTATGCCTATGACGGGGCGGAGGCCAGCTTCGAATTGATGGCCCGGCGCACCTTGGGCGAGGTGCCGGTCTATTTTGACGTGGATGCTTTTCGGGTCATGGTGGAGCGGCGCCACAACGCCAAGGGGGAATTGATCACGGTGTCGGAGGCAACGGTGAAATTGACGGTGGATGGCCGGCAGATCATGTCGGTGGCCGAGGGAAATGGCCCCGTCAATGCCCTGGACAACGCCTTGCGCAAGGATATCGGCAGTTTCGCCAAATACATCGATGATCTGGAACTGGTGGATTTCAAGGTTCGTATTCTGGACGGCGGCACGGGCGCGGTCACCCGGGTGCTGATCGAAAGCGCCGACGGCAAGGGCCGGCGCTGGTTCACGGTGGGGGTATCGTCCAACATCATCGATGCCTCGTTCATGGCGTTGTTGGACTCCATTACCTACAAACTGTTCAAGGATGGCGCGGCAGCGCCTTGAGGGACGTGGCCGGCACTGATTCCACCAAGGATGCGATTGACGTCGGGCCCAGCCCGGCGGTGCTGCTGGTGCGTCCGCAAATGGGCGAGAACATTGGCGCCGCCGCCCGGGCCATGAAAAATTTCGGTCTGGACAGCCTGCGCATCGTCGATCCCCGCGACGGCTGGCCCAATCCAAAAGCGCATGCCATGTCCAGCCGGGCCGATGACATTCTCGACAATGCCGCGCTGTTTTACACCACCCCCGACGCCGTCGCCGACCTGCACGCCGTATTTGCCACCACGGCGCGGTCACGGGAGATGGAAAAGCCGTGTCTGAGCCCGCGCGAGGCAGTGGCCGATATGCGCCGGCGCCTGGGCGAAGGCCAACGGGTCGGCATCATGTTCGGGGCGGAAAAGGCCGGTCTGGACAATGACGACACAACTTTGGCCCAGGCAATCATCCAGATCCCCGCCAACCCGGCGTTTTCCTCCCTCAATCTGGGCCAGGCGGTGTTGTTGGTGGCCTATGAATGGTTCACCTCCGGCCCCGTGCCGGCGATGCAGCCCGCCGGTGACAGTGAACCGGTCAGCCTGGACGAGCTGAATTTTTTCGAAAACCGCCTGGAGGAGGAGCTAACCAGGGCCGGTTTTCTCAAGCCGCCCGAGAAGCGCCCCTCCATGATGCGGAACCTGCGCAACATCTTTCGCCGCGCCAATCTGACCGGCCAGGAAGTGCGCAGCCTGCACGGTGTTATTTCGGCACTTATCCGCCGTGAAGAAGACGAATAATTGCCCGGATTAGATCGGTTGACTTAGGCGGATGGATTGGTATAACTCCGGCCACTCGCGCGACCCGTCCATCTGCTGGAACGGTTGGCCGCGCATGACTATTCAAACGTGACTATTCAAAC
>JAPYUH010000178.1:7115-8182 GCA_029936195.1 Alphaproteobacteria bacterium
TGACTATTCAAACGTGACTATTCAAACTATCAAAACAGATACTGAATTTTGAGAGACGGAATTAGATGACGAAGCGACTGCGCTCGAAATACAAGCTGAACCGCCGCCTGGGCGAAAACCTCTGGGGCCGGCCGAAAAGCCCGGTCAACAAGCGTGATTACCCGCCAGGGCAGCACGCCCAGATGCGCCGGCGCAAGCCGTCCGATTACGGCATCCAGCTGGCCGCCAAGCAAAAACTGCGCGGCTATTACGGCAACATCACCGAAAAGCAGTTCCGCCGGACGTACAACGAGGCCGTGAAGGTCAAGGGTGACACCACGGAAGGCCTGATCGGCCTGTTGGAGCGGCGCCTGGACGCGGTGGTCTACCGCATGAAATTCGTGCCCACGGTGTTCTCCTCGCGCCAGTTCATCAACCACGGCCACATTCTGGTCAACGGCAAGCGGGTCAACATCCCCTCCTACCGGGTCAGTGAAGGCGACGTGATCGAGATCAAGGAAAAATCCCGCGAGATCATCATGGTTCTCGAGGCCCTGGACTCGAACGAGCGCGACGTGCCCGAATACATGGAAGTCGACATCGGCAAACGCCGCGGCACCTTCGTGCGCACGCCGAAGTTCGCCGAGGTTCCCTACCCGGTCCCCATGGAGCCGAACCTGGTGATCGAGTATTATTCACGCTAACGCAACAACCATTTAGGTTGCTAATTGACAGGTGCAACCGACGACAAATAAGCTGCCCGGTATTAAACTGGGTGGCTTTTTTTGTGGGGAGAGGGATATGCCAAAGTTGTTTAGTGGATTTATGGTTGTGTTGTTGGTGTGTGGACTGGGGGCAACAAGTGCATTGGCGGCGGGCAAATGGCAGCAAGTCGAGAACAGGCGGGGCTGCGCGGTCTGGAACGCAAATCCGAAACCAAACGAGGCGGTGACGTGGACCGGGGAATGCGTCAATGGCAGGGCCGATGGCACCGGTAATCAAACGTGGCGATTTTCGAAAGACGGCCAATGGCGGGAGAGCCATTATAAAGGTGCGATGCGGAAGGGCAAATCCAACGGACACGGTGT